>SHBD01000050.1 GCA_004212735.1 SAR116 cluster bacterium
TCATCAGTCATCATTCTACCCTATCTATGTAAAATATTTTTCCTAAATATCTCTTTTTCACACGCTCGCTGCAATCAATTTCAATTGTGGTAAAGGTTCGCACCTGTCAACCAACGCCCTATTTTGGATAACAGTCTGGATAACAGCCATGGGCCGTGGTCCGGGGACAGCGTCTCGCGGTTAAAGCTTCGCGGCTCCCGCCTCGCGGGCGCCGAACCGGGGTTACTGGGGCTGGTTGCCGGATCTGGATCTAATTGATCAGAGGACAAAAGGGGTGTCCAATGCTTGTTCCGCGAACGGGTGAACAGGGGGCGTTAGCTCTTTAATCAGTCTTCCGCAATATCCTCAGCCCAAAGCTCTGGCTTTTCATGGATAAATTTCTCCATCAACGCTATACAGTCCTTGTCGTCAGCAATCACCACTTCGATCCCATGCTGGCGGAGGAATTCTTCATTCCCGCCAAATGTGGTGTTCTCGCCCACAACGACGCGCGGGATGCCGAACTGAACGATGGTACCGCTGCACATCATGCAGGGACTTAGGGTCGTATAAAGAACCGTGTCACGATAGGTTTTCTGCCGCCCGGCCTTGCGCAAGGCATCCATCTCGCCATGCGCGATCGGGTCTCCCTGCTGGACGCGCTGGTTGTGGCCGCGCGACACTTCTTCACCGCCACGCGCCAGCACAGAACCGATGGGGCATCCCCCCTCGTCAAAGCCTAGCCGCGCTTCCTCGTAGGCGATCCTGAGCATCTGCAGATCGGTTTCCTTTAACATGAGATTCTCCTGCTCCAGTCTCTGGTTCAGCCGCCCTGAGGGCCGCTGTAATATGGCAGCCTTTCCACCCGCGGGCTGTATTCCGCACGGGCAACAAGCCCATCCAGATGATCTGCAATCTGATCAAGCCGCGCAAACCACACATCCTTGGTCCGGAGCGTTTCCTCCAGCCATGCATCAACCTGGCGCCACCTTGCGAGCCTGCCGGTCAGGAATGGATGGACGATCAGCATGAAGAACCCGCCGGCCTCGTAGGCTGCGTCAAATTCTTCCCAGAAAGCGTTCAGGCCTGTCGAAGGCGCCTTTAAAGGCATCATATAACCGATCTCGGCATAATGCGCGAAAGGTGGCCAGTCATCAGTGCCCCAATGCACCGGCATTTCCCAGAACCCGCCCTTCACAGTCTCGACACGATAGGGAATGTCGTCCGCCATCATCGATGATTCATACCGGAACCCGTGCTCGACCAGCAGATCAACGACCTCCTGATTGATATTGTACACCGGAGCCCGGTATCCCGATGGCTTGCCACCGCAGTATTTTTGGTAGGCAGCGAGCGCACGCTCGAACCAGTAACGCTGGTCAGGCGCCTCGATCGGATCTTCATGCAAATACCCGTGATGGCCGATTTCATGACCACCTTCAAGGATCGCCTCGACAGCTTTCGGATATGTTTCAACGCACCAGCCCGGAAGAAAAAAGGACTGCTGAATGCCAAGGCGCCGATAGGTTTCGAGAATACGCGGAATGGCCACATTCGGGCCATAGCGACCCATGCTGATCGGATAGAGCCGGTCATGCGCGTCATCGGGCCTTGCAATGTGGATCAGACTGTCTGCGTCCATATCAAAGGACACCACACAAGCGCATCGCGCGCCGTTTGGCCATGGGATCGGGTTCTGTATCATCCTTGCCTCACTGCCGTCCTTGTTGATCTCGTAAGGTATCAATCCACACCAATATAATGGCCATGCTCGTCAGCCCAGCTGAGATAGGTCGTGGTCGCCGATTTCAGATCCACTTTAGACAGTTCACGCTCTTGCAGCTGTACCTTCAGCTCGCTGCCATCCTCCGCCTCAAGAAACAAAGTCACGATAGAGCCGATAAATTCCTCAGAAATCAGAGAGCATGGAATGACATTGGCTGACTTTGGCTTCTTTACCGAAATCTGGGCAAGATCGGCAGCAACAACAAAGCGCGCCACATCCCCCTTGCGGGGTGCATCGTGCTGTCCCGTCTGAACGGTGAAACTTCCAAGGCTGCCTTCGATCGTCACCGTCTTCGCCGCGGTCTTGGTGACCGCGCCCGCGATGATGTTGTTCCGTCCGACAAATTCGGCAACAAAGCGGTTCGCCGGGGCGCGATATATATCCTTCGGTGACCCGATCTGCGATATGTGCCCGCGCGACATGATGACGACACGGTCTGCCATGGCAAAGGCTTCAGACTGTGAATGCGTCACATAGACAAACGTAATCCCAAGCTCGCGCTGCAACCTTGTCAGGACAGATTGCATGCGAATGACAAGATTGGCGTCGAGTGCCGAAAGCGGCTCATCCAGAAGCAGAATTCTTGGCTCGATGACCAGTGAGCGCGCCAGCGCGACCCGTTGTTTCTGGCCTCCGGAAAGACTGGCGATATCCCGCTCGGCAAATTCCGAAATCTCCATGCGGTCCAGCCATTCAAGCGCCCGCCGTCGGCACTCAGCAGCCCCCACGCCCCGCATCTGCAGTCCGAATTCGACATTTTCACGCGCTGTTAGGAACGGAAACAATGCCAGTGACTGCCATACCAGCGGCGTGTCACGCTCATGGGCCGGGACATCATTCATCACCCGGCCATCCATCAGGATATTGCCTTCTGATGGCGCTTCAAGCCCGGCCAGCATCCGCAACGTCGTCGTCTTGCCGCAACCGGACGGTCCCATGATGGCGACAAACTCACCAGCATCGATGGTGAAATTCACATCTTCAACGGCCACAAAATCGTCAAAGCGTTTGACCACCGACCTGAATTCGACAAGGGGAGCCACCATGATATCAATTTTCCTTCTTGCGACGTGTCATCAACACCACCTGGGCGATGATCACCAGCGTCATCGAGACGAGAAACACAAAACTTCCGATCGCGTTGACCTGCGGGTCGATATTGCCGGTGACAATTTCAAGAATGATCACCGGAATTGTCTTGTTAAGCCCCGAGACAAACCAGGAGATGGCAAATTCATCAAAGGACACGGCCGCGGTCAGACAGAAAGACGAGATGATCGCCGGCCTGCAGAATGGCACAATGACACGGCGCATGGCGCTCCACTCATTCGCCCCCAGATTCCACGCTGCTGCTTCAAGGCTTGGATCCATCTGGCTTAGACGGAGACGGATGATTGCCATCGCAAACGGGGCGGTCAGAACGCTATGGGCGATGATAATCGACATCACCTGACCTGAAATGCCGAGCTTCGCGAACCAGGCAAGCATGGCCAGCGCCATGATGATCAGCGGTATTGTCGGCGGCAGCAGCACAAGACCGAGATAAATCGGCTTTAGACGGAAACTGTAGCGGTAATCAGTATAGGCAGTGGCAAAGCCAAGCGCCGTTGCGATGGTTGCCGTTGACAGCGAAACTGTCAGACTGGTCCGCGCCGCCTCCCATACATCAGGGTCATTCCAGACTGTCTGGTACCATTTCAGCGTGAAGTTGCCGAGCGGGATGGTCGGGAACCTGTCCGAATTGAACGAGAAGACCACGCTGAAGAATATCGGCGCGAAGATAAACACGAATACCAGCGCCAGATAGGCGAAAAGGAACCATCGCAGAGTGCGGTTGTCTGTCATCCGACCCTCCGCCTGTAAGCGGCCATAATGCCAGCGAAAGCCACCACAAACAGCGTCACCATCATGACGACGGCCACCACGGCGGCACGAGGCCATTGCTGGCCCGATTTGACCGTATCGACAATCAGGATCGGCAGTGTCGGCGGTTTTGATCCACCCAGATAATAGGGGCTGACAAAGTCACCGAAGGACAGGATGAAACAGAACACTGCCGCAATGATCAGGCCTGTCCGTGCCATCGGCAGAATGACGCGATAGATCGTTCTGAACGGCCGGCAGCCCAGATTGAAAGCCGCTTCTACAAGTGACCTGTCGACATTTGAAAGTGCGAAGGTCTGCAGGATGATGACAAGCGGCAGTGTCAAGGTCATATAGCCAACAACCGTGCCGAACTTGGTGTTCAGCATGACAAAGGGTCCAAGCCCAAGATAGCTGAGGCCTGCATTGATCACCCCGCTTTCGGCAAGGATTACATACCAGGAGAAAATCCGCACGAGATAGCTGGTGAAGAACGGAATGATGAGCATGAAGATCGCCCAGCGCCGGACCGTCTCGCTGACCTTGAAAGCCAGCGTGTAGGCGGCAGGAAACGCAACTGTCATGGTCACAATGGTGCCAATGCCAGCAAGTCCCCAGGTCAGAAAATAGCTGTCCCAGAAATAGTCGCGGCCAAGCATCTTGGCCCAGTTCTTCATCACGAAGTCTTCTTGCATCCGGTAGTTGCGAACAATGAAGAAGGACATCGCCACTGTGAAACACAGCGGGCCGATGAAGAACAGCGACTGCCACAAGACAATGGGCAGCCTGAATGTCTGCTTGAAAATCGAAAATGTGCGCACGGTGGGTGTCGTGGGCCTTGAGGAATCGGATTCTGTCATCACATGGTCAGCCGAGCTGTCGCGTACCGGTCATGGGACGGACGGCGGCAACCGCCGTCCTCCCTTCAGTCGAAACATCCACTCAGGCGTTCTTGTATTCGGACCAGAAGTCGTTCCAATCTTCAAGCGTCTGCTGCACCGGAATGTTCCGGTAGTGGATGCGGCCCTCCTTGACCAGAGTGACCGGATCGTTCGGCATACCGTCGATCTGGCCTGTACGCTCGGCTTCGGCACGGTCGACCTCGATCAGCTTGGCACGGCCGCTCTTGGTAATGGCAAAGCCGGGATAGGCCGCCATCTGCGCCGATTTAACCTGACCTTCAGCTGAAAGCATGTACTGGATGAATTTCTTCACGATGTCGGCCTTCTCCGAGCCCTTGCCGATGCAGTAGGACTCGGTCCACTGGATGCCGCCTTCTTTCGGTACAACGGAACCGACGGGCGCGCCGTCCTTTTCCAGAACACCGGTGATCCAGTCACCGATACCGCACATGGCCAGCATCTCGCCATTCTTGAGCGAGTTGAATGTTCCGCCATAGTCGAAATATCCTCCAACCTGCGGACGGAGCGACAGGGTCGTGTCCTGGACAGCGCCCCATTTGTCATCCGTCAGGTCCCACAGTCCTGCACCGTTACCGTTATAAAGGCTTATCATGCCGAGGCTGGGAAGGTGCCAGTCAAAATGCCCGACCTTGCCCTGCACTTCGGGCTTCCAGAAGCAGGAATAGCTCATCGCTTCTTCGACCGTAATGGCGTTCTTGTTGTAGGACACGCCAAGATGACCAAAACGGACCATCATCGAATACAGCTTGCCATCGGCCCAATGCCCGGGAAACTTCGTGAAATCCTCATACAGCATGTCATCGAACGGATAGTCGGCCGCTTCAAGCTCTTCGATATATCCGGCCGCATTCAACTGCTGCACAAACTCGCCATCCGAAAGAATGACGTCATAGGTGCCTGGGGGCGACTGCGCGATCAACCCCAGCATGTTGTCGCCGCCGGCATAGTATTTCGGCTTGAACTTGACGTTGTTCGCAGCCTCGAACTCGGCAACGATGTCTGGCTCGCCGTGACCGTACCAAGCCAACATGTTGATTTCCGTCGGCGCGGCCCAGGCGCGTGAGACAAAGGGGGTCGACAACGCGGTGGCTGCGCCGTAAACGAGCGCCTTGCGCCGGGAAAGCTTCGAGCTAAGAAAATTTTCAGTAGGTTTCATTTGTTTACTCCCTTGATTATGCCGCGCCTCTTTGGGTCGCTGTTTACAACCTAACATCAATAGTTTTACCGTTCTGTAAAGGATTACTAGACATTTTAGGAGATTAGGGGCCTTTCAAGATGTGCTGATTTTGCACAATGCTGGTGAGATTTTAGTATCGCCATTACAGCTGATCGAATCCGGATATAAATTATGCGACGAACTGATTTTCATACAATTTTCCAATGTTCCGGACCTGTCATCCTTCCCGTCATTCATGTTCTGGACGACGCCCGCACAGCAGCCAATATCGACCATATCATTGATGCCGGGCTGAAAGGGTGTTTCCTGATCAACCATGATTTCGGAATTGAACCTTTCCTGCCTGTTCTCGAAGCGATTCGAGGCAGGTACCCGGATTTCTGGATCGGGGTAAATTTCCTTGCCGTGACCGGTTTGAAAGCCTTTCCCATTCTTGCAGAGTTAGGCTTGCGCGGCGTGAGAATCGATGCTTACTGGGCTGATGATGCTCGAATTGACGAGAGCGCCGTCACTCAGAAAGAAGCCGACAACATTGCCGCGACGCGCACGGCTGGTGGCTGGGAGGGGCTCTATTTCGGCGGCACAGCTTTCAAGAAGCAGCGTCCAGTCGACCCGAAGGATTACGCGCGCGCTGCCGGCATCGCAGGGAGTTTTATGGACGTGGTGACCACATCTGGCATCGCCACGGGACAATCTGCCGACCGTGGGAAGCTGGAAGATTTTCGCGGCGCCCTGCCCGATCGCCCAATTGCCCTTGCCTCTGGAATCACACCGGACAACGCCACCGACTATGACATGGTCGACTGTTTCATGGTCGCCACAGGAATCAATTTTGAAAACGACTTCTACAACATCGACCCGGCGCGCTTGTCGCAACTTGTCGATGTATGCCGTGACATGGGGAAACATCATGACTGACACAAGAAACACGCGTTGGTATCTCGACATTATGTCGCCGAACACCAAGGGCGAGAAATTCGCCTGGCTGGACCCGACTTCGATTTACATTAACAGCGATGCATTTACGCAGCTTCTCGATGATCTCACGGCTGATCTCGAAGGTGTCGACTGCGACCTCGTAGCCGGTCTCGATGCAATGGGGTTCGTTCTTGGCGCCGCGCTCGCGACACGGATTGGTGTGGGATTCCTGCCGATCCGCAAGGCCGGCAAACTCTGCGTGGATACAGACGCGGTGTCTTTCACCAACTATTCAGGCCGGACACAGGACATGGAAATGCGCACACCGGCCTTTGCCGCCGGAACCCGGGTTCTTCTGGTTGATCAATGGATCGAGACAGGCGGGACGATGGACGGTGCCATTCGCCTTGTCGAACGCCAGGGAGGCATTGTCGCCGGCATCGCCACCATCGCCATGGAGGATAATGACCGCACAGCGGGCTATCGCGCCGCCTACCCTGTCGCCACGGCGGTTCAACCCGGTACAGACCTTCAGGAACAGTGCAACCGTCAGACGCTGGATTCCTTCGCTGGCTACAAACCAGAAATGGCCTTCCCGAAAAGGCGATGATGCGTGTTGGCTTTGCTGCAAAACCTGGCCACGGCCGACCCTTGTCGCTGATAAAGCTCCGAGTTTTGCGGCTCGCGAACCGTGGAAATTCCGTTTGCAACTAAGCTTCACCCACCTCGAATCGCCGCTCGGTTCGCGGTATAATAACACCTCATAAGCGGGGTGTTATTCATGCTGATAAAAGACAATGTAACCATTGGTATCGAGTGGCGGTTCGGACCGGATTGGCCGGGGCAGCGGTGCGGTGCGAAGACACGTCGGGGGACCGCGTGCCAGCGTCCTGCCAACAAGAAGAATGGCCGCTGCCGTCTCCATGGCGGGGGCAGCACTGGTGCAAAGACCGAAGAGGGTCTAGCGCGGATCTCGGCATCGAACCTCCGCCCCCGGGCACCATTTTCCAAGCTTCAAGGTCCGTGGACCGTGGTTCAAGTGACTGTTTCCACGG
>SHBD01000051.1 GCA_004212735.1 SAR116 cluster bacterium
CGCGAAAAGTGCCCGGCATGCCACAAGATGAGTCGACTGCTTGCCGTCGTTCGGGCCAAATCTGTCTTGTGTGGGTGGAATCATCGCAACAAAATGTAAATGTGAAGCTTTCAGCCGGCTGTGGACTTTATGAGGCTTTCCGTTGGCTGTTTATCCTCAGTCGCAAGATTTGTCGCTTGGGTGTAGGGTACGAAGCAGGAAAAAGCCAAAGTCCTGTTTCCACGAAGTGATGCTGGAAACATTTGCGCGCAAGGGGGCGACGCGGATTTTGCAGGCAGAATAGGAGGATAAAGCCATGTCTGACGCCAACTTAATGAGTTCGGCCATGCCAGCAGATGCCTACAGCGTGCCGCTGGAGCAGATCGATGTTAGCCAACCGGCGCTATTTCAAAACGACTTACATTGGGATTATTTCGCACGTCTGCGCGCCGAAAAGCCGGTGCACTATTGTGAGCATAGCCTATTCGGTCCGTATTGGTCTGTGACTCGCTTCAATGACATTATGTCGATGGAGAAAGATTACGCCGCTTTCTCGTCTGCCGCGGGCATCATCTTGCCAGACAGACCGGAAGATTTTGCGCTAACGAATTTTATCGGTATGGATCCACCGCGCCACGACGCACAGCGGAAAACCGTTCAGGGCGTCGTTGCGCCGATGAACCTTGCCAAGCTGGAAGGCACCATTCGTAGTCGCGCACAACATATATTAGACAGGCTTCCTGTGGGCGAAAGCTTTAACTGGGTAGATCTGGTCTCAGTCGAGCTGACCACACAGATGTTGGCTACTATCTTCGATTTCCCGTTCGAAGAGCGCAACAAATTAACCTATTGGTCTGATATGGCCACTTCCGGAGAGCTTGGGGGCGGGCCCACGCCTGAAGCAGAACGGCGCGCAGCGCTGCTGGAATGCCTGGAATATTTCACTGATCTACGCAAGATACGTGCTAACGAGCCGGCAAAACCAGACCTGCTATCCATGTTGGCGCATGGTAAAGATACTCAAGACATGGAGCCTTTCGAGTTTCTCGGGAATCTCGTCCTGTTGATCGTCGGTGGTAATGACACCACGCGTAATTCGATTTCTGGTGGCGTCTTGGCACTCAACGAAAATCCGGAAGAGTACGCCAAGCTTCGCGCTGACTTAACTCTGATACCGAATATGGTGTCTGAAATCATCCGTTGGCAGACTCCGCTGGCCTATATGCGTCGAACCGCAACCAAGGATATTGAGTTTGGTGGTGAGACCATCCGACAAGGCGATAAGCTGGCGATGTGGTACGTATCCGGTAACCGAGACGACGAGGTGATTCCCGATCCGAATCGATTCTGGATTGATCGCCCCAATGCGCGACACCATCTCTCGTTTGGTTTCGGCCTGCATCGTTGTATGGGAAACCGGCTAGCTGAAATGCAGCTGCGGGTGCTCTGGGAGGAGATCATGCAGCGGTTCCGCATGGTCGAAGTTGTCGGCGAAGCAGAGCGCGTCCAGTCCAGTTTTGTTCGCGGCTACAGCAGTCTGCCAGTACAGGTGCATCCCTGGTAGCGTTGTCGGTATCGCCTCGGAGCCTCTAGTCCTGAGACGCCAACGCTTAACTGAGTTAGTCCTGTCGAACCGGCTGTTGGACTGATTGCAAGCGAAACCGCGTTAGTTGGTGGATGAATCCGCCGTAGCAAAACCAGTGCAGAGAAATCTAATAATTTGGCGGCGTGTTGAGAGGCGCCGCAGACAAAGGGAAAGGGTATGAGCCTTAGCGAACTAAGTCGATCTATTGAAGGAAAGGTTGCGATAGTGACTGGTGTCGGGAGTGGCATGGGCGCCGCCACGGCAAAGCTTTTTGCTGACCAGGGCGCCCACGTGGCGGCTTTGGAAATCAATGCGAAGCCGCTGGCTGCTGTCGTTGACGAAATCCAAGCAGCGGGTAAATCGGCGCGAGGCTGGACCATTGATCTGGCCGATGGCGATGCCATTAAATCGACCATTGTCGAAGTGGCAGATCATTTTGGTGGCATCGACATTCTGATCAATAACGCGGGTATTTCAGCCTCTTCGCCGATTGATGATGACGCTTACGAAAACGTCTGGCAAAAGGGCTTTCAGGTTTTGTTAGATGCGCACATGCGGACGATTCGTGCGGCGCTGCCGTATTTGCGGCGATCAGATAGCCCGCGCATTGTAAATATTGCCTCTACGGAAGGTTTGGGGGCGACAAAGTTCGGTAGTCCTTACACAGCGGCCAAGCATGGAGTGATTGGTCTGACCCGATCTTTGGCAGTGGAGTTAGGGGCTGACGGCATTACGGTCAATTGCATCTGCCCTGGGCCAATCAACACAGGTATGACCGCAGCCATTCCGGACGACAAAAAAGCGATTTATGCGCGTCGCCGTATCGCGCTGGGGCGCTATGCAGAACCTGAGGAAGTTGCCCACGGCACGCTAAATTTCGTACTGCCCGCAGCGGGCTTCATGACCGGTGTGGCGCTACCGGTTGATGGTGGGTTAACCATCAAAAATGCATAGTCGGTCAGTTCAAGTCGGCGTAAGTCTTTACGCGGACATGCGCGGACATGCGCGGACATGCGCGCTGTCTCGCGGCAGAGGTTGAGTGATTGAGTAAGCCGATTGGTTGAGACCCACGCGTCTGCGTTTCTGGCAATCTTCTGCTGCGGCTATTTAGTGGCTTCGCATGACCATGCTCGGCAGTTTAGCGGCCCTCGAAGTTGCCCGGTCGGCGTTCAGCTACGGCTCGAATACCTTCTTTATGATCCTCAGTTTGTTGCAGACGATATTGCTCTGCGAATTCGTGATCAGTTGCTCTTTTGATCGCGTCCGGTAGGCCGTCGCGCAAAGTCTGACGCACCGATGTCACCGCGAGAGGCGCATTCTCTGCAATTTCTGAAGCCAGCGCTCGCGCTTCATCGCGCAGTTTGTCCTGGCTCGTGAGGCGGTCGATCAGGCCGATGCGCGCGGCTTCCTCGCCGTCGATTCTTTTACCTGTTTGGAACATCAAGCTGGCTTGCTGTTGGCCGATCAATCTTGGCAGCGTGTGAGTCAGACCGAAGCCAGGATGAAACCCCAGCTTGACGAAGTTTGCGCTAAAACGCGCTTCAGGGCAGGCCACGCGGAAGTCTGGCATGAGAGCCAGACCAAAGCCGCCACCGATAGCCGCGCCCTGGATGGCCGCGATCACTGGGGTTTGGGTTGCAAACAGTTTGACCGCTGCGGTGTAGATCGGATTTCCTTCAGAAGGCGGCGTAGCCGAGCGCGGCATGCTTGATTTGGCCGAATCCTCTTTGCCACCGTAATTGTTGCCGGCGCAGAAGTGTTTGCCCGCCGAGCACAAGACGATGGCTCTGACACCCGGGTCCGCATCCATGTCCGCAAATGTGGCGGCTAAGGTTTCGATTAGTGCCGCATCAAAAAAATTGTTGGGCGGACGCTGTATTTCCACTGTGGCGACGAAGTCGTTTACTTCGATACCTAAATCTGGAGCAATGATAGTCATGTACTGGGTCCTCGCCACTCTTTGTTTGTCCCTTTCTAGATAGTCAATGACTCGTGCCTTCTATGCAACCGAGTAGAGGCCGTGGGGATAATAATTAGTGATGTTTTAGGCGTTGCCTTAGCTTTATCTGCTGGCGATAAATACCTTGGGCCTGAGTAAGGGTCGAGGCGGTGGCTGGTGCGCTCACGGATCTGAGAACGAACGAGACAACGCTGGTTAGGCCTGCAAGCAACGCAGCAACCGAGCAACTAAGCATTAAGCAATTATGTCCAAACCACCAAACCACCAAGCCACCAAGCCACCAAGCCACCAAGCCACCAAGTCACCAAGTCACGATGCGATAGTGATCGTAGGCTCACTGATTTCTCTTATCCTTTACCTGACCTTCTTTCCATACGCTTGCGCTAACCAGGCAGAACCCGCCGGTGGCGCCACTGTGTTAACATGTCCGACTGGGGTACGTAGGGGGCGTATGGCGAGTCGAGATATTTTCAGTGCTTTGGCTGTTCCAAATTTCCGCTGGTTATGGGTCGGTAGTTTGGGATCTTCCTTTGCGATGAATATGCAAATCATCGCTCGCGGCTGGCTGGTTTATACCCTGACTGGCTCAACCATGGATCTCGCCTGGGTCACCCTTTCTTTCATGCTGCCGTCGGTGCTGTTTTCCCTGTATGGCGGTGTCCTTGCCGATCGGCTATCCAAACGACGCGTGATCATGGCTGCCCAAGGATTAAATTGTGCGGCTACGCT
The DNA here is from genome assembly GCA_004212735.1 of SAR116 cluster bacterium. Classification (GTDB taxonomy): domain Bacteria; phylum Pseudomonadota; class Alphaproteobacteria; order Puniceispirillales; family Puniceispirillaceae; genus MED-G116. The sequence goes on from SHBD01000051.1 coordinate 4,254, forward strand.
GGTGATGGCGGCGATTATTTTCAGTGACGCCGTCACGTTCTGGGACTTCATCTGGTTTGGCGCATTCAATGGCAGCATCCTGGCGCTTTCCATGCCGGCGCGACAGGCTTTTGTTCCTGAGCTGTTGCCGGATAAGCTTATTTTTACGGCTATGGCGCTTAACACCACAGGCTGGAATTTATCTCGCATCATCGGCCCCGCGTTTGCAGGTTTGCTTATTGCCTGGATCGCTCAAGGCGATAAGTCTTCGACACTGGCTGTAGGTAGTGTTTACCTGGTTATTGCCGCGCTCTACGCAATCTCGTCGCTGACCATGTTGTTGATCGACCGACCGGGTAAGGCCCAGCAGCGCACGAGCGATGGGACTTGGGCAGACATGCGTGACGGGTTGCGCTATGTGCGTGAACATCCACCGGTATTTGCTTTGATCGTCTTGTCCATCATTCCGTTTTTGTTTGGGATGCCTCTGAATACGTTGTTACCCGCCTTTAATGAAGACGTTTTAGGCGGGCATGCCGACGATCTCGGGTTTATGATTTCTGCTATGGGCATGGGAGCCATCGTCGGTTCTTTGATCATGGCGACCCAGGGCGATTTACGTCGCAAAGGAACTTGGTTAGTGCTCAGTTGTATGGCGTGGGCACTGGTTACGAGTCTTTTCGGGCTGAGTACCGAGAAAGTTTGGGCAACGCTGTGGATCGTCGCTATCGGCGGATTGAGCGCCTGGAACATGTCGCTGAATCGAGGTCTGATCCAGATGACCGTATCGCACGAAATGCGCGGCCGCATTATGAGCATCGATATGATGTCGCACGGATTGATGCCCTTGGGCGTTTTCCCGATCAGCTACGTGGCCGATCACTACGGGGTTGGCGTCGCCCTACAAACCAGTGGCGCAATCTTTCTATTGCTCACGCTGGTTTGCCTGGCTGCTTTGCCCTCGGTCCGCCGTACGGCTCTGTCCCGTGGAGAGGCCAGGTTGCAAACCGGTTGATCCCGAGGGGTTTTGTTAGCCCGTAAACGAATGAATCGCTGCGGGGCTAACCGCGTCTGGTTAATCTTTGGGCTGGCCCAACAAACGCTCCGCAATGATGTTGCGCTGAATGTTCGGCGTGCCACCGCCAATCACGACATTTGGCCAATTCAGTGCTGATTTGGACCAAGTGCCCTGATCTACCGCTTGTTCGCCACCGCGCAATTGCAGGCCGGCTTCGCCGTTGAGTTCTACTGCAAAGTCGTCCATTTCAATTTCCAGGCTGGCGCGATGCAGCTTGTTAATGGAAGTCTCAGAGGTTAGTGGCTCGCCCTTAATTTGTTTGGTGAGAAAGCGCAGCCCGTTGTATTTCATGGCAGCAATCTTCATCTCAAAGCGCGCAATGGTGCGGCGTACACCCGGGTCCTCACTGGCAGGCTTGCCCTGTTTCCGAGTGTTCTGAACCAGATTTTTGAGCTTATCCAGCTTTTCATACATCTGGGTAACTTCTCCGATACTGGAACGTTCATTGGCCAAAGCCGACACCGTTACCTTCCAGCCGTCGCCCTCTGCACCGAGGCGGTTTTCTAATGGGACCTGAACGTCGGTAAAGAAGATCTCGGCAAAGTGCTTGTCGCCGGCCATGTTTTCGATTGGCCGGACCTCAACGCCAGGTGCGTCCATTGGCACCAACAGACAGGTAATGCCGTCGTGCTTGGACTGCACATCGAAGTCGGTGCGTACCAACAAAATAATCCACTGTGACCAGGGCGCGCCTGTAGTCCAGATTTTCTGGCCGTTCACAACATAGTTGTCACCCACAAGTTCGGCTTTACATTGGATCGCCGCCAGATCGGAGCCGTGGTTCGGCTCAGAGTAACCTGTGCACCAGGTGACTTTGCTATCCAAAATATCCGGAATGAAGCGTTGTTTCTGTTCTTCTGTGCCGTATTCCATGATGCCAGGTCCGACCCAGGCAAGGCCCATCATTGACGTGCCTAAGGGCGGTGCCTTAGCCAAGGCCATTTCTTCCTTAAGAATCGCTTGTTCGATCAAGCCGCCGTCGCTGCCACCGAATGCTTTTGGCCACGAAAAGCCAACCCAACCTTTAGCGCGCACTTTTTCCAGCCAGTTAGTCAGAAAGTTTTTGTCGCGCTCGCTTTTCGGCGGCAAATTCGCTGCTAAAAAGTCTTTTACTTCCTGTCGAAAAGATTGCTCGGTCGAGGTGTAATCAAAATCCATAATACGAATCCTTATAGTTATCTAACTTCTTTCTTGAAGGCTGGGCTATAAACCTCCCAACGCTGCGACCCGATCCAAGTGGAAATCCGAGTCACCAAACATTGGTCGCGCCCATTTCGAGCGCTTTAAGTAAAGCTGGGCATCATATTCGGCGGTAAAGCCGATCGCGCCGTGTAAACCGATACCGTCGATACCAATCTGCGCAAAGGCATCCGAAGCGTACCCTTTCGCTAATGATGCGGCTTTGGGGAGACTGTCTGGGTCGTCATCAATCGCCCAAGCAGCGTAGTAACACAGCGAGCGATAGCTTTCCAAATCGACGTAAAGATCAGCGAGCCGGTGCTTTACCCCTTGGTACTGACCGATGGGTTTGCCAAATTGAACGCGTTGCTTAGCGTAATCGCTGGTCATGTGCACAAGGGCCGCACCTGCGCCGACCATCTCGGCTGTTGTTGCGACCGCGCCGCAATTACAGAGATAAGCCAACTGGTCTGCAGTCATCGGCAGCCAATCGTCGACCGGCAGCGAAGCCCCGGTAAGGTCGACGCTAGCCATAGGCTTGGTCAGGTCCATAGTCGGTTGAGCGGAAATACGGATTGCTTCTGTTGGAATCATTGCAAGGCCCAGGCCGGTATTACTTTGCACTGCGAGCAACAAGTGGGTTGCAGCTGCCGCGTCATTAACAAATGGCTTGCTGCCGTTTAAGGTGATCTGATCGGCACTATGTTCGCCGGTAACTTGAATTGCCTCTGGTGCAATCCAATTGGCCTCATCATAGAGACCCAGCGCGCCAATCATCGCACCTGCAGCCAGCTGTGGCAGCCAGCGCTGTTTTTGCGCTTCGCTACCGCAGGTTAAGATGGCCGTTACCGTCAAAGCTTGCGATGTCACTGGCAGTGGGCACAATCCTGCCGCGGTCTCTTCCAGCACGATGATTTGATCAATCCACTTTAGCCCCAGGCCGCCGTAGGCTTCTGGCGTAATTAATCCCAGCCAGCCTAAATCCGCCATTTGCTGCCAGAGCGTGGCATCGAAGCAGGCGTTCGAAGCAGTCAAATCGCGTACCTTCGACATCGGGCATGCCTCTGTCATAAAGCGCGTGACTTGGTCTCTAAGTAAATTCTGTTCTTCGGTAAAACCAAAATTCATTAG
>SHBD01000052.1 GCA_004212735.1 SAR116 cluster bacterium
GGAGGCGCTAGGCTAGCGCCATAGCGCAAACACATCGTGCTTGCAGTCAGAGCCAGGGTTAAGGCAAAAAATTTGAACTGGCTAATCACGTTGAAGAGATAGCGATCAGGCTGCGCAAGGATGAAAGGGGCTCCGCTGACGGCTAAAACACCCAGCGCGCTCAGCGCCATCGGCCAGATCCGCTGCACTAGGATTCGGGCTGCCATACCGCCCATAGACCAGCCGGCCTGATGTGCGTGCGCGACACCCAAGCCGCTTATTAGCACCACAATGGCGAGAATATGAATGCCTTGTAAAATCGGCGGTAGCCCGGGCACATTGTAAAGCAGCCACAGGGCACCTTGCCGCAAGGTACTCTCGTATAGAGCAACACTGATGAGTGTCAGGGTTTCCGTCATAAGAGTGGTACCCGTCCAAATAAGGCCCACGACTTGTTCCGAAAGCTTGTGTGTTTTGGCACTGAATCCCCTATTCCCACTGTTTTGCACCCGTCTGCCAAGCAACAGGCTAAGGCCCGATGCGTGAGACAGCCAGCGAATCTTATGCCAATATTTAGGCCGTAGTATCCGCGAATGACTTTGGAGGGGTCCCATGGCAGAACCAACACAGACTAATACCACGCCTCAGACCATGCCGACGACTCACGCAACGCGCAGTCAGGCTATTGTCGAACTGGGTCTAGAACAATACATCATGCAACTCGAAGTCGACGGATTATGTGTGGTGCCGCCGGAGGTTCATGGTGTACCGCTCAGCGCGTTCGACGATATGGTCGAGTTTTTACTGGCAAAGTCTGAGGAACTTGTCGGTTGTGAGTTTAGCCTCGACCTTGGCCCCCATGCCGAAGTTTCCTTTGGAACTTCTCAGCGTCGTTCTGGCTTGGCTGAGGATCAGTCCAAAATCACTCAGTTTCTAATTCAGCAGTTATGTAGCGAACATCGGATGTTCCGCGATCTTGCGATTAATCCAGTAGCGGTGGCATTGATGCGGCATATGATTGGTGCCAAAGCTACGCGCTTTTCCAGCAATAATTCGTTCGTTAAATGGCAGGGCGATTTTGGCTATGGGCCATCGTTGGGCTTGCATGCAGATCAAACCGCAGTGCCATTGCCTTGGGGCCGGACCGCACTTACCGCGAACACCAATTGGTGTTTAACCGATTACACCTTTGAAGGCGGCGCGTTTGCCTATGTGCCTGGCTCCCACCGTTATGCGAGTCGGCCGCAGTTTCCGATGGCAGTGCAACGGGCTGTACCGGTGGAGGCGCCAAAGGGATCCGTAATCGTATTCCATGGCGCGACTTGGCACGGTGCCTTTCCGCGCAAAATTCCTGGTATGCGAATCTCCATTGCCAACTACTACCGGCATTTGATGGTGACTTCCCAAGAAGAGTATCGGAATTCGTTTGACCGTCGATTAGCCGAGGATTGTGATGATCCAGAGCTATTCAAGACTTTGGGCGGTTTTGCTGACGAGTTTCCTTATGCGCAACCCTCTCAGCCCATCCCTCGAGTAGTGCCGTAGCGTCTTAGATTTGGACCGCCGAAAAATACTTAGATAAATGTTAGAAATGAACCAGAATTGCGGCGTTCGCAATTGTAATAGCATCGTCGCCGGACTCGGACGGCACGGATAATCCTCCTTGTTGAACTGTCACCGTAACCGTTCCATACGGTAATTCTGCAGCCACCTTATCGGCATCTACGCTGTTCGGTTCAGGTACGCCGATTAAGACCGTGATGTGCATATCGTGAGGGGTTTTTCCAAGTGCTTTAAAGAAATTCAAGCTGGAGTGGCGTATTGCGTCGGACACTGCTCGACACGCTGCTTTGGTAGCGTCTCGGCCATGCACATCTGTGCCCATTCCCATTTCGGTGACGTAGCGTGTTTTCGACATTCTTTGCTCCTTTTCGGTTTAGGTTTGTCGGTTCACTCCTTCAGGGTCGCGCCGCTTGTTTAGATCGCAGCCTCCTCGATAAGGCCGTTGCGACGGAGCCTTAGCTATTAGGCCTTTTCTATTGCGTCTTTTCTACTGCGTTCCTTTTACTTAGTCTCTTTTAACGAGTTTCTTTAAGGGGTTGAGGGCGGGGTTGTAGGCGCGGCGCCATTGACAAATTACATTTGGCGCGCCACCGAGAGCGTGTCGGGCGTTTTGCGGTAGAGTGCTTTTGGAAATACGGCAGCGCGTGATAACGGTATATCTAAGCCTGATGCGGCAGCAGCCGATTTGATCGCGCGCTCATACATAGATTAGGAAGACAATCGGTTTTACGATTACTCAATTCGCGATTGATGCGAGGCCTATCTAGAAATACTCGATTGCAAGTAGGCTGGCTTGCTGGGCTCACTTTGCAAGCTTTTTACCGGACAATCACCCGCTTTTTAGCGAGGCCCGCTAAGCACTTAATTTAAGCTTGACCATAACGCTTACTTTGGTGATCTTCATGTTCACACTCGCAACTCCATAGATGCATTTTCTTTTCGAACCCGGATCGCTCCAGACGCGGTCTTCCGGTTTGCTAAAGGTGAACTGGTATGTCACGCCGAACATCTAAACACTTTGGATGCCTTTAATCAGTCTGTTCATCCTCTGCACGAACAAGCTAATGCGTTGGGAATTCTGGATGCGTCGAAAGTAGTTCCGCGTGGCACCCGTCATCTGGATATACGCGGATTTGTTGCTGAGTATGCTTCTCAAACTGAGACGCGCACCGCTTGCTCAAAGACCACTGCGGCGGCGCAGCTGTATTACTAGCCGGGGTAGCTCACTACTTTTGTCGGCTTCGAGTATACGTCGTTATCGCCAGATGACGGCGACGTGATTCTTAAGGGATCTAGCGCTTCTCAGAATATCTTCGGTGGACTGCAGGCGTTAAATCCGCAAGATTTATGGCGCTGCATGGATACTCAACGTGCCACCCGAAGCAGACGGCGTTGTTCCCATTTAACGTAACGTCTATCGCACCTATTGTGGTGCAACTGGATTTACCGGTGTTTGGGCTCAAGAAAATGCTCATGAGCCATTTTCTCTGCTGTAACACGCAAAGAACTATTTTGCTCCAACAAGCAAAGAAACCTTTGCAACAAGTCGACCGAGAATTAAAATGCGCGCTGCCGCGAATCGACTGAAAGCCAACAGCTCGCCTCAGGTACCTAACGCGGTGCAAAAAGGTTTTTGCCCGCAGGCAAAGCTTCACCGACGTTCGCGATGCATGTTTGCGTGATCTTTTGTCGACGCTCTTGCAAGGGTCTCAGATCGTGAAAGGTTATCGGTACGACGGTTAGACTCATGCGCGGTTATTTGATGTGGCGTGTAGAACCGGTTGGTAGGTTGATGTTATAAGGCGTCTCTGTCCCGATAATGGAGCCGAAACGGGTTTGGCGACCAGTCGGTCGACGCAGTCAAGGGCGCTAATGCGTTGCTAGTATCGTGGCAAGATTCGACGTATGTGCCCGGTCAGGCAGCTGTCTTCCGCGCGTGAGTTATTGATAATGACTTGCTCATGGTCGACGTTGGATATGGTACGTGCAGTGCCTCATCACGTAACGGACATACGGCGACGCTCCAAGAGGGGGCGTGGATGATCTGGATAACGAACAAAAAACAAGGTAGCGGACACAATGCGAATGCAGATTCTTGATGGTGGTTTGGGTGGCGAGCTGATTCGTCGTGGTGTGGTGCCCTCCTCCGGTATGTGGTCGGCAAAAGCGTTGTTGGATTCGCCTGATGAAGTGACTAAGGTGCATCGTGATTTTATTGAAGCTGGTGCCGACATCATCATTACCAATACCTATTCCACCATTCCAAGCTACCTGGGTAAAAGTCGGTTGGCAGATCGATACGAAGAGCTGACCGTCCTTGCCGCTAAGATGGCACGAGAAGTTGCTGACGCGGCTGACAAAGAGGTGCTTGTTGCCGGTTGCTTACCGCCTTTGGGTGAAAGTTATCGGCCTGACATGGTGCCTGCCGATGAGGCAGCTCGACCGGTGTATGCCAATTTGGTGTCGGCGTTAGAGCCTTATGTTGATTTGTTTATTTGCGAAACCATGTCGAGCATTCGCGAATCTTTGAACGCAGCCTCTATGGCCAGGCAGATTGCGCCGCGGAAACCAATATGGATGGCCTGGACTTTGGCAGAGGAGCCCGGACAGGGTTTGCGTAGTGGCGAATCCGTGGCTGATGCGGTTGCAGCGTTGGAGTCACTGCAGATTGATGCCTTCCTCTTTAACTGCACGTCTCCGACCGCTATAACCGCAGGTTTAGAATCGTTGTCTGAATTGACAGACAAACCTACTGGGGCCTATCCAAATCGATTGCACATTCCCGCGGGCTGGACTCTGGATAACGACGTTACCTCTGGCAAGATTGAGATGAGCGTTGCTGAGTTCGTTGGTTTTGCCGAGCAGTGGCGTCAACGCGGCGCGTCAATTATCGGCGGCTGCTGCGGTATTGGTCCGGAGTTTATTGAAGGATTGAAGCAAGCGCGGGGCTAATAGCTGTTCGCGCTTCGTTCGATTTTAGGCCGCAGCGGCGAGCATGCACGCGGCATTTATGTTTCTGCTTAATAGATTTACCGCTAACCTTAATTTTAACGCCCTAAAGCTAAAGCCCAAGTTTCAAACCAGAGCCATTCGGCTTACGGCGGCCTCTGAGTGGACGGTGCCAGCATTGCTGGCCGCATCGCTAAGTTCTGCAGATCAGAGCGCTTTCGCTGATTTGCATGTGCATTAGAGATTACTTATCAGTCATGCAGTTTCCCGTATCGCTTTATGATGCGCCGCTAGACGATGTTTGTTACGGATCCAAGCGTGCTTTTGCTTCGCGCTTTGCAAGTTGTGCGCGCATGGCTTCGTAGCGCTGCGCGCGAGCGACGGATCTGCCAAAAGATCTCTCGTGCCCGAGCACCATTTCCATCGCCATGTTGATCTCGCCACCTGAATCGCTCTGAAATGCTGGCCAGAGTGGTAATTCAGCTGCATTCGGGTTGCCTGTTTTGGCAAACTCGGTCCAATAAGTTTGCATTTCTTCGGACAACTCGTCGTCGCGGGCGTCGGTGGGCCAAAACGGCACGTAGCTCCCAAACAAAGGGCTTAGCTCCATAGCGTGAGAGGCACCCAACGTCTCGTCTGGGGCAGGCGAGCGACGTTCGAACAAGTAGAGATACACTGGCTGGCCTATCGCCGCGTGCCGTTCAGCCATGTAGTAGGCATGGCGGCCGAAGAACGAATCGCCGGCTAATCGTTCTGCTGCCTTAGTGACTTCGTTGTCAGTGTCGACAGCATAGAATTCACTGATGCGATCAGCCTGATCGCCAAACGCGTCGGTCAGATAAGCCTGCCACTCCTGCAGTGTTTGCGGTGCAGTTGGCCCACCGCCGTCCACGGTGGGTAGCCCGACATAGAACAAAACCGAGCCTTCATCAGCGTTGCTGCCGATCATTAGCGGCACTTTGGCTTGTTTTCCTGCGGCGAAATTAAGAGCGGTGGCTTCCGGTAGGACATAGCCATCGATTTGCGGATGCAGCGTACTGACCACTTCCGGATCTATGGCGGCAGGGCGCAGGGCCTCCGGACTCATACTGCGCATTGCTTGTACCTCGTTCTCGCCATCGACCCCAACGAGTTTTGCGGCATAGCGTCCGGCGTCGTAACCGCTCAAGCGCTCAAGGTTTTTAGTGGTGCTTTGAAATTGCTGAAAGCCGGTACCACTTTGTGCAATGGCTTTATGAAAGAGCCCTGTCGCTAATGGTGATGCCATCAGTTGTCCGACGGAATGTCCGCCGGCAGACTCGCCAAAAATGGTGACGTTATCTGGATCACCGCCGAAAGCGCGGATGTTTTCTTGAACCCAATGCAAGGCAGCGATTTGATCGAGCATGCCATAGTTCCCGGTGCTCCCGTTGGGATCTTCTGCGGCGAGTTCAGGGTGTGCAAGGAAGCCATACAAACCTAAGCGATAATTAATGGATACCAGCACCACGCCTTTGGTAGGTAACGTAGCAGATTGGTAAAGGCCGCCACCGGAACCAAATTGGTGCCCACCGCCATGAATCCACAACATCACTGGTAGCTTAGCAGCAGGGTCCAACTTCGGTGTCATCACATTTAGAGTAAGGCAATCTTCGGACACCTCTGTGTCTACCAACCCAGCGCCGTTTTTAACGACCCATTTGCCGAAACTGGACATGCCGGAGCCATCCATCAGCATTTCCAAAAACGTGGAGTTTCCAGAATCCGTAATTTGCCAGCAGGACGGCCCTGTTGCCGTGGTTTCTAGAGGGTCTGTCCATTGCGTTGGCGGCTGCGGAGGTCGCCAGCGCAGTTCGCCAACTGGCGGCGCGGCGTAGGGAATACCGAGAAAAAATGCAACCTCGTCGACTACTTCGCCGCGCACGGGTCCGGTTGCAGTGATGACCGTTTCGGTCGATTGGCCACTACAAGCGACTAAAACCCAAGCAATGCTCAAGGCTAGCGTGATTGGTTTGAAAACGCCCATATATCCCCCAGGTACCGTGGTCGATCAAGATGGTGCCTTAACACGCCGTAAAAAACCATTTGGCAAAATCGGATGGTGAGATAAATCGCAAGCGGGATTTAGACTGTCGGTAGCTTGTTCTGCGCTTTCCAATGCCAAGCGGCGCTGGAAGCGGTCCGTAAAATTTGCCTGGGACTGGTGCCGCCGTACCCCTCTAAATGGGTACCGACCTGATGCGCCCAGATGGAGCCAAATGAGGATTGACAGAAGGCGACGGCGCTTGAGGGTAATCTGCGCAACCCGCACAATGCGAGTTGCCACGCTTTTAAGAGGAGGGGTCCCATGGCTGCAGATACTGCAATAAACAATCAGGTGCTAATCGATTCACTGCCCGAAGGTAAACTGTCGGCAGATAACTTTCGTTTGAGTGAGGCGCCACTGCCGACTGCTGGTGCGGGCGAGGTGCTGGTTAAAACCACCGCTTTTGCGATTACCGCTGGTACCCGCGCGGGTTTGCAGGGTAGCGCCAGTTATGCCGGTGCTCCGCAAACAGGTATTGTGATGAATGCGACGGGAGTTGGTGAGGTAGTGACTAGCGAGGTTGAATCGATACCGGTGGGGCGTCATGTGGTCGCTCCGACCGGCTGGCAAACCTATTCTGTACAGTCTGCTGACGCGGTAACCCTGATCGACGCCGGGCACGATCCGCTACATTACCTGGGTCCGTTAGGCGTCAATGGACTGACCGCCTATTTTGGATTGTTTGATGTCGGTC
>SHBD01000053.1 GCA_004212735.1 SAR116 cluster bacterium
ATGTCGGAGTAAATGAGGATCCAGGTTGCAGCCAACCGGTTGATCCCAACTGGCCGATTAAAGGCTGATGCGCGACGCCTTCCACCGAAGGGTGAGCACTAATGCAGGTAAACAGGGATCTATGTTGCCTCCGCTGACGTTGCTGGCTCTGTGTGATACGCTCTCGCACCGATTTTTTGGAGGCCTTCTGATGGCAAACCAATTCGATAGCATTGAAGACGCGTTGGACGCTATTCGCCGCGGAGAAATGATTGTTGTGGTTGATGACGACGATCGCGAAAACGAAGGCGATTTGATCATGGCTGCCAGCAAAGCAACCCCGGAGGCGGTGGCTTTTATGATTCGCCACACCAGCGGGATATTGTGTACGCCTATTTTGCAGGAGCAGGCTAGCGAACTGCACTTGGATCCAATGGTAGCTCGCAACGATGCGCCGATGAGTACCGCGTTTACGGTGTCTATCGACTATAAGCAGGGCCTAACCACCGGCATTTCGGCGGAAGAGCGAGCCGCGACTGTGCAGGCGTTAACCAACAGCAATGTTGCCGCCAGCGACTTCGTGCGCCCCGGTCACATCTTTCCATTGGTCGCACGCCAAGGCGGTGTCTTGGTGCGGTCGGGTCATACCGAAGCAGGTACTGATCTGGCTATTTTGGCTGGATTACCTCCGGTTGGCTTATTGGCGGAATTAGTCAATGATGATGGTACGGTCCAGCGCTTACCTGAATTGTTAGATTTTTCAAAGCAACATAAACTGAAAATAGTCACCATCGCCGACTTAATCGCGTATCGGCAGCAACGCGAGCAATTGATATCGCGCAGCTACGAATTTGTCATTAACACCGCGATCGGTGAGGGCAAAGCTTACGCCTACCGTACCGAGTTTGAAGATGCTGAACATGTTGCAGTCGTGTTTGGCGATGTGAGTAAAATGGAATCTGTGCCGGTTCGAATTCATCGCGAAAAGCTGGTGGAGGATATTTTTGGCACCCAGGGCGATCATAAAACGAATGTGCTAAATGCTGCGTTACAGCGTATAAACGACCTTGGTGGTGGTGTGCTGATTTACCTGCGCACTGGTTTTGTCGGCGTGCCGCTGGAAAAACTCGCCTCGCAGAGTAAAGAAGAAGAACGCCGCAGTCAGTGGCTCGAAGTTGGCGTTGGCGCGCAGATTTTGCGCGATCTTGGATTGCGTAAGATTCGTTTAATCGCAGGGCGCGAAGTCGATTATGTCGGCGTTGAAGGCTTCGGGCTGATCCTTGATTCGGCCGAGATGCTTTAGCGCCGATACTGAAACACCGCGCGACGCTCCGGCGGCCCAACATAAACGATCCGGATACTCTGGCCACGCTTGCGGCAACTGCGGCACAGCAAGCGTGAGCGAAGCTCGCCAACTTTAAAGTCCGCGCCGAGTTCCTCGATTAAGGCAACTAAATCCAGCTGTTCAATGCGCTGGCAGTCTTCACAAATGGCATATAGATAAAATTGTTCGCTGAGATCCTTCAGGGTTTGCATTTTTAGTTCACGAAATGCGTGCTCGGTTGTTGTTCTTTTATGTGCATTCCCGCAGTCGGCCGCAAACTGTATATTCGTACAGTATTTGTTGACAAGCACTTTCGTGTGTTATTTGTATCTAACGAGGTTTAGGCAACTTTTATCCCGCTTACTCCTCGTTTTAAGCGGCGCTATTTCCCGGTACTTTTAGCAGAGGGCACGGCAATTTGATGCCACTTGCAACCCGTTACCGAAGGCCGCATTGGAACGGATGCCACTGGGATTCGACACGAGACTCGACCATGTCAAAAGACTCTTTACCATCTGCATTAGGTCCGTCCCGGGACGGGTCTTACAGTGCTTCGTCTAGTTGCGGTACGGAGGTGGGCCTATGAATATCGGCCTGACCCTTGGTGATCCTGCCGGCATCGGCCCGGAGATTGTTGCAAAGGAAATGTCCGTGCGACCGAGCCCTGACCAAAGCTGGGTGGTGATCGGCTGCGCGTGGGCTTTGCACGATATAGCGACTCAACTGGATATCCATCTGCCTGCCTATAACCTGATTGAAACCGTTACTGAAGCTCGGCAGGGCTGGAACTTGCTCGACACCGACCAGCCGCGTCCGCCTGACTTTGCGCTAGGCCAGATTCAAGCCAGCTGTGGTGAGTGCGCGGTAAGCGCGGTGACGACGGCTGCGCAGTTGTGTCTCGCCGGTGAGTTGGCGGCCATGGTGACTGCACCGATTCATAAGGAAGCGCTGCAGGCAGCAGGATACGTTAATGACATTGGCCACCAGGAAATTCTGGCGCGGCTCGCGGGCACGACCAATAACGCCACTATGCTCATGACACCAGGGTTGCGAGTCGTACATTTATCGACACATAAATCGTTGGCTGCTGCGGTCCAATTTGTCACGTTCGATAACGTCTTGCGAAAACTCAAACTGATCCAGGAGAGTTTTCAGCGTTGGGGTGTATCGCGGCCGCGGATCGCCGTAGCTGCGTTGAATCCTCATGGCGGTGAGGGCGGGTTATTGGGTCGCGAGGAACTGGATGAACTGCTGCCAGCCGTAGCAAAAGCCCAGGCTTTAGGCATGGATGCATCGGGTCCATGGCCTGCAGACTCGGTCTTTAATAGGGCGATTGCCGGGGAATTCGACGTGGTACTGGCGTTGTATCACGACCAAGGGCATATCGCGATTAAGGTTCATAATTTCCATGCGTCGACGACCGTTACCATGGGGCTACCTATCCTGAGGACTTCGGTAGACCATGGCACTGCTTTCGATATTGCAGGTCAGGGCATTGCTGATGCAGCCGGTTTGCGGGCTGCAATGCAGGCCGCATTAGCCTTACTCAACGGCGATATAGCAGCAGCCTGATTTTCGCTTTTCGGGTCTAAAACGCTGTGGCACACTGCAGTGATTATTTTTCGATTTCGCAGTAGGGAGACGGCACGAAAAGTCTGTCCGGCGTTGTTAGCGAGCACTCTATTAACCCGGGATTTTGAACAACAAGATAATGCCTAAAGCGGTATAGGGGCACAGAGGAAAAAGCAGTAAAGGAAAAAGCAGTAAAGGGAAAGGCAGTAAAGGGAAAAGCTTAACGGGACGAACGTTACGCGATTAAAAGGGACGTAGAGAGGGGATCTAAAATGAAAGCAGCAGTATTTCGTGAAGTAAACGTACCTATGGAAATCGAGGAAGTCAGTGTTTCCAAACCGGGTCCGCGAGAAGTATTAATCCGCACCAAGGCCGCCGGCATCTGCCACAGCGACATGCACTTTTACAACGGCAGCTACCCTGGCCAGTTACCTATGATTTTGGGCCATGAGAGCGCGGGTGTCGTTGAACAGGTAGGCAGAGATGTGCACTACGTTAAGCCTGGCGATCACGTTATTACCTGTTTGTCGGTATTCTGCGGCCACTGCGAGCAGTGTGTGACCGGCCACCTGTCATTGTGCCAAGAGCCGGAAGTGCGCCGCGGTGATGGTGAAGAACCTCGAGTCAGTGACGCCAAGGAAGCACTCAACCAGTTTGCTCAACTCGGGTCGTTTGCCGAAATGATGCTGGTTCATGAACACGCCTTGGTAAAAGTCCGCGAAGACATGCCTATGGACCGCGCCGCTTTGATCGGCTGCGGTGTGACCACGGGCATCGGTTCGGTGATTCATACTGCCGATGTTGAGCCAGGTTCGACGGTTGCCGTGATTGGCTGCGGCGGGATTGGCCTTTCTGCGATCAATGGCGCAGCGATAGCCGGGGCTGCGCGCATTGTTGCCATCGATATGGTTGCATCCAAGCTTGAGTTGGCGCGTAAATTTGGCGCTACCGATGTGGTCGACGCAAGCCAAACCGATGCTGTTGCCACGGTCCGAGAGATGACCAGCGGCGGCGTACATTATTCGTTTGAAGCCATTGGTCTGAAAGCGACTGCCGAGCAAGCCTTTCGAATGCTGCGTCCCGGCGGTACAGCCACGGTTATCGGTATGATCCCGCCTGGCCAAATGGTTGAGCTTCATGGTGTCGATTTCTTAGCTGAGAAAAAAATCCAGGGATCCATGATGGGATCCAATCGATTCCGAGTGGATATGCCTCGGTTCGTCGATTTCTATCTACAAGGCCGTTTGCATTTGGATGACCTCATATCTAACCGTATTCGCTTAGAGGATATTAATGAGGGCATGGCCGCGCTGAATACTGGCGAGATTGCGCGTAGCGTGATCATGTTCGACTAAAGTCGACGGGGCACGTGGCCAGGCTGGTGTCTGCGGTTGTGATTGTCACGCTAGAGACTGAGTTAAAGCACAGCGGTTAACGGCCTGCGCGGTAAGTCGCCACAAGCAGCAGCAGCAAGAAAAAATAGCGTACAACGACTCGCGTAGAGAAGATCTACGTCGCCCCATCATTTGATTGGAGCAGTGATCTGATTAGACAGAGGTATCTGGCTAGATAAACCATTTGTCTACAAAACGATGTTATGCGAGCGATCTAACAAGAAGACTCTGCCAAAGAGTCCTACAGAAGCAATTTATATAAGGAGGCGCAATGCGTTGGTTATCCTTTACCCATAGTGGAAAAACGAGCTTTGGTTACGTTGTTGCCCAGGAATCAGCAGTCGAGGGTGTCGTCGATGTGGGCGCTCGGTCGGATTATGCGACTCTACGCGAAGCGATTGCGGATGATGCCTTGGCAAATCTCGCATCAGCGTGCGGTGATTTAGCTGACTTTTCTCTCGACGAAATCGCCTATGAGCCGCCGTTATTAGATCCTAAGAAAATTCTGTGTGTTGGCCTGAACTATAAAGCGCACCAGGAAGAGACCGGACGTGGTGGTGAAGGTGTGCCAACGATTTTTGTTCGCTTTGCAGCGGCTCAAATGGGACATCTCGCGCCCATGGTTAAGCCGCGCGAATCGGACACCCTCGACTACGAAGGCGAAATTGCGATGATTATCGGCCGTCCTGGGCGTCGTATTCCGCGTAGCGAGGCGTTGTCTCACGTCGCTGGCTTCAGTATTTACAATGATGGTAGCGTGCGCGAATACCAACGACAGACGAGCCAGTTCACACCGGGCAAAAATTTCGCTAACACTGGCGGGTTTGGCCCGTGGATGATGACGCCGGACGAGATCGGTGATTTGACGCAAATGGAGCTTACCACTCGGCTGAACGGCGAGATCATGCAGCAAGCCAAAGCAGATCTTTTGGTGCATAGCTTTGCCGAATTGATTGAGTTTTGCTCTACTTTTATCGAGCTTGAAGCGGGTGATGTCATTGTTACCGGCACGCCGGGTGGCGTTGGCGCTGCGCGTACTCCGCCGGTATTTATGCAGGATGGCGACTTGATTGAGGTGGAAGTCACCCCGATCGGGGTACTCCGCCACGCGGTAGTCGGCGAGACTGACGTGGTGCCAGTAGCAGTATGAAGTTTGGGGTTGGCCAAAGCGTACCGCGCAGCGAAGATCCCCGCTTGGTTACGGGCGGCGGCCAATTTACCGATGACATTAATCTGCCGGATCAGCTTTATCTGAGCATTTTACGTTCACCGGTTGCGCACGGTTTCATTACCGAACTCGATACCGATGGCGCGACAGAAAAGAAAGGCGTGGTAGCCGTCTATACTGCTGCGGATATTGCATCCCTTGGCGGTTTGCCCTGTCGTGCCGCGCTGACTAACGCGCAAGGCGAGCCCGCATTTATTCCGCATCGCCCTATTCTTGCCCAAGACAAAGTTTTGTTTGTCGGACAGGCTATCGCTGCTGTAGTTGCGAAAAGTAAGGAGCAAGCGGATAGGGCCGTGGAACGCATTAAACTCAATATTCGTGATGTGCCAGCGTGTGCTGATCCGCGCCATGCGACAGATCCAGACACCCAACTGCTGCACGAAGCAAACGATAGCAATCTGTGCGTGCACTTTGAAAAGGGTGATGCGACGGCGGTCGATCAGGCGTTAAGCAAAGCCACCCACATCGTGAGCGTTGAACTCGTTAATAATCGCGTCGCGCCCAGTCCACTCGAGCCACGCGCATGCATCGGTCAGTATCAAGCTGGCCATTACACGCTTCATAACCCTAGCCAAGGTGTGGTGGCCCAGCAGGCGGTGCTGGCTAAGATTTTTGCGGTCGAGAAACAACAGGTAAGAGTTGTTTCACCAGACACTGGCGGTGGTTTTGGAATTCGCGGCGAAGTTCAGCCGGAACCGTGTTTGGCGTTGTTTGCCGCCAAGCAACTCGCGCGGCCCGTGAAATTCACGGGCGACCGCTCGGAAATGTTTACCAGCGATTCGCATGGTCGTGACAATCTCACCAACGTCACTGCAGGCTTTGCTGCGGATGGACAAATGATGGCTTTACGCGTGGAGACTGCTGCGAATCTGGGCGCTTATTGCACTGCGGTCGGTCCGTTTGTTCCTACTATGGCTGGGGGGCGAGTCGTCGGTACGGTCTACCGTATTCCTAACGTCCATCATTCTGTGCGGTGCGTGTTTACTAATACCATGCCGATAGCTGCTTATCGTGGTGCGGGCAGGCCTGAGGCGTGTTATGTGATGGAGCGTTTGCTCGAAGCGGCGGCTCGGCAGATGGGTGTAGATGCGATAACCCTTCGCAAAATCAATTTTATAAAACCTGAAGAATTGCCATATACCTTGCCCTCGGGCATCGACCTTACCAGTGGTCGTTTTGAAGAAACGCTCGAGCTCGCATTAACCACAGCAGATTGGACAGGTTTCACCGCACGCCAGCAGGACAGTCTGAGCCGCGGATTAATACGCGGTCGTGGCATCGGCTATTACGTTGAATCTAGCGGCGGGGGTCCTGAAGAAGAGGCAGACATAACCCTTAACCCAGATGGCAGCGTAGATGTTGTGGTTGGCACCTTTTCCCATGGCCAGGGACACCGCACGACTTACGCACAAATTCTCAGTGAAACCCTTGGTATCGCATTCGACGCGGTTAACATCATTCAGGGCGATACAGATCGTGTCGCTTTTGGCGGTGGTACTGGCGGTTCTAGATCGTCGCAAATGGGTGGGATCGCGGTCAAACGTGCCGGCGAAGCGGCATTAGCCGGAGCCAAAGAAATCG
>SHBD01000054.1 GCA_004212735.1 SAR116 cluster bacterium
AGAAATCGAGAAAACATCCTCAATCGGCATCAGGAATGGCTGGTCCTTCGGACGCTCCGGCTGCGGAATATACGCATCAACCTGAGACATCAACTCCTTGATCGCGTCCGAACCAATCGCCGCATCGCCATCTTCCAATGCTGTCAGCGCAGAACCCTTCACAATCGGAATGTCATCGCCGGGAAACTCATAAGAGGACAAAAGCTCACGGATCTCCATCTCAACAAGCTCCAAAAGCTCCTCATCATCAACCTGATCAACCTTGTTCATGAAAACACACAAAGCTGGAACACCAACCTGACGCGCCAGAAGAATGTGCTCGCGCGTCTGTGGCATCGGACCATCAGCAGCAGACACAACCAAAATCGCGCCATCCATCTGCGCCGCACCCGTGATCATGTTCTTCACGTAATCAGCGTGACCAGGACAATCAACGTGAGCGTAGTGACGGTTCTCTGTCTCATACTCAACATGTGCCGTCGAAATCGTAATGCCCCGCGCACGCTCCTCTGGTGCCTTGTCAATCTGGTCATAAGCCTGAAACTCAGCCCCACCCGATTCTGCCATAACCTTCGTAATCGCAGCCGTCAGGGTCGTCTTACCATGATCAACGTGACCAATCGTCCCTATGTTCACATGCGGCTTGGAACGATCAAACTTTTCCTTGGACATCTCTTTTCGCCCTTTTCCTGTCTGTCAGACAGTGTGGTCGTCCCACCTGCCTCTTTGAGTTACACCCGAAACTTCACAAAATGATCCACCACAACAAACCGGTGATGGTTGCATGAGGGATACGCGCGCCACGCACAAACACCCCACCACAAGGTGACCCGGACATATCTCGCCCGTTTCTGGCCGCCCTTATGGCATAGCAGCGGTTATCGTGCAATAGCAGGATATGGTTGGGAGCGAAAATTATGTGTCTCTTTTTCAGCCTGTTTTTTCAGGCAGACACGCCCAAAACTTGCGCATCGCGAGAAAACAATCTTCCTTGCATATTTGCTGCAGGTTCGTCCTTATATCTGAAGCCTGACGTCTTGTTTTCTAAACTCGCTGTTGCCCAGAAAACCAGCGCACCGGTCATATTTCTGTTTGGCAAAGAGCGGGGCCGGCAAAGCACACGCCCTGACCTCGGACGAAACAGGTGTTTCTTGTTAATGGCAAATGGTGGTAAGGGTAGGACTCGAACCTCCAAAAAACGATCTCGCCACATCCCTCATTCACCTGCGATGTCCCGTGACCATGCCTTTTAGTGACATAGCGGGACGCTCTGCGCAATCTCGGGACACACAGGGATGCGACTGTTCTGTGATGCGTTTGTGATGTAGCAAAATCCTGCTCGTGATGCGGTTTTTTCAGTTTTTTTGTCAATACCCGTTGCGTATTTTCTCGACAAAGCAGAACGACCGGTAAAAAGTTGCAGAGCGTCAACTTAACGCAACTCCATTCAATTGTTTTATTCTCCAAAAAGCACTACACATCGGTGGCCGTCGTTAGCGTTCCAATCAGTGTGAAACCCGCGTCATGAAGAGATCATATTCACTCGCAATTTGCGGCATAGTGGCTGCGCTTGGGCTTGCATATTTATCTGCATTGCCAGCCAAAAAGGTGACAGACGTCATGCTAAAGCCGAATGAGGCGGCTGTAATCACTTTAGGTGTGCAGGTGTATGCTGACAATTGTGCTTCGTGCCATGGCGTTTACCTCGAGGGGCAAGCGAATTGGCAACAGCGTGGCCCGGATGGGTATATGCCGGCGCCGCCCCACAATGAAGCAGGGCATACCTGGCATCACCCTGACACCTACCTTTTTTCGATGACCAAATACGGCATCGAGCGGATGATTGGCAAAACTTATCCCAACAATATGCCGGCATATGACGGCGACCTCACAGATGAGGAAATTATCGCTGCCCTTTCTTATATAAAAAGCACCTGGCCCAAAAGCGTTCAACTACAACATGACCAAATAAACGCTCGAGCAAAAGCACGATCTGAAGAAAGTTAGCCTCCTGCCAAAAACCTGACAACAAACATTGATCCGCTCACCAATATCGGCACCCGTCCCCTCTCACCACAACACCATCGAATAATATATTTGACTGGTTTGTTTGCACCCTCATGCAAATTTATAAATTTGCTAGCCGTTCACACTTTGATTTAAGATGGCAAAACTTCTGTATATCTAGATTAATCTCAAGTCGGATTAGAGGATTAACACTTGTGATGATTTTAAAAGGCTTGCTGTACTGTGATTTGTTCGGATAAACAGCTTTACAATGAAGGTTCCCCACAGGCGATCCAACATAAATGATCAGCTTAAACGAGGTAGGTAGTTACCTTACCCTTACCTTTCATGACCACCTCAGACGCCTCAAGATCGAGATCAAACTGATCTTTAATGATCAAGTAGGTGCGCTCAGACATGTGAACCTTTCCAGGTTCACCGTGAGCCTCCAACCTTGCTGTTGTGTTTATAGTGTCACCCCAAACGTCAAAAGCAAATTTAGTTTTGCCAATCACGCCTGATACGGCGGGCCCAGAATTTAGACCAATTCTCAGCCTTATTGAGTTACCCTCATCGTCCACAAATCCGCCAGCAATTCTGTGGAGTTCAAAACACAATTGATAAAGTATTTGCGCATGGTCCTCTCGATGTTGAGGTAAACCAGCAACAATCATGTAACTGTCCCCAATGGTTTTGATTTTCTCTACGCCGAGATCTTCAACCACATCGTCAAATTCTGAAAAGATTCCGTCCAACAACTTTACCACCTCATCGGCCGATACTTTTTCTGAAAATGCAGTGAAGTTTACGATGTCGGCCATCAGCACGGTAATTTCAGGATTTTCCAACGCTATGGTTCTTTTATTGCCCTTCAAGCGGTCAGCTATTTCCTTCGGCATTATGTTGTGCAGCAATCTCTCCGAACGTTCTCTTTCCTCAACCAGAAATTTGGAATACAGCCCCATCGGCAATCCCAGAATTAGCAATGCTCCAACAATATTGCTTACCGCCAGTATTTGCTCAGTGAGGGTTGGAATTTCGATCACCGCCGCTGACTCTGAGAGGAATAGATATGCAAGTGAATAAACCGCAATGAAAGAAATCGCAATTGACCACTTTGTCCAGCCACGAATTGGCACGGCAAGTGTCAACACTGCTAGATTCACATACCAGAGATAGAAACTTGTTGCCCAACCGGTAAGGACGATGAAGCAGGTAGCCGAAGCGACACCAGCAACACAGGCGATTACGACTCCGGTAGCAGCAAACCCAAAGGTATGAAGAACAAACCCTACTCCAATTATTGAAGCGAATAGAAGTTCGAAGCCTATGATCGGCGTCCAGTTTTCTACAGAAAGAAAAATGAGCAGATCTCGGCCCAGGAGCCCAAAACCGCCAGCAATAAACCCCAACTGCATTGCGAGGAAAGCCGGCTTCCACTCCTTTGGATGCCGAGGTTGTGGCGTAAACAATATTTCTACGATTTTATCCATTATCTTTTTGGCAGGTTGCAACACAAGAACTCGAACCACTTTCACAACCTGACAGCGAAAAAGCGAAGTGGAAAGTTTCCATCTGTGCGGTAAATTGTCACTGGCAAATATTTAATCTGAAAAACTCAACGTCGTTTTGAGTCAAAAACCGCGCCATTTTTTCGGAAAAAACAAGCCTGTGAGTCGAAAAATCCTACACACGGAAGGTTTTTGCTTGTGATGCGTTTGTGATGCGAAGCAAAAAAAAGCCCCCGTTTCCTAATGGAAACAGGAGCTTAGCATGGTGGTGAGGGTAGGATTCGAACCTACGTACGCTACGCGGGCAGATTTACAGTCTGCTGCCTTTAACCACTCGGCCACCTCACCGGATTGCCTTTTCGCCTGATTATCTCTACAAAAATCTCATAAATCCTTCATCGATAAACCAGACGACTTGCGGCTTAAGAAAGCGGCGCGTGTTTGTCAACAAAGAAGTCACTTCATGGCGCCAAAAACTGGTAAAATGCAGCATAAGGACCAAAAGCATCCTGCTCGCACACGTTCCCCACGGCAGGGATCGCGTACTGAACAAGATAAACGTGGTCCGTCTAAACCCGGCAGGAACGCGCCCAAACCCCCATCGAACGGGTTTTTCATATGGGGCCGTCATGCGGTTCAGGCCGCGTTGGCCAATCCGGAGCGCCGCGTGGCCACCCTCTATGCAACAGCTGACACGGGCGAGGATTTGCGGCAGTCAATTGCCGCTCTCCCCACCTCGCGTAGCATCGACCTGCCCGCAGTCACAATCACCGAGCGCCAGCGCCTCGATGGCATCACACCCGATGGCGAAAAGGCCGTGCATCAAGGCATGGTCGCGGCGGTGTGGCCGCTTGACCCACCGCAGCTCGAGGATGTTCTGGCCAGCGCCGGCACGGCACCGTTCAGGTTGATCCTGCTCGATCAACTCTCAGACCCGCGCAATGTTGGTGCCATCATGCGTTCAGCACGCGCCTTTGGCGTGACTGCAATCATCGCCACCCATCGCAACGCCCCCGAGGAGAATGGCGCACTTGCCCGCACCGCAACCGGCGCGCTTGAGCATGTGCCACTGGTGCGTGTGGTCAATTTGGCGCGAGCCATTGAAATGCTGCAGGCGGCAGACATTACCGTTGCCGGTCTTGCCGGGGATGGTGTGATGGGGGTGCATTCGCTTGCGCAATTTCCGCGTCTTGCCATCGTGATGGGGGCTGAGGGGCCAGGGCTGCGCCGTCTGACACGTGACCATTGCGATCATCTGGTAAAGATCGAGATTGATAGTGACGCCGATAGTTTGAATGTGTCGAATGCCGCCGCGATTGCCCTCTATGCGGCAAAGACAGGTGCCTGAGAGAAATTCATCCCTTGGAAAGGGTGACGCAACCACCGCTAGGGAAAATTAAAGGGATGGTTGCGTCGTCGGTTAAACGGGCCATCACCTGAGGAATGGCCCGGGTGTAAATCTCGGAGAATGGCCCCGGACAGGCTACCCTATATAACCCCCATTGATAGACCACCATAGAGGGATAGCTGCAGAGAGAACTCCCGGGGATGATGGCCACGGAATGATGGCCAAGGGACAACAGCTTAGCGATGCTCGCTGATCACGGCCCGGCCCCGTTCCCGGTAAAATGACCGGACTTGATTGAGGGACCGTCCACGAAGATAGGCCTCACCATGCAGCACATTATAGTCAGTTGCCCACGGCGCCCTGTCAGCCCAGAATGGGCGGTTGATCTCACGCTGAACATCTTCACGTGTCAAACCGACATCAAGCAGTTGGCTGTCACTGAGATCGGCCAGCGCCCGGCGCGTGCGCCACAGCGCCACAGCATCGCGATACAGTGCCGGCGCAGCAGAGGGGCGTCGTACAAAATAAACAGTCAAAAAAACAAAACGACGGAAGGTATGAACGATTGATGACATTCTTTGATCCTTTCCATTTCGTTATGTGATGGATCGAATCCACCACTGATGTTGATGATTATGGTTAACGCCATCCAAAATGAAAAATGATCAATTGTGCAGCAATACATAAGGAGGCGTGATATGTACCGAAATCTCGATCTGACGGCACTACGTTCATTTGTAGCTGTAGCCGAACTTGGCGGCGTGACAAGGGCTGCCAGCAAACTGCATTTGACCCAATCAGCAGTCTCTATGCAGATCAAGCGAATGGAGCGAAGCCTTGACCAGACGTTGCTGAAACGTGCTGGTCGCTCGGTTGAACTGACTGGACAGGGAGAGCAGCTGTTGGCGTATGGCCGGCGCATGGTGGCTCTGAATGATGAGGCGTGGGGTCGCCTGACATGTTCACAATTTGAGGGTGAGATCACCTTTGGTGTTCCCTATGACATCATCTATCCGCATATCCCAAACATCCTGCGTGAATTCAATGCCGCCTACCCGCGCGTAAAGGTCAGGTTGAAATCATCACATACCAGTTATTTGAAAGAAAGATTTGAAGCGGGCGTTCCCGACATCATCCTGACAACAGAACTGCCAAAAGCTGGCAGTGGAGACCTGCTTTGTGTTGAGCCTCTTGTCTGGTACTGCGTGAATGGTGGCAAAGTCTGGAGGCGGCGCCCCCTGCCAATCTCTTTTGATGCCAAATGTATTTTCCGGCAATCGGGGCTGGCCGCTCTCGATGCCGAGGGCATCCCTTGGGAATACGCCGTTGATTCAACCGGTTTCACGGCGTTCAGTGCTTTTATCAGCGCCGATATTGCCATCGTCTGTGCTCTGCGTGGCTCGCAGCGATCTGACTGGATCGAAGTGCCAGCAGAGGCTGGACTCCCGGCCTTACCGGAGTATGGTGTTTTTCAATATGTGCGTGATAACGCAAGAAACACACCGGTACAGGAGCTTGCCGCGATGATCGAGGCGGCCTACAGCCAGCCGTCGTCACCAAATGGCAAGGGTCCGGCAGAATGGTGGGGGACGGACTGAGCTGTCTACCAAGCAAACAAAGCGCAAATTTTGAAAAGACAGTCAAAGCTATTGACGCTGGCCAAAACTCTGGTAAAACGCAGCGCAGTGCTGGTGTGGCTCAATTGGTAGAGCACCCGATTTGTAATCGGGCGGTTGGGAGTTCGAGTCTCTCCACCAGCACCACTTCTTCTGTCACTATTGAACTACTCAATTGATTTGCAAGCATATTATTTGCAGCAGTCAATGTGGGTAGACAATATGGTAGACAAAACAAACTTCAAATATCTCTATCAAAAGCGTGGTATTTATTACCTCAGCAAGCAAGTTCCAAGCGATGTTCAGCATCACTATTGCCGTAAAAGAATAGTCGTTAGCCTTCGCACTAAATCACCGTCCGTGGCCATCAGAAGCTGCACTTCAATGCTGCAGAAGTTAGAGGACTACTGGTTGTCTTTGAGACTCTCAGATAAACCCCTGCCCGGCCAGCACTTGTTGCAGTCAGGCTATTTGGAAACAAGCCAATCAGATGCGCCGTTAATGTCAGAGGCGTTAGCAACTTACCTGCAACTAAAAGGCTTTGATAAAGACAAAACATTCATTCGTG
>SHBD01000055.1 GCA_004212735.1 SAR116 cluster bacterium
AAAGAGAGTACCTCGATGGTAAGGCGCGATTTCCGAGTTTGCGCCTTAACGAGAAAACCATTTTTGATCTAATGGAACCCGACAGCTTGCTTCCGTTGGTGCAGAACTTCACCGGGAGCGGTGCTGACGTAGGTGGCCTGCCGATCAATCATGTTTGCATGGCAGTGAGCGAAGAAGAGTACAACGCCATCATCACCCGCCTCGAAACACGTGGCGTAACGCTTACTCCTGGCGGTGAAGATGTCTTTGGAGCCCAGGGTCAGGCAGTGCGCTCAACATACTTCAACGACCCAGACGGCAACGTGCTTGAGATACGCTTTTATTCCCAATAGCCAACACTGCGCAGCGGCATGCGTGGCACAGCGATTACAGGGTTCCTTTGAACGCAGGAGATGTGTCAAATTACAGGTTAAACCGCCTCATGGCTGACGGCATTCATGTCATGGGCGTTGGTTGCCGCAGAGATTCAATGGCGTCATGAAAGCCACAAACGTTAACTTAAACCTTTACCGATACGAGAGAGAATTTAGACAAAGAGACTGAAACTATATGGATAAAAAATTTTTGCGTCGCCATTGTTTCCGCCACATGTTGCAACTCGTCATCCACAGCGTTTTTGGTCTCGCTCTTTTTGTGCCCTGCATCGCTCATAGCGCCTCCTCCAACGCCGCCCAGCAACCAGCCAGCCACTTCTATCGCCTGCCGAATCTTCTACAACCGCAGTTGTCTCCCTCAGGCAAATACTTGAGCGCACGTATTGCGGTAGATAATCAGCTTGGCCTGCTGATTAGTGATCTGGACGGTGCAGAAGATCCCATACTGTTGGGCGGAGGAAGGGGCTGGAAAGTAAACAAAACGTTATGGCTGAGTGATGAAAGTAAGCTGGTGAGTTTCGAGCAGCCCACCAATTTCGGCGGTACTCCAGTAGTTGTCACCCGGACGATGTTTGTAGACACAGGATCCCGTGAAACTAAGACCCTGTTCAAACGCGAGAAAGGCTCAGGATTTAGGCAAATACAGGATGACATCTTGGGCGGGGTTTTTGGCAAGCCCGGCACTTTTCTGATCTCCGGCAACCGCGAAACTAATCCAAAGGTTGCTTCTGTGTTCGCAGTTGATGGGCCACGGTCTCGATTGCCCAACAAAGCCATTCAGCGTCCGCGGAAAAATATCCTTTCGTGGCAGGCTGATCGACTTGGCGACGTGCGGGTTGGCTATGGCTTTACCAGCGATCAACAAACCGCCGTTTTGAATATGAAAGACGCGACAGGGGTTTGGCACGATGTTTCCGCGCTCGTTGAACGAGATGCGGAGGTGCTCGCACTACCAACCGAGAATCCCAATCTCTATTTCGTGCTGATGCTGCCCGCAGAGGCTGATCCCAAGCTAGATGAGAACAGCTTGGGCTTGCGCCATGTCTATGAGTTCGACGTGGCTAGTGGTTCAGAGCGGATACTGTTTGAGGCGACGCATACTGAAGTAGCAAGTATCACGCTGGATCCTAAAGGAGAGTCCATTGTGCTGGTTCGATATCAGGACGAAGCCACCGCACCACGAATTTACGATCCCAACATCGCTGAAATCTATGCCCTTCTTAGCGATAAGTACGCAGACGCGAATATCTATTTGGAATCCATTTCGCGGGATTCGTCCCGAGCGGTTTTCACCGTTACCTCACCAACGGTACCCGGCGATCTCTACCTATTCGATGCGAAAAAGCGCAGTTTGGCCGCCTTTGTCAAGAAATATCCGCAGATTGACGAAAGCAAACTCGCACAGGTATTTACCGTCAGCTATGAAAGTAGAGATGGTCTACCAATCCCCGCGTACCTGACCTTGCCCCATGGCCATTCACCCGACTCTGCTAAGGCTCTGCCCTTTGTCGTCCTTCCTCACGGCGGGCCACACGCGCGGGACTTTCGCAGGTTCGACTGGCTGGCCCAGATGCTTGCAGCAGCCGGATACGGCGTATTGCAAATGAACTTTCGCGGCTCCACCGGTTATGGCGTAGATTTCGAAAGAGCCGGTCAAGGCAACTGGGGCAAGGCCATGATTAACGATGTTACTGATGGCACAAACTGGTTGATCGCACAGGGCTTCGCTGACGCCAAACGCCTATGCATCGCTGGCGCCTCCTTTGGCGGCTACGCGGCAATGATTAGCGCTGTGCGCGAGCCGCGTCTTTATCAGTGCGCCGTATCGTTAAATGGGATCAGTGATTTGCGAGCCGTGCTTCGGCGCATGCAAAAGTACATTGGGGGCCGCTATTTGACTCGTCATATTGGCCGCCTCTGGAAAGACGACGAAAGCCTGCGCCGGGATTCGCCGATAAACCATATCGATAACATACGCTCGCCAATGTTAATCGTCGCGTCTGCAGATGACCGGGTTGTTAGCCCCCAAGAATCTCGCAGGATGTTTAAAGCCCTGCAGGGCAGTAGCAAGCCTTCGGAATTCATTGAGTTAGTAGAAGGCGACCACTTTTTGTCGAGGCAGGACAATCGCAGGATCTTTTCTGAGGCCATGCTGGAGTTTCTACATCGCCACATGAGGCAAAATACTGTGGACGTTGTTGGCGGCGATTAGGGGCAACGATCTCAACTGTACCGGCTGCATCCGCCGAGTGCCGCATGCGTCTTGATGCTGGACTCACATAATCGTCAGCATGTCTCACGCAACAGATAGCGCTCGCAAGACTAGCGCAGCAAATTTAGCGTCGATCTGAGAATCTCGTTGGTGTTGGTGAGCACAAAACCCGCAAGCTGTTTGATCATTTCTTCCTTGGCCAGCAGCG
This sequence comes from SAR116 cluster bacterium, assembly GCA_004212735.1. Taxonomy (GTDB): domain Bacteria; phylum Pseudomonadota; class Alphaproteobacteria; order Puniceispirillales; family Puniceispirillaceae; genus MED-G116. The sequence continues at coordinate 2,795 of SHBD01000055.1, forward strand.
CACTTTCTAAGGCGAAGTCCGCATCGACGATGCGGCCCCTCGCGGTCTCCATTTGCAGCGACCGGTCGAGCAGGCGCTCCATGCGAAAGTCCACCGACTGGGACACCGCGCTCACATCCGCTTGCCGGTCAGCAGAGAACGCCAATGCCTGATCCAATATCGTCAGCGCTGAATTGGCGCCGGCATTGGTTCGTACATCAATAGAGTTAACGCTTTCCAACTCGGCGACGATGGGCTTTGAATCGATTTCAATGCGGTTTCCGATACGCTGGAGGTCATAAACTCGTCCGCCGTCTTCTTCGAAGCCGTACAGGCGATCAATAAGTTTGCTCAACTCCTGCTCATCGATGTTGGCTGTGTCCTTGGTGATGACCACTTCATCAATTCGCAGCGCGGCATCGGCCTGCACAATTTGCTCGCTCGAATCCACCACCACGTTATCTACGTATAGATTCGCTCCAGCGGCTCTTCCACCGCTGGCGTCCCAAGTACCGGCGACAAAGACAAATTTATAGCTGCCCTGTTTGCTGACGCTTTGCGTGACCGTGGCCCAATTCGTGCTCGCAGTCCTTGTTGCGCCGGTTTCATTCAGCAGTTCCTGCACTTCGCCGGTAGTTTCGTCGACCAAATAGCCGATAACGTCATAAGCATCCGAACCGCCGGTGGCCTGCCAATCAAAGCTCACGCTGTCACCCGGCTTGAGGCTCATCGCCTCATTACTGACCAAGTAAGGTCCATGCAAAATGCCATGGCCCTGCACGGTGACTCCCGTGGACTGCAGCTGCACGGAGAGGCCGTTGCCGTCAGAACTGTTACTAGAGAGCTGCGCTGTATAAGTCGCGCTTGACGGTGCAGCGCCGTCGTGGGGTGCAGCATCAATCACCGTTGCGGGAAAAACGGTATCGCCCGGCGTTGGCTGACCGGCTACGGTATCAAGCCCCCCAAGACGAACCTGTTGCGTATACGTCGTCCAGCCGGGAATCGATGTGTCACCGGCAGTACCGTTCTCGAACGTGCCGTTTTCAAAGGTTACTTCCTTGTCGCTGCGAACCCCCCCGACGAATACGACGCGGTAGTCGCCGTCTTTTTCGATGGTCTTGTTGACGGTCGCCCAGCTGCTGGAGGCGGTGCCTTGGCCAGTCGCATTCAAAAGTTCTTCAGTGTGGCCAGTTGATTCATCGACGATATAGGCCATGACATCGTAGTCACCAGCGCCAGCTACCCCGCGCCAATCAAATGACAGTACGTCGCCGGCTTCAAGGTTATAGGTTTGTGCGCTTTGTAGTGCAGGTCCATGCACGATGCCGACGTTGGGCATGCTGATTGGGCCGCTTTTTAGCTCCAACGAGTTGCCGTCATTACCGTCATCGTCGCTGACTTGCTGGAAAGAAAAAGCCACGTCGGCCTCGGGATAGGCAGCATCACCACTGGCCGGTAGCAGTCCGTTGGCAAAATTTGGTAGGGCTTGATCTTGCGGAACCGCGTGGTTGCCAATGCGCGAGGTGCCATCAAACACCACGCGCTGTTCAATTTTTTCCCAGCTGCGAAACGGATCGCTGCCGGTGACACCGGGCAGCGCATCGTCGATGCCAAAGGCAAACTTCAGGTCAAGGGACCCCGATGCGAGATTAGACGTACCTGTGTCGACAAGGGCGACTACTTCGGCGGTCTCGCCGTCGCCTCGGTACATTTTGCCATCCACCAGCGACAGTGCGCCGCGCCTAAAATCGATTTCGGTATCTTGTTGCAGGGCGCGTTGTTGGTTCGCTGAAAAGTGTCCGGTCGCGCCTTGGTTATAAACAGCAAATGCCTCACTCGACACCAGCTCTACAGAACCACTGATCAAGGTTGTGTCGTTGGCGCCGGCAACATCGAGGGATACCTGTGTACCCATGGCTGTGCCCGGGACACCATCTGCGGCGAGTTTCTGCACGCGCAGCGTGTTGTAGCTGGCCTCGCGCCGGGTGTTTTCGATCACCATGTCTGCGCCAGAGTTGTCGACCAAGATCAGCGCACCGGCAACTTCGGAGGCTTGCACCCCCGTCTCGCCGGAGATTTTGTTGATGGCGTCAATCGCAGCACCAAGATCGCTGGCGCTGATGTTGAAATTAGCCGTTTGTGTGCCGTTGATCTTGAGACTGTAGATCTGCGGACTATCGCTCACTGTTGATAAGCGTGCTCGCGTTTCTGACTTGGCCACCACACCCGTATCTGCTGTTGATGCATTGATTTGTGCAGCAATTGCATCGGCACTGGCGCTGGCAGACCACTGCAGAGCCACCAGGTCACCGGCATTACCCACCAATTTGATTTCGCTGGTGCCTGCCGTGCGCGTTACATCACTACTGCTCGGTGCAGGGCCAAATGCATTTTCGCCCTGACTGAGATAGGAGTACGCGCCAATTTCGTTGGGCCGAAATCCGGAGAAGCGATAGGAAACCATATCTCGAGCGTCGCCGCCCACATGAAACTGTCGGTGATCCTGCTCACCGTTAAGCAAACGCTGGCCGTTATAAACGGTGGTCTGCGTCAGTCGGTCGATTTCAGAAGTAAGCTGATCAACCTCGGCTTGCAGCAAATTGCGGTCCAATTCGGCCGTTGCATTGGCCGCCTGCATGGCCAGTACTCGTATGCGCTGCAGCATGGTTTTGACCTGCTCAATAGCGCCATCAGTGGCGTTCAGCAGCGAACTGGTGTCGGAGATATTTTTGGTCGCTTGAGCCTCCCAAGCGATGCGCGCACCCAGGGTTGACCCCGCGTAATAGGCGGAAGGATCGTCCTTGGCGCTGGCGACCGCCAAGCCCGTGCTTAGCCTTTCCATGCTCACAGCCGCTCGCTCGGTCCCCTTGTTCAAGGAAGCCTGTGCGAGCAGCGTCGAAGCGTTGAGAGAGCTGATATAGGACATTTGCCAAACCTCGTGTCGATGCACGTTTTTTTCTGGTTCAGCAATATTCGAGCCAAATATAACCTATTGTTTTAACTGGTTATTTTTTACTTTCTTCGATGTCGACATTTTGACAAGGGCCGCCGCAAGGCGGCTCGTTTGATGCTTCTTTGGTTCCTTTTTAGGTACTGCGGATTAGATCGATAATCACCTGCGCCACCTGATCCGGGGCATTTTCCTGCACAAAATGACCGCCGCCCTTGATGGTGGTATGGGGCAACCCTTGGGTGCCTGGCACCTTGGCTAGGAACTCATTTTCACCGCCTTGAGTGACTGGATCGTTGTCGGCAAAGGCACACAGAAACGGTTTGTCGAAGGCTTTGAAGAACTCCCACGCTTGGCGCTGATGCTCAAGCCATGGCGAGGTTGGCAGCATGGGCACCTGACTCGGCATAGCCCTGGGGCCCATTTTGAAGCTGGGGTTTGGAAACGGTGCCTCGTAAGCCTTTGCAATCGGCGTTGGCAGCGGTGATGTGACGCCCATCTTATTAAGTAGAAACTTGACCAGCTGCACCGGTCGTGGGGGCGGCTGCAACGCCATCGACATCATAAAGCCGACGGGCAGATCCGCGGTTTCCCAGCACCACTTTTGCCAGTAAGCAAATTTGCTAGCCGGGTGTGCGCCTGAGCGCATTCCGCCAATGGCCCTTCGCATTTCTAATAGGCTTGGCGTTGGCATGTTGGCGCGAAAATCCTCCACCCGCTTTACTACCTCTGCGGGCACATCGGGGTTATAGGGCAGCCCGGTATTGGAGATGACTACGCGCGAAAACCGCTCAGCGTGATTTACCACAAGACGCAAACCAACAAGCCCGCCCCAGTCTTGACCAAAGAATGTGATGTCAGAAAAATCATTGGCCTCTAGCCAATCGCCCATCCACTCCACTTGACGCTGGTAGCTGTAATCTTCGCGGGCCGCAGGCTTATCTGACTTGCCATAACCCACCAAGTCCGGTGCGATCACGCGCATGCCCGCGTCGGTTAGGTAGGGAATGACATGGCGGTATAAATAACTCCAAACCGGCTGTCCGTGCATCAGCAACACGACGGGGCCGTCTTGGGGGCCTTCATCAAGATGATGGATGCGCAGGTCTGCGCCGTCGTGGGTTTTGATGGTGGTGTAACAAGGGGCAAACGGATAGTCCGCCAAGCCCACGAAACGCTCGTCCGGTGTTCTTAAGATCTGCATATTTATAGCTCTCCTTTTTATGGCTCTCCCTTTTTATAACTCTCCCTTTTTATGACTCTCCTTTGGCCCTGCAC
>SHBD01000056.1 GCA_004212735.1 SAR116 cluster bacterium
GGCGTAACCATTGTGGCTTTGGGTGCGTTGCTCTTACCGGCGCTGCAACAAGCGGGGTTTTCAGAAAAGTTTAGCAACGGTCTGGTGACCACCTCTGGCAGTTTAGGGTTGTTGCTCGCGCCTTCGGTGCCTTTGATTCTTTATGGCGTGGTTGCTCAACAGCTGGACGTCGGCGAACCCTTCACCATAGTAGAATTGTTTATTGCCGGCGTTGTGCCGTTGTTGTTGATGCTGACGCTGCTATCCGGTTGGACGATCTGGAAGCACCGTGGTGGTAAAATTCCGCGTACCGCGTTTGCCCTACCTACTGTGCGCGCTGCTATGTGGGATGCTCGCTATGAGTTGCCTCTGCCTTTCATTGTTTTAGGCGGCGTGTTTAGCGGTGTGTTTGCTATCTCTGAAGCAGCAGCGGTGACCGCCCTCTATGTTGTCCTGAGTGAGACGGTGCTCTATCGCGAAGTCCCTTTTAAGCAGCTTGGCCGGGTCATGGTGGAGTCCATGGTCATGGTGGGTGGCATTCTGATGATTTTAGGCTCCGCGCTTGCATTCACCAATTACCTGGTCGACGCGGAAGTGCCGCAAAGTTTGATGCTTTTCTTGCAAACCCATATCTCCAACGTATGGACATTTTTGTTGCTGCTTAACATTGTCTTGCTGGCAATGGGGGCGTTGTTAGACATCTTCTCTGCGATCGTCATCATGGTGCCGCTTCTGCTGCCAGTCGCCGTCAGCTATGGCATCCATCCGGTGCATCTGGGGATTATCTTTCTCGCCAATATGGAAATTGGTTACTTCACGCCGCCGGTGGGCATGAACCTGTTTATTTCTAGCTATCGCCTGAAAAAACCGCTCCTAGATTTGTATTCCGCCACACTGCCCTTTATGTTGATTATGCTTGTGGCGTTGGTGCTGATCACTTACATCCCCCAGCTGAGCCTTTGGTTCATTAACTAACCTTGGTCACGACTGCTGGTCTCGTTGTGACCTTCGATACCGCAAAGGTCCGTCATGTCGACTCTGATCAATCAAATTGCAACGGTCGCGCTGCCCGTCACGGTCAATGGGCAAGGTTTATACAACGTCACCGGCAAGGTTGCCGCCGTTGTGCAGGAGATGGGCATCATCACCGGGCTTATGACGGTGTTTATTCAGCACACGTCAGCGAGTTTGCTTATTCAGGAAAATGCCGATCCAGCTGTAACCCACGACTTGCAGAACTGGTTAGCGCGCCTCGTGCCAGAGCTGGATCCGCTTTATACCCATACAGAGGAAGGCCCAGACGATATGCCCGCCCATATTAAAAGCGCGCTAACCACTGTATCGCTATCCGTTCCGGTTGTTGATTCGCGATTGGCGCTGGGCACCTGGCAGGGCATTTTCTTATGGGAGCATCGTCACAACGTTAAGCAACGCCGGATTTTAGTTACCGGAGTTGGTGCTTAGTTTGTGATTGATGAAACGGGCGAATTAATCGGTCGATCAATTAGCGAGCCGCACTCAGAGTTTTTCCCGCAGTTCGTCCATCCACTTCTTATGGCCGTCGGGATCAAGAATCATGCTGGAAAAGTATTGCAGCAGGTCTTTGTGGGTTTGATTCAGGCGGGCTTCGCGCATGGTGGCTTCGCCGGGTTTGCTGTTGATGAACTCAAACACCGTGGTGAGTGACGCGTCTGCACCCAGTACATCCTTTAGCTCGACCACGAGCACATTGTGCAGCGTTTCCAGGTCATCTTCGGTGATGCCGACTTCGTCTGGCGACAACACCACATTGGACCAAAGCGTGGCGACATACACTTGATAGAGGTTGCGGTCGATGAAGCGCTCGGCCACCGTGGCGCGCTCGCGCAGGTCCGCAAATACGGGAGCAAAGGCGTGATGCAGGTCTTCTTCACTGAGCATGTCGCTATGGTGCCATAGCTTGTCGCATTAGGCACGATTCCCGCCCCGCGAATAAAAGTGTCTAAAAATTGTCCTAAATCTGCGGCTGTCGCTGCGTTGCATCTGCCGAATCTCGGCAGTAGGGTATCGGGCTGAATAACAACTAGGGGTAAGGGCGTCATCATGTTGCAATTCGACCGAGTTTCCTTGAGCCCGGAAAGCGAGGCTCTGCGCGAGCAAGTCCGTGAATTTGTCGCGGCTCATCGCGACCACATGCCTCGACCCAATTCCGATTTTGTAACCGGCCATGACGCTGAGTTTTCGCAAAAGCTGGGTCAGCAAGGCTGGATCGGTATGACCTGGCCGGCTGTCTACGGCGGCAGCGATCAGTCTAATTTCGAACGGCTGGTTGTGACCGAAGAATTGCTCGCCGCCGGTGCGCCAGTCAGTGCGCATTGGATCGCCGACCGTCAGAGTGGGCCTTTGTTGCTGCGCTTTGGCAGCGAGGCGCAACGCGAGAAATATCTGCCAGGGATTACCCGCGGCGAAAGTTATTTTTCTATTGGTATGAGCGAGCCGGATACCGGTTCCGATCTGGCCTCGGTGCGCACCACAGCTGTTGCCGAAGGCGACGCCTATCGTATCAATGGCACTAAGATCTGGACAACAGACGCGCATCGCAACCACTACATTATTTGCCTGGTACGAACCGAGGCACCCAGCGAAAACCGTCATGCCGGCTTATCTCAGATCATTGTCGACCTGCGCAATGACGGCGTTAAAGTGCGGCCGATCCGCAATATGGCGGGTGGCGAAGATTTTAACGAAGTGGTGTTCGAAGATGTTTTGGTGCCCAAGGATCGCATTGTTGGCGAGCCTGGCAATGGCTGGCAGCAGGTGACTTCTGAACTGGCATATGAACGCAGTGGCCCAGAACGGTTTTTGTCAGCGTTTCGAGTGTTTGTTGAGTTGGTGCGTATTTGTGGCGACAACCCTAGCCCGCACCAGGCGGCGGCAATTGGCCGCATCGCGGCGCATTTTATGACGCTGCGGCGCATGTCTTTGTCTGTGGCGGGAATGTTAGAGCAGGGCAAGGACGTGGTCGTCGAAGCTGCCTTAGTCAAAGAGTTAGGCAATAATTTCGAAAAAGTTTTGCCGGAGATAGCCCGTTTGGTGGTGCCGGACTTGTGCGCCAATGACCCGGCTCGGCACAAATTGTTTCGCGAAACATTCTCAGAAACGCTCATGTTGTCACCGTCTTTTACGCTGCGCGGTGGCACTCGAGAAATTCTGCGCGGCGTCATCGCTCGCGGCCTGGGTTTACGTTAATCACACGAAGACGAGCACGGGGCAAATTATGGATACGCGTCAACTGATTCTGGATACCGCGGTAAAGATCTTTTCTGACCATTGCGATAAAGCGCTCTGGGATGCAGCGGAGCAGGGCGAGTTTGCTCATGCGTTGTGGCAGCAGGTGGCGGAGAATGGCTTTCACTTACTGGGCACCGATGCGTCCGGCACCGACGCCGCTGACTTATTCGCTTTTCTAAAGGTCTGTGGCCGCTATGCGGTGCCTTTACCTATGGCAGAAGTGCTGCTGGCCAATGTCTGGCTGACCCAGGCTGGCAAAACCGCATCCGCACTGGACAGTATCGGCATCGCGAGCGCTACTGGCGCGGTACAAGTGCCCTGGGGAAGGCGGGCGACGCAAGTTTTGGCAGTCTCCCCGGACAGCCACGGTATCGCGCTGTTGCAGCTGCCGGCGGAAATCGCGACGGGACAAAACATTGCCGGCGAGCCTGTGGACAGCTTAACTGCGGCGGAGTCTGGCGAGATGTTGCAGGTGACTGATTCTCCTTATGCGCAAATGGCATTAGCGCGGGTTAATCTAATGGCCGGTGGTCTGCAGACTGCGCTGGATTTAGGACTGCAGTTTGCCCAGGAACGATCGCAATTTGGTCGTTCAATCAGCAAATTTCAGGCCATTCAGCATAGCTTGGCGGTAGTTGCTGCAGAGGTTGCCGCGGCACAGCGCGCTGCCGATGCAGGCGTGGACGCGTTGGGTAGCGATCGTTTTGTTGAAGAAGTCGCTGCCGCAAAGGCGCGGGTAGGCGAGGCGGTAGGCATCGTCGCGGAGCAGGTCCATCAAGTGCATGGCGCGATGGGCTTCACTTATGAACATCGTTTGCACCACTTTACTCGGCGTCTTTGGTCCTGGCGTGATGATTGGGGGAACGAGTTTTACTGGCAGACCAAGCTAGGGGCTAGCCTGGCCGGGTTGGGCGCAGATCAGGTCTGGAATTACATCGCAACGCGGGCGTAGCGTACAGAACAAGCCTTACGGGGAAGACGGGCAGATCTGCGCGGAACGCGGATTAAGCGCCAGACCTAAATGTTTCGATAGCTGACAAAAAACGGGGCCGATGGCCCCGTTTTTTGTTTTGTCGGCGGTCTTCTTCGAGAAGGTCAAATCAGCAAAACCCAAGCAAATTTAAGCTTAAAGGTTAACGATGGCTTTGCCGACGTTAGCGCCCGTAAACAAACCAATAAAGGCATCAGCGGCCTGATCAATGCCCTCGAACACGGTCTCTTTCGAGGTGATTTGCCCGCTTGTTACCCAGCCTTCCATGTCGTTGCGGAACTGGTCCGCCAGATGATTGAAGTGAGTCACGATAAAGCCGCGCAGTGTTAAACCTAGGCCAATCGCCATAGACAGATTATTTGGGCCCGGGCGTGGTTCAGTATCGTTGTAGGTCGCAATGGCGCCACATAGAGGGATGCGACCAAACGGACGCATGCACATCAGCGCGGCTTGCAGATGTTCTGCACCGACGTTGTCGAAATAAACGTCCAGACCATCCGGAGCCGCTTCCCGCAGGTGATTCAGAATGTGACCATCGTTGTAGTTAAACGCGTGGTCGAAACCCAACTCATCTTGCAACAAGGCGACCTTTTCCGCAGAGCCCGCGCTACCGATAACGCGACAACCCTTCAATTTTGCAATTTGCCCAACAATTGTGCCGACAGCGCCAGCAGCACCGGATACAAAGACGGTCTCGCCGTCTTGTAAAGCGCCAACCTCTAATAAGCCCACATATGCGGTCATGCCAGGCATGCCAATGGTGCCGATGTAGGCCGAAGGCGGCGCCACGATTTCGCCAAGACGTTGAACGCCTTCGACCGATGTGGTGACGGCTTCACGCCAACCCCAGCTATGCGATACATAGTCGCCTTCTTTGTAATCTGGGTGACCAGATTTGGTAACTTTGCCAATGGCACCGCCGGTCAGCACTTCGCCAATTTGAAAAGGCGGAACGTAAGACTTGCGCTCGATCATGCGACCGCGCATATAGGGATCGACGGACATGCAGACGTTTTGGATCTGTATTTCACCGTCCGCTGGGGCGGGCACGTCAATATCTATGACTTCGAAATCTTCTTTTTTTGGCATGCCCACAGGGCGTTGGCATAGGGTGACAGCTTTTGCTTGCATAATTTTCCTCGTCTTTTCTGGTCTTTAATTGCGCCAGAGTGGCGCGATTAAATGTGGCGTGCGGGCGATCCCGCAGCTCAAATTATAGGTTAGAGTCAGGTTAGCGTTATTCGTTCGAAATAGTGATTTCCTTGTCGGTGATGAATTCCAGCAGAGCAGGTGTGCCATCACGGGTAGCCTGAATGCCGCGCTCCAATGCCGCAACAATTTCGTTAGGATCGGTAACGCGCTCGCCATAGCCGCCAAACGCTTTGGCCATGTCGGCATAGTTTCCGGAAATATCGGTGGACCGGTACTTCTCAGTGGAAACCTGCATGATCGGAATTTCGATCGCCATCGAGAAGTTGTTGAAGAGAATCGACAGAATCGGAATGTTTTCCCGCGCAGCGGTTTCAAAGTCCATGCCGGTAAAGCCGATGGCCGCATCGCCCCAGACGTTAATACACAGCTTGTCTGGCTCTGCCAATTTTGCGCCCATTGCCAATCCTAAACCGTAGCCTAATTGCGTGGTCTTACCCCAGCCGATATAAGACAGCGGGCTAGTGGATTGCCAAAACGGTGTGGTTTGGTCGCGGGGACTGCCGGCGTCGTGCGTGATGACCACTTTGTCCTTATCTACCATGCGATTCAGTTCGTAAATCACGCGGTAAGGATTAATCGGCGCTTCGTTATTGGTCAGTTTAGGCAGCCATTCGCTCATCCATGCCTCGCGCACGTTGGCTATTTTTGTCGGCTCGTCCGCCCGTGCTGCTGCGGGGCTGGCATCGTGGTTGGCCATAGCCGCCAGCATGGCGTTTAAGGTCAGTTTGGCATCGCCGATCAAGCCATATTGAGCAGGTACATCTTTGTTTAAGTCCATGGGATCGAGCGTCGCATGGATGATGGTCTTGTTCTTCGGCATTGGTACGCCAAACGCGGTTAACGCGAAAGAGCAGCCGATGCCAAAGATCACATCCGCCTCAGCCAAATACTGTTTCACCGGTCTGGGATTGGCGCGGCCGCCGCTGCCCAGCGAAAGTGGGTGATCTTCGGGGAAGGCGCTTTTGCCCTCAATGCTGGTAGTGACTGGAATATTCCAGGTTTCTGCCAAGTGCTTAAGTTCATCCCACGCTTTGGCGTAGTGCACCCCTTGTCCGGCATATATGACGGGGCGTTCCGCTTTGGCGAGTACCTCTGCTGCGGTCGCAATGTCGTCTGGCGCAGGCCCGGTTTTGGCGCTAAACGCGGGAACGTACTCCCAATCATCCGGCACGTCCTCGCCCATGACATCCAAAGGCACTTCAATCATGACCGGACCAGGGCGACCGTTGCGCAGCTGAAAAAAAGCGCGTCGCATAATTTCAGGCACCGCACGTCCCATCGTAATCGGTTCCGCCCACTTGGTGATGTGCTGCATGTTCAGGGTGGAGTTGAAGTTGGGATAGTAATGGGCCAAGCGTCGCGGATAGCCCGCTGGAATAACCAGCAGCGGCACTGACTCTGAGTACGCCTGGGCCACCCCGCCAAAGGCGTTTTCAGCGCCTGGTCC
>SHBD01000057.1 GCA_004212735.1 SAR116 cluster bacterium
AGGTGGCGATATGACCACCAACCCCAATGCCTTTGTCTTGGGCTCGCAACACCATCGCGATAGCGTTCCAGCGCAGCACTTTTTCAAGTCTCTCTTCGAGCGCGATGTCGCCGGGGTACGCGGGCTGGGCGTCTAGGGATATCGTGTTTCGATAGGGAGTGTTGAGGGTGGCCTCGTCTAGCGCAATGTTAAGGCCGAGCACATGATTTTGCAGGCTGCGTAAAATTTCGCGCGCACCAGCGGCGCCGTATTGCTCAACGATGGCGTCGAGCGACTCGGCCCACTCGGCCTTATCATCCAACAGCATTTTCTCTAGTTCATTTAGCTGAGCACTGTCATTCGTCATGTTGCCTCCCCAAAAGGACACCACAGAAACCGGCGATATCAGTCATCCAGCGCGGCTTTTATCCGCTGGGCATGCGCTTCAAGCTCTGCAAAGTCCGCCATGGCGCCAGCATGCATCTGCAAATCCACGCCACCAGCGCGAGGCAAAATGTGAAAATGCAGGTGAAAAACAGTTTGCCCGGCGGCCTTCCCATTGAGCTGGGCCAGCATCACGCCAGGCACATCGAAGGCGCGTTTGACCGCCACGCCAACCTTTTGCACCGTCGCCATGGTATGGCCGAGGATGATTGGGTCTGCATTAAAAATATCCTCAGTAGGATCCTTGGGGATCACCAGGGTGTGGCCTGCTACTTGAGGCATCACGTCCATAAAGGCCAGCGAAAAATCGTCCTCGTATACCTTAAAGGCCGGGGCCTCACCGCGAAGAATTTTGGCGAAAATGTTGTCGTTGTCGTAAGCCATGACTCAATACCTCTCGTGCGGCGACGCGAAACGCGATTGGCTTGAGTGTGCGGCAATACCCAGCGCCCCATCAAGTCAGGACTTGATCACTCGCGCGAGCACTTCATGCGTATGCGCACCGAGCTCTGGCACGCGATTAGCGTTTTCTGACAGCCAAGGCGCACCGGGTACTCGCGGTAGTTCGACAGTCGTCTCCCCCACGGCCACTTCAACGGTATGAAAGTCGGGGTGTGTTTTCAGTTTGCCAATAGCATTTACCGGTGCAAATGCTAGGTCTGCCTTAGCAAAGCGGGCCTGAACCTCGGTATAGCTGAGCTCTGCAACCGCTTCGCGAACAGCGCTGTCGACGAAATCACGGTGATCGACCCGAGTTGGGTTGTCGACACACCGCGCATCGGCAAGTAAATCCGTGCGCGCAATGCCCACTTCGCAAAGCCGCTGCCACTCACGCTCGTTTTGGATGGATAACACAAAGTCTTGACCGCACTGGGCAGTAAAAACCCCGTAGGGACAAATACCCGGGTGCGCAAGACCTACCCTCTGGGGAGCTGCGGCGCCGTATCGATCAAGCAGGTAGGGTACCGCTAACCAATGCGCCACAGCGTCGAATAGAGAAACGTTCAGCTTGGCGCCCTGCCCGCTTTGGCCCCTTTGAATCAACGCTCCAAGGATCGCCTCGTAGGCAAATTGACCCGTGGCAATATCGACCAGCGAAACGCCCACGCGACCCGCCGCATGAGGGCTCCCGGTAATCGAGCTGAGTCCAGATTCTGCCTGCATCAGCAGGTCATAGGCTTTGCGCGAGTGCCCCGGGCCATCGACGGCGAACCCTGATATCGACATGGAAATGAGCTTTGAGTGCTGCTGATGCAAGGTATCAAGTTCGACACCCAGTTTGGCGAGCGCACCGGGCTTCAGATTTTGTATGAAGACATCGCTTTGAGAGATCAACTGGCGCAGAATTTCGACTTGCTCGTCCTGTTGCAAATCAAGCACCACGGATTTTTTTCCGGCGTTAAGCCACACAAAGTAGCTACTCTTGCCCGCAACGGCGGTGTCATAGCCCCGAGCAAAATCGCCTTCGGGTCGTTCAATTTTGATGACCTCAGCGCCGGCTTGCACCAGTCGCATGCTGCAGGCCGGTGCTGCCACCGCCTGCTCAAGGCTGATGACCTTTATGCCGTCCAAAAATGCCATGATTACTCTATTTTATGCATAAAAAAGAGGGCCTTAGCCCTCTTTATTCATGTAGATTTACATGTATTAGCTTTTCGGGTTGTGGCCCAAAATGGCCTTCGTTTCGAGGAATTCCTCAAAACCAAAGCGACCCCACTCACGGCCGTTGCCCGACTGCTTGTAGCCGCCAAAAGGCGCGCTCTGATCCGGTGGTGCGCCGTTCACGTGAACATTACCCGTGCGAATCAGCCGAGCGATCTTCACCGCGCGTTCTGGGTCCTCTGAGGAGATGTACCCGCTAAGCCCGTAAACCGTATCGTTGGCGATGCGTACAGCATCGTCATCATCTTCATAGCCAATCATCGCCAGCACAGGACCGAAAATCTCCTCTTGGGCAATGGTCATATCATTAGTCACATGACTGAATACCGTAGGCTTCACGTAGTAGCCTGCGTTGAGCCCCTCAGGACGGCCGGTGCCTCCGGTTTCAAGCTTGGCGCCTTCATCGATACCTTTTTGGATCAGGTCTTGGATCTTGTTGAACTGCACCTCGGATACGACCGGGCCAATGGTAGTACCTTCCGCGGTAGGATCGCCTACCTTCACTTGCTCGGCTGCTGCCTTGGCTACAGCGGCTGCTTCGTCCATGCGCGCATTGGGTACCAACATACGTGTGGGTGCATTACAGCTCTGACCAGAATTTGTCACCAAGCCGAAAACATCGCGAGAAATCGCTTTAGCGAAATCCGCATCATCGAGAATGATGTTGGCTGATTTACCGCCAAGCTCCTGAGCCACTCGCTTGACCGTTGGCGCCGCCGCTTTGGCAACTTCAACACCAGCGCGGGTCGACCCTGTAAACGACATCATGTCGACATCTGGGTGTGAAGAAAGCGCCGCACCAACCGTGGGCCCATCGCCATTCACTAGGTTGAATACCCCGGCAGGCACGCCAGCTTCGTCGAGTACTTCGGCAAACAAAATTGCGTTGAACGGCGCAACCTCAGAGGGCTTGAGCACCATGGTGCACCCAGCTGCAAGCGCAGGTGCCACCTTGCAGGCGATCTGATTGATCGGCCAGTTCCAGGGGGTGATGAACCCGCAAACACCCGCAGGCTCCTTGATCACGCGCGTGGTGCCAATATCCTCTTCGAAGTCGAACTCCTTGAGAACATTGACAGCAGTCATTAGGTGACCAATACCCGTGGGCGCCTGCGCCTTAGCGGCGAGATTAGAGGGCGCGCCCATTTCTTCACTGATGACACCAGCGATCTCAGGCATTTTTTCAGCGTACTTGGCAATAACGGCCTCAAGCAGCGCGATACGCTCTTCCTTGGTGGTTTGTGAAAACGTCTCGAAAGCGGCTTTCGCCGCAGCGACGGCCTCGTCGACGTCGGCAACGCCGCCCATGGCCACAGCTTCGATAGGCTGCTCTGTGGCGGGGTTAATCACATCCAGGGTATCGCTCGTCGAAGGCTCAACCCACTGGCCGTTGATGTAAAACTTTTGTCTATTGCTCAAGGAAATTTCCCCTTATTCGAAGTAAGTGATTCAAGTACCTGTCGACGCCGCGTCTTTCCCATTGAGCGCTCTAGGCGCATCAACGCCGTGCTCAGACAAGCAATCCCAAGGTGTTCAAGCGCGACGCTCTTATAGAGCGCGCGTCACGGAGAGAGCTTACCCTCGCTAGGGGCATTTACAAAGGTCGGAAAGTCGTCAGCAATTAGCCAAAAATAGAATCGTTGGTTAGCGCTGGCAGAGAGTCACCCTACCCGGCTGGGTAGGGTGTGAGGAGGAGCAACATTACGTCTAACGAAGCACCTGTCGAGTTGTTCGCACGGTTGCTGTAACGCGACGGTTTTTGCTGCGAGAAAGCCCTGAATCATTGGCTACGGCAGGATCACTCTCTCCCAGATTTGATGTCGAGATACGATCGGCGGGAACTGTTGTCTCGCGCAAAAGGATCATCTTGACAGCTTCAGCACGATTCAAAGACAGCTTTTGGTTGTAAGCGCTACTTCCACGGCTGTCTGTATGGCCCACCAATTCAATGCTGTGATTTTCCCCACCCTGCAAAAACGTCGCAATCTGACGAGCCTTGGTCTGATGCAGCGGCTTGGTCGCATAAGAATCAAAGTCGAAGTAGAAAATAACCTCCATATCTTCAACCATCGTCACCATCTGTTGGATATAGCAACCTTGGCTGTCAATCGAGCGAGTGCGGTCAGTGGTTCCTAAGCACTGATCGAAGGCATCCTCGATGCCATCGTTGTCTTCGTCCAATCGAACCTGGCACCCACGAACATCGACGACGGCGCCCTTTGGACTACCTAGGCAAAGATCTTGAGAATCAATAACGCCATCCGCATCTGTATCTGCAGGAGGCATATCTGCTGACTTCGGGCTCTTGCCGAATCGATACTGCAGGCCAAGGTTTACTGTACGCATCAAACCTTCGGTATTTTCTCCGTCGAAGAAGTTGATCGCCGTACGTAAATCTAGATTCTGTAAGAGTTTCCATCGTAGTCCGAGTCCAGCGTTGGTCTGGCCTTGGGCTCCTTGTCCAGGTAAGTCGATATCCTGCTCTCCAACGCCGATGGTGGCGAAAGGACGAAAGGTGTCTGACTCACCGAAGTAGTAGAGAGCTCGAATGCTCCATAGGTCGACATCAAAACCATTTGACGGAGCTGACTTCAGGCGGGTGTCACCGGTCAGATAATCGGCTTCAAGAGCCAAGGGTCCAGAGAAACGATAGCCTACGCCGAGACCATAAAGTTCATCTGTCTCATAGCCTGAGCCGTTCGTGTAATCGACTATTCCGCCTTGTGGATGAATATAGATGCCTTGATCGGCGCGAACTGATGCGGCATACCCTAAGCACACAACGCAAAGCACGGTGAGCAACAGTGTTTGAGAACATTTTAATACGGTCAAATTCATTACGGCGGAACCCTTGGTCGATTGCGGTGAGCAAAATTAACCCTAGAGCATCCATCACGAAGCCAATCCCCTGATCGGTGGTCGCATTTTCTCTACTGACGGCTAACTTCCGTCTCTACAGCTGCTTTGCACAGCAGTAGCCGCTTGCCCAGGCCCACTGAAAGTTGTAGCCGCCGAGCCAGCCGGTTACATCCAGTGCTTCGCCAATGGCATACAGCCCTGGGTAATTCTTAGCCTCAAAGGATTTCGAAGAAAACTCAGTAGTCGCCAAACCACCCAGTGTGACCTCGGCGGTACGATAGCCCTCTGTGCCTCCGGGGCGAAAACGCCACGCCTGTAATTGCCCAGCAACCTGCTCGCACTGTGCTGCGCTCATGTCGCCGAGGGTTTGATCGTCAAACCAACGGTCGATCACGGCCTCGACAAGACGATTGGGTAGGAGTCCTTTCAGCGCGTTAGAAAGCAAGATTTTGCCGCGGTCCTGCCGCATTTGATGGAGCCAGGCGAGGACATCGTGTTCAGGCAGAAGATTGATGTTTACATCCTCTCCGGGGCGCCAATACGAAGACGCCTGAAGAATGGCAGGCCCGCTCAAGCCTCGGTGTGTGAACAGCAGATTTTCGCGAAAGGACTGTCCGCTGCTACTAATTTCGCAGTCCACGGCGACGCCGCTAAGCTCGGCGAATTCTGCTTTGTCGGCATTATTCCATGTCAGCGGCACCAAAGCGGGGCTGGGGGCGACGACGCTCACACCCAATTCCCTCGCGGTTCGATAGGCAAGATCTGAGGCGATTTTGGGTAAAGACAGCCCCCCACTGGCAAGCACGACTCGCGGAGCATCAAGAGCGTAGGTGTCTATGGCCGTTTTCCCCGTGCTCTTTGTGACGTTGACTCGAAAGCCAGAGGCGTCAGGTATCACCTTGCAGACTTCGCTTTTGAGCCGGATCTGCACGCCAGCTTTTGCAGCCTCGTCCAACAACATATCGACAATGTCTTGAGCGCTGTGGTCACAAAAAAGTTGGCCCAGTTTTTTCTCGTGATAGGCAATGCCATGGGCATTTACCATGTCGATGAATTCGGCTACCGGATAGCGCCGCATGGCGGAAATACAAAAGTGCTGGTTTGCCGATAGGTAATGGTCCTCAGGGTCTGCCCACAAATTCGTGAAATTGCAGCGCCCACCGCCGGACACCAATATTTTCAAACCCGGCTTAGGCCCTTTTTCTAGCACCAGTACCTTCAGACCGCGACGCCCTGCGTGAATCGCGCACATTAAGCCGCTAGCACCAGCGCCAACGATGACCACATCGAAGTCAGCCGGGCTGTCGCCGCGCTGGCTCGAACCTAGGACCATAGCTGCCAAATAGGCGTGCACTGTTCAGGCAACGCGCTTGCGCGACCAAGCTCTGCCCAGGGCTGGCCGGGCCGATGGAAGTCCGAACCGGCAGAGGCGGCTAACTCGAAGCGCTGAGCCAAATCTGCCAAGGTTCTGGTTTGATTGGACTCCTGATGACCGGTGATCACCTCCATCCCCTGCCCACCGACCTCAACGAACGTCGTAAGTAAGCTGCGCAGCTTAGTGAGGGTCATTTTATACTTGAGCGGGTGAGCAACCACGGCTATGCCGCCT
>SHBD01000058.1 GCA_004212735.1 SAR116 cluster bacterium
AAAAAAGATGAAATTGAACGGCAAACCGACTGCCGACCAGGTCAGATAATCTGTCGCCATATGTGACAGCTCCGGGTCCTGTCCCAGCCAGACAAGAATTATCGGGCCAGCAATCACCAGCGGCGCAAATAGAATGCCGATGGCAACGCCGATCACCAATCCCTGCCGCAGGGCGCGCCGGATCTGGCGATCATCTCGTGCGCCCAGCGCCTGAGCGATCAGGGCACCGACTGGCAACGTCATCCCAACGGCAAAATACATTGCTTTTAAAATTTCACATTTCCTCTCATATCACCCTACACGCCGCAATCCCGCCGCAATCCCGAGGCCCGAAACCCAAAATGACGACAGCACCAGAAACTACGGGTGAAAAGGGCGAGAGGCCTCCACTAATGCGGGGGTGGGCCTATCATCATTGGCAGAACATCAGGCTGGCAATGCCAATTGTCATTGGCGCGCTGTCGGTGATCGGCATCACGACGGCGGACATCATCGCCATGGGTTGGATCGACAGCATCAATCTGGCGGCAGGCTCGCTTGGGCAGCGCTATTACCAGCCGGTTTATTTCTTTGCGCTTGGCATGACATTACCAGTCGGTGCCCTGATCGCCCAGGCGCTGGGCGCACGGGATGACCGCCAGATCCGGCGCGCCCTGCGGCAGGGATTGGTGATCGGCGTTGCCATCGGCATTCTGTTTGCGCCGCTGGTGATTGCTGGCCCGAAAATTCTTGTCTGGCTGGGACAGGACCCAGAGCTGTCACATATGGCGACAGATTATCTGATCTGGTCGGCAGTCGGTTTGCCGTTCAATTTCATCTTTTTTGTGCTGCGCCAATATATCGTGGCGCATCAGCACCCACTGCCCCAGGTCATCGCCACCCTGCTGGGACTTGCTTTCAACATCATCGGCAATTATGCGTTCATTCATGGCATAGGTCCGGTGCCGGCAATGGGGCTGGCTGGCATCGCTCTGGCCACCACCTTAACCTGGCTGCTGGTCAGCATCGGCCTGATGATCTATATCGCCACCACCGAGCCCTATAAATCATCAAAACCATTTCAGCGGCTCTGGGTCATGGATTGGCAGATCACCCGCCGGATCACGACATTGGGCTTTCCCATCGGCCTGACCATTGTTGCCGAAAGCGGCATGTTCATTGCCATCGGTCTGCTCATCGGCCTGTTTGGCACTGCGGGCCTCGCTGCAAGCGCAATTGCCAACCAGATTGCCGCTGTGGCTTTTATGGTGCCCATTGCACTGGGTCAGGCCGGCACCATCCGTGTCGCCCATTATGCCGGCAGACAGGACAGGCAGAATCTGGGACGGAGCGCGCATTCGGTGATGCTGGTTGGCATCCTCGTGACCTCAGTCACAATGGCGGTTCTGCTGATCTGGCCGGAGGCGCTTGTTGACATTTATCTCAATCCTGATGATCCCCTGCTCGACGAGGTTGTGGCGCTGGCCCTTCCAATGGTGTTGATCGCCGCCCTGTTTCAGATCCCCGACGGGTTGCAGGGCATCGCTAATTCGGTTTTGCGGGGGCTGAATGACACCCGAATCCCAGCCTTGCTCGCCATCAGCAGTTTCTGGCTTTTTGGCGTTGGCGGCGGAATTTTGATGGGCTTTACCTTTGAATTTGGACCGGTCGGTGTTTGGGCCGGCCTGCTGGTTGGCCTTGCCGCTTCGGCGCTGGCGCTGGCATGGCGGATGCAGCGCGGCCTTGACAGATTAAAGGCTGGGGGGCGCGTCCTGTCTGGATGATCTGGTTTGTTTGAATGCTATGCTGCGCTATGATCGTGCGATGACCCGCGATCCAACTCATACCGAAATTGCCCAGCTATGGCCGGGTTTGCCCGTCATCTCAGCTGATCAGCAACCGGTTTATGACGATCTTGTTTCCTGGGCAGACACCATTACGGGTGATGCCGACACCGAAATCTCAGCAAACGCACTTGCCGCCATGCTGGTGCATTCGCACCATCTTCAGACGCTGGCGCGGCGGCACCAGGACACCATTGTACCAATCCTGCGGGGACAAGGTGCCACAATCATCAGCACCGCCTGTGATGAATTGACGGCGGCAACGCCAATGATCGGAGATGACGCCACCATGATGCGGGCCCTTCGCAGGCTTCGCCAACGCAGTGCGCTCGCCGTGGCTCTGTCTGACTTGGGTGCAGGCGCAAGTCATGGCGCAAGTAATGGCGCAAGTGCTGATGTCGCCACACAGATGGAATGGCTCAGCAGCGCCGCGGAGACCGCAGTTCGCGCCGCAGTTCGTTACCTGTTCGATCAGGCGGCGCGGCGGGGCAAATGCCCTCCACAGGCTGAGACGATGGAACAGTGCGGCTGGGTCATTCTGGCGCTTGGCAAATTGGGCGCATCGGAACTGAATTACTCCTCCGATATTGATTTGATCATTCTTCATGATCCCGATAGCACGCCGTTGTTTGCCGCCGATACAGCCCAACAATTCTATGTTGAACAGACCCGCGCGCTTGTGCGGCTGCTCTCTCAGAGTACGGGAGATGGCATTGGCTGGCGGGTCGATCTGCGCCTACGACCAGACCCGGGCGCAACCGCTGTCAGCATTCAGATTGGAGCGGCACTCAGCTATTACGAATCAATCGCCCGCACCTGGGAGCGAGCGGCCTTCATCCGGGCCAGACCGATCGCGGGCGATCTCGCACTTGGCACCAGCTTCCTTGGCGACATTCAGCCTTTCATCTGGCGGCGAACGCTGGATTACACGGTGATGGACGATATGAAGTCGATGTTGCGCCGGCCAGTGCAGACATCCGGTTGGCATGGCTATAACCTGAAAACCGGCAAGAATGGCATTCGCCAGATCGAGTTTTTTACCCATGTCCTGCAATTGGTCGCGGGCGGCCGCATTCCCGCCATCCGCCGGCCCCGCACCCTGCCGGCTCTTCAGGCGCTGGCTGATGAAGAGTGGATCAGCCAGGAGCAGGCGCGCAATCTGGCAGTCCTCTATCACGCCATTCGCCGCGTCGAACACCGGCTGCAGATGCTCAGCGATGCACAGACGCATTCATTGCCGCGCAGCGAGGCCGAGCTCACGCAATTCGTCCAGTTCCTAGGCCATGACAGCAATGACAGCTTCCTTGCCGCGCTTACAAATGTGATGCAGGCGATCGGTGCAAACACCACGCACAAACTTCTAGAGGATGTCGAACAGACCGCGATCTCCGTCAAGGCAGACGGTGACAGCATGCTGCTCGATGACACCGAACAGCTTGTGCAATGGCTTGTTGCACATGGATTCCAACGTCCGGGTGATGTCTGTGCCACCCTTGATGGTTGGATGGCAGGCCGGATCGCCACCACGCGGGGGGAGCGGGCGCGTTCGCTGCTGAACAGGCTGATGCCAACCATTCTTGCCCATTTGGCAGGCGGCAGCTCACCAGACGATCAATTCGCAGCCTTCGCTCAATTCACCGAGGCTCTGCCAGCAAGTGTCCAGATTTTCTCGTTGCTCGACCATAACCGGCAGTTGACGAAACTGCTGTGTGACGTTCTGGTTCTCTCACCGCGGATGGCGTCCTATCTGCGCCGCACCCCAGCTCTGTTTGACCTTGTCCTGTTTGACGATTTCTTCAACCCACTCCCCAGCGCCGATGTTCTGGACGGGCAGATGCAGACCGCAATCGCCGACCTGTCGGTTGAGGAGGCGCTTGACGCGATAAAGCGGCGGGCACGGGAATGGCGGTTCCAATGCGAGGTTCAGGCGCTCAGCCATGTTCTGCACCCAGCCGATCTTGGCCGTGCACTGAGCATGATCGCCGATATCGTCGTTCGCGCAGTGCATCAATTGGCCGCTGAGGACATGCAGCGCCGGCATGGCAGGATTGACGGCGAAAGCACCATTCTGGCGCTTGGTCGGCTTGGCATCCAGGCCTTGACGGCGCATTCTGATCTGGATCTGGTTGTCGTTTTTCAGGCCGATGCAACCACCCAGTCAAATGGTGATCGCGCCCTAGGCGCCACGGCCTATTTTGCCCGTCTGACGCAGACCTTTGTCAACTGGTTGAGCAGACCAACCGCCGAGGGCAGCCTTTATGAGGTGGATATGCGGCTGCGACCCGACGGCGATAAGGGAGCCGTCGCCGTCAGCATTGACCGGTTCACCGATTATTATGAGAAGGACGCATGGGTCTGGGAAAAGCTGGCGCTTGCCAAGGCGCGGATCATCACCGATCCGGCGCGCGCATCATCAGCGGTGACAGCACTCACAAAAGCCATTCACAGATCAACGCAACAACCAATCGGCCTGCCGACAGTCGGCAAGGCCGTTATTGATATGCGGCGGCGGTTGCGTGGTGCCTATGGGAGCGCGCCGGCGCTGCAACTGCGCAAGCTTCCGGGGGGCACGGCAGAACTCGATCTTCTGCTACAGGGGCTGCGGCTTGTCCATGCTGACCTTTTTACAGGCACAGGTCAGAGCCAAATCGGCATCATTTCAACATTGGCAAGCGCAAAGCGCATCAGCCAGACCCATGCTGCCGATCTGGAGCACGCAAGCCAGCTGTTCAACAATGTTTATGCCAGCTTGCGCCTCTGCATTGGTGCAGTTGGCCAGAACACCGGGGATTTTTCCACTGCTGTCGTCCAGTTCATTGTCGAGAACAATGACGCCGCCGACGAGCCCCAGCTGATCGCTATGCTGGACGGCGAACGTGAAAAAATCATGGCTGTTTTTGATGCGATTTATCCACCGCAGCACACCTTCAACGGGCCATCGACCGGCCAGTGATCTGGAAAAATTTACTTTGTCTTTAAAACGACTGAATTTTGTTGAATGCAAGACAGACGGCAAGCTTTAGCCCGCCGTATCGAAGCGTAATATTTCCTATTTTATCGGACACCCAATAATCCGGTTATCGCCACAGTTGTGAGCACCGTTTTTTTGGGTTTTTTGGAATTGGATATCGGCCATGCTGAGATCTGCCGCTGCCTCATGGACCCTGTTTTTCGGCCTACTGCTGATCATGGCCGGCAATGGCCTGCAAATGGTGCTGCTCGGCATTCGCTCGTCCGATGCCGGCTTCAGCAATGTGGCGACAGGCCTGATCATGGCCGGCTATTATCTGGGGCTTTTTCTTGGGTCTCTGGGCGTTCCGCACATCCTCAACAATGTTGGCCATGTGCGCGTGTTTGGCGCAATGTCGGCCATTGCCTCGGCTGCCGTTCTGGTGCATGCGGCGATCATTGATCCCTATGTCTGGACAATTATGCGGATTCTGACAGGGTTCAGCTTTGCCGGCATGTATATCGTCTGCGAAAGCTGGCTGAATGATCAATCGACCAACGAAACTCGTGGGCAGATGCTATCTTTATACATGATCGTGACAATGGCAGGCATCGCCGGGGGCCAGCTGATGATCTCGTTTGGCAGCGAGACTGGGCTTGAGCTGTTTCTGCTGGCGTCTGTTCTTGTCTCGCTGGCGGTGGTGCCGATTTTGATCTCGGTTGGTAAAGCACCTGAATTTTCAGCACCTGAGCGCATCAGCCTGCGCCGGATCTTCCAGATATCGCCGCTTGCTGTCATCGGCCTCGCGCTGAATGGCATGTCCATCGCGATGGTGTTTGGCATGGGCGCGGTCTATGGCAAGTCAATTGGCATGAGCACCAGTGAGATCGGCTATTTCATGACAGCACCAGTGATCGGCGCTCTGGTGCTGCAATATCCAGTGGGCCGGTTGTCAGACCGGTTTGACAGGCGTGTTGTCATCCTCGGCGTTTCGGCAATGGCCGCTGGCACCTTGCTAATAGCCTCGCAGCTCGGGATTGGCAATTTTGCCCTTCTTCTTGTCTGCATGCTCGTGTTCGGCGGATTTCTATTTCCGATGTATTCGCTATGTATCGCCCACGCAAATGATTTTCTAACCCCCTCGCAAATGGTCGCCGTGGCCTCAGGGTTGGTGATGATGAGTGGCGCCGGCGCCGTTATTGGCTCTCCTTTGGCGGCGTTGTCGCTCGAATATCTGGGCGTTGCCAGCTTTTTCCCGCTGCTGGCATCAACACAGATTGCCACCGCCATCTTTGTCATCATCCGCATGACACGGCGGCGCGCGGTTCCGAGCGCCGCACAGGGTCCCTTCATCGCCATTCCCGAGGCCTCAAGTGCTGTGGCTGCCACCTTGAACCCCGAAGCGGAATGGGTGATGTCGGAGGAGGAAGCAGGCGACGCCGAGGATCCTTTCAAGGACAACCCCTACGTCAATTAGCGCGTCTTTACCAAATGGTCAGATGCCAGCCCGTTCAATCC
>SHBD01000059.1 GCA_004212735.1 SAR116 cluster bacterium
CCCCTTCATGAAAGAAAAATATGCGCTCGACGCTGTGGTCACAGAGCAATAGCGCCTCGATGAACTCGAGGGCGTGTTCAGCCGCTTGGCTGGAATAGGGCGCTCCATGAATGGCCAGTGCGTATTTCATCGGCGCATATTATCAAAGCCTGCCTCAACCGGTCTGTAGCTGTACCGGGACACTGCGCCGACCCAAGCGTTTGACGTCTTCGAGGATCACCACGAGGGCAGGAATCAAAAATAGGATAATCACGCTCGCAAAAACAATGCCTGTGGCTAGGCTGACCGCCATTGGAATAAGGAATTGAGCCTGAGTACTGGTCTCAAACAGCATGGGCGTTAGACCTAGTGCAGTGGTCGCGGTGGTTAAAAAGATCGCCCGAAAACGACGCTGGGAGGCTTCGATAATCGATGCTTGGATAGCCATTCCCGCTGCCCGGTTGCGGTTGTACTGATCCATCAGCACAAGGGAGTCATTCACCACAACGCCGCTCAGTGCCACCATGCCAAAAATCGAGATGAAGGATATGTTGTAGCCCAACAGGAAATGTCCGATCACCGCGCCTGCGGCACCAAAGGGTACTCCAGCGAGGACGACCAAGGGCTGTAAATAGCTTCGAGTTTGCGATGCCAGCAGCACGAAGATGGTCAGCATTGCGACGACCATCATGCGACCCAGAGACGCCATATCATCTGACTCCTCTCTGCCTTGGCCCGCTTGATCTGCCTGCAGGCCAGGAAATCTGGCCAGCAGCTCGGGTATTACCTGATTGAGCACTTGGCCGTTCGCCTGAGTTGGGGTGACGATGCTGTTATCCACTTCACTGGTAACGCTCACAATTCTCAGACCGTCAACGCGCTCGATGCTGGAGAAACTCCGTGACTCCTTCAGTCTCGCTACAGTGGACAGCGGCGTCTGTGTGCCATCCTGCAGGCGTATACGTACCCGCTCCAAATTCTGAGTGCTTTGCCGCTGGTTCTCAGGGTATCTAACCATCACCTTGAGTTCGTTACGTCCGCGTTGAATTCGCTGGACTTCTTGACCAAAGAAATTATTTCTTAGCTGACTGGCAATATCACTGGGCAGCAAACCAGCAGCTTCGCCAGCTGGGGTTAACTCGATATCGAATTGACGCTTACCTAAGTTGAAGGTGTCTTGTATGTCGTAAAAACCCGGCAACTGCGCATAGCGCGCCTTGAGTTCGTCGACAGCGGCATAAAGCGTCTCATCATTTTGATGCGCCAAGCGAAACTCGACGTCCGAGCCCCTGCCAAAGTAGTCTGACCGGAAGGACAGGCTTTCTACCCCTGAGATCTCGCCGGTGGCCTGCCGCCACTGTCGCTCCAACGCCCCTGCAGACAGGGTTCGCGGGGGTTCATCCTGCAGGGTAATAATGATCGACGAGACATGGCTGGCTGTTGTCATACCGCTGCCCCCACCTGGTCCGCTACCCGCTCGACTGGTGCCACCAATGGTCGCACTGATGGCTTTGAAGGCCGTACCGTCATTGGCTTCGTTAACCTGATAGGCGGCTTCGATAATTCGATTTGCCGCAATTTCCGTGGTTCGAAACGGCGTGCCGACTGGAAAGTTGAGGCTCGCGCGAATCGTGTTGGATTCCAGATCGGGAAAGAAAATAAAGCGTACGGCGCCGCTGGCAAACATGGCGCCAGCGACGACGAGCAAGCAAATACCGCATAGCAGGGTGAAGTATCGGCGCTGCACGGCCTGAGCGACTTGGGGCAAAAAGACTCGATCTCTGAAGGCCATCACTTTGCTGCCAACGGATTGTTGAAAGCTCTTTAAAGGTCCAGTACTCCATGCCCTGCCATGAGCCAAGTGGGCTGGAAGAATGAAAAATACCTCAAGCAGCGACATGGAGAGCACGACGATCACCACGATGGGAACCGAGCCAAGTATTTGCCCAAACGTACCGGTAACGAAGAGTAGGGGTGCAAAGGCTGCCATGGTCGTGAGTACGCCAATGGTCACCGGGCCGAAGACACCGCGCACGCCCTTGAGCGTGGAAGCGGCTCCCGGGCCGCCTTTTTCTTGTTCGGTAATGATGTTTTCGCCCACGACGACGGCATCGTCCACCACAATCCCCAGCACGATGATCAGAGCGAATAGCGAAATCATGTTGATGTTGACGCCAAAGGGCGCAAAGAAGAGCAAGGCGCCGAGAAAGGAAATAGGCACGCCCATGGCAACCCACGTGGCTAGGCGTAAATCCAGCATGATGACCAAAAACAGGAACACCATGGCAAAACCCAGCACACCATTGCGTACGAGAAGGCTTAAGCGTTGCTGCAATATGTCTGTCTGGTCATCCCATATCTCGACGGATGTGCCCGGCGGTGGTTCATAGCTGCGTAAAAATTCTTTGAGCTGCGACGCAATTGCTAGGGCATCTTCGGCCTCGGACTTTTCGACCTTCACCAACAAGCTTTGCTGACCGTTGAACTCTTGAATAACTTTTTCGTCAACAAAGCCATCGCGGATGGTGGCAACGTCCCTGAGGCGCAAGATGCTGCCGTCTGGCTCAGCGCGTAGCACGATGTCGCCGAATTCCTTGCCAAACATACGCTTTTGATTGGTGCGCAGCAGTAGGTCGCCAGCCTGGGTACGCAGTTCACCGGCTGATAAATTGATAGAAGAGGCTCGTATTGCTCGAGCGACCTGATCGATGGACAGATCGAATTCGCGCAGCGACTGCTCGGTGACCTCGATGGAGATTTCCATATCCTTGGCGCCCATCAATGACACCAGTGTCACCTTCGGCAGGGTCAACAGGGTATCGGCGAGAGTCTCAGCAGCTTGACGAAGAGTATGTTCGTCGCGTTGGGAGGTCACCACAAAGGTCATGACATCGCTGACGGATTGGGCGCGCTCAATTTCAGGCTGTTCGGCATTCTCTGGGGGAAAATCTGCAATGCGTTCAACGGCGGCTTCGACATCGTCTTTGACTTCTTTGTCGTCGACATAGTCCTTGAGCTCGATGGTTACCGTGCCAACGTTTTCAGACGCTGACGAGCGAACCTCGTCTACACCCTCAATACCAAGGACAGCCTCCTCGACGCGTCGGGTGATAGATTCCTCGACTTCGCTTGGTGTCGCTCCAGGATAGGGTACAACCACCGTGATGATGCCCGGGTTTAGTGTGGGAAAAACTTGTGCGTTTAGACCGAAGCCTGAAATCAAACCGCCGATCAGTAGCAGCCCCATGATCAGATTGGCGGCCACCGAATTGTTGGTGAAGTAGGCGATGATGCCAGTGTCTTTTGTAAGGCTAGCTTGGTCGGGCTTGGTGGATCCGCCCGAGCCTTGGCCGTGAATCTCTTCGGTGCGCTGAATGGCCATGAGCTAGATTTGGCGCTCTTGGCGAGTGTTGATCGATACCGGAGTACCAGCCTGCGCGCCTGCGATACTGCCAATGACGATGCCCTCGCCAATATCAAAGCCCGCGACAACAATGCCGTCGGCGTTTCGACCCAGCAGGGTGGGTTGCACGTCTTGCAATCGCCCACCCCGAACAACCCAGATTGCACCGCTGCCCTGTAGCGCCGCTTCAGGCAGAAGAAGACTGTTGGCGTGCGCGGGACCTTCAATAACCAAGTCAGCAAACATACCGGGTTTGAGCAGATCGTCAGCGCCGTCGGTATTTTTAAGCATCGTCTGGGAGAGCGGGATGTAGACCTTGGCGAAGCGGCTGCGAGGATCAAGTTCTGCGCCAACGCGATCTATGCTCGCCTCGAACTGGTTGCCTGCGATGAACACTTGCACGCGAAGGTTCTCCACCGGTGCAAGCTGGGCTAAGTCTGACTGCGCGATGGGGGCGACCAATTCCACACTATCTGTGGCGTAGGCCTGGCCGAAGGCCTTGCCGTTACTAACAAGTTGGCCAAGCTGCGCGCTAGAGCGCGTGATCATGCCGTCAAAAGGTAGGGTGAAACGAGTGCGCTGCAGTTCCAGTTTAGCGATGTCTTCCCGAGACTTTGCCGCCTGCAACTGAGCCTGTGCTTGCGCGATTTGTGGACCCAGAGCCACCAAGGCCGGTACGTTTCTATTCGGATTGATCAACGCGTAATTCTGCACAGCGGCATCACTTTTGGCTTGCTGCAGCTGCAGGTTAGCTCGCTGCACCTCGACGTCAGCCGCCGCTTGTCGCAGTTTGAGCAGAAATTCGTCTTGTTCGACGACGGCAAGGGTTTCGCCGGCACGAAAACGACCGCCAACGGCGAGTGACGGTGCAAGCTGCGAGATGCGGCCGGACACCTGGGGTATGAGATCAACATAGGTGGTAACGCCGACAGACCCGTTGGCGGTCACGGTGACCTGATGAACACCGGCGATAGGTGTGATCACTGTAACACTCGCCAACGGTGCGGCATCGACAACCAGTGGCGACGACATTCCCCCGGCAGACGTCGGCGTCGCCGGCGCACGCGAGTAATAGATGGCCGCGGCCATCAATAACAGCACTAGCACAACTTGAAGTGAGCCGATGAGGCGGCCGCGAGAAGACGTGCCACCCGCATCTGTAGAGGGCTCGACCTCGACGGCTTCCTCCCACTCCAACGGGTCGGCATGCGCCGGCAGCGGCTCACTTTCAATAGAAAAAGTTTTTGTTTTGAGTCGCTTCAGCATGGTTCAATCTCCGCGCGTTACGCGTTGTGTCCGGTCGCCAACCTGCAAAATCTCGTTATAGAAATGCAGGCGTCGTAATCGTCTCGCCATGTCGATCAATTGCACGTGAATATCCGTTGAACTCGGCGTGTGTGTCCGACTGTCTGCACCGGGCAATCTGTGAACTGCTTCGCGAAAGTTAAACGGCAGGTGATTCAGGGTAATAACACCTAGCAGGCGCCACCGATACAAACCGTTACATGATCTGGGGAATCGTTTCTATGGAGAGAAGTCAGATGAGCAATGTCGAACAATCTATGCCGGTTAGCCTCGATCAGCCATTGCTGTTCAAAACAGGCCACCAAATGAAAAATCGATTCATGTTGGCGCCCTTAACCAATTCGCAGAGTCACGCAGACGGTCGCCTGTCAGACGAGGAATTTCATTGGCTCACGCTACGCGCCAAGGGCCAATTTGGTTTGACGATGACCTGCGCGGCTCATGTGCAGGCTATAGGGCAGGGGTTTCCGGGGCAGTTGGGCATTTTCAGTGATGACCAGCTTGACGGTCATATCAGGCTCGCCGCTGCGATCAAGGCTGAGGACAGTCTTGCTGTGGCGCAGCTGCATCACGCGGGTATGCGTTCGCCTGAAGCGCTCATTGGCGAAAGTCCGGTTTGTCCCTCGCAGAATGCTGAAACTGGCGCCCGCGCAATGTCGCTGGCTGAGGTGCAGCAGTTGCGCGATGACTTTGTTGCCGCCGCGGTGCGTGCGCAGCGTGCTGGATACGATGGTGTGGAGATTCACGGCGCCCATGGGTATGTCGTGTGTCAGTTCCTCAGTGCTGAAACGAATCAGAGAACCGACGAGTACGGAGGTTCGCTGGCGAATCGTCAACGCTTACTGTTGGAAATCGCTTCAGGTGTGCGAGCCCAATGCGGTCCACGCTTTCTTCTGGGCGTGCGGATCTCGCCAGAGAGGTTTGGCATGCAGCTTGATGAAGCATTGAGCACTTGCCAGCAGCTCATTGATCAAGATCTGGCCGACTTTTTGGATATTTCGCTGTGGGATAGTTTCAAGCTGCCGGCGGAAGAGGCACACCAACATCAATCCTTGCTAGCGCATTTTGCGCAACTCAATCTCGGTGACGTGAAGTTGACGGTGGCGGGCAAAATTCGCACCGCGCAAGAGTGCGCTGATGTGATGGCCGCTAACGTCGATTTTGTAACCATCGGACGAGCAGCGATTTTGCATCACGACTACCCGACTTTGGTGCTTGAAAACCCTGAATTTGAGCCGATTTCGACGCCGGTCAGCCGCGATTATCTGCAATCTGAAGGCCTTAGCCCGGTATTTGTCGAGTACATGAACAGTTGGAAAGGATTTGTCGCACAAGATGAGTAACTAACTTCACAGACAGTTCACCGCAGCTGCCCTAGCGTATGAAGGCAACAATAACAAAGCTGCCTTTAACGCATATGGAACGTATAGGGATCATCGGTGACGTACACGCTGAGCATAGGCGACTCGAGACAGCGCTTCGTGTGCTAAAGGATGAACAAGTCGATGTGGTGCTCTGTACCGGCGACCTGGCCGATGGCCGAGGTGATCTAGATGCGTG
>SHBD01000006.1 GCA_004212735.1 SAR116 cluster bacterium
AAGGCAGGGGCGGATGTCGTTGTTGTTGACGGCATGCAGGGCGGCACCGCAGCAACGCAGGATGTGTTTATTGAACATGTCGGCCAGCCAACGCTTGCCTGCATCCGGCCAGCTGTCAAGGCGCTGCAGGATCTGGGAATGCATCGCACGGTGCAGCTGGTGATCTCCGGCGGCATCCGCACCGGCGCCGATGTGGCCAAGGCATTGGCACTTGGCGCCGATGCAGTGTCCATCGGCTCGGCGGCAATGATCGCACTCGGCGACAATGACCCCCGCTGGGAGGCTGACTATAATGCCCTTGGCACGACCGCCGGTGCCTATGATGACTGGCATGAGGGCAATGATCCCGCCGGCATCACAACACAGGACCCAAACCTGATGGCTCGCTTTGATCCAATTGACGGCGGCAGACGATTGCGCAACTATCTCAAGGTGATGAGCCTTGAAGCACAGACAATCGCGCGGGCCTGCGGCAAAAACCATGTGTTGAACCTCGAACCAGAGGATCTGTGCGCCCTGACCATCGAGGCAGCTGCAATGGCCGGCGTCCCTTTGGCCGGAACAGACTGGATCCCAGGACGCGATAGATTCTAGGCTGATGGGATAACTGAATAATATTGCATGGCCAGACTCCGCAGATAAGCAGACTCCGCAGATAAAACAGACCCCACACATAAAACAGACTCCATAGATAAAAAGGAAGGACGCTACCATGAGCATTGATCTGGCAAATTTTGCCAAAGACAAGGGTGTAAAATATTTCATGATTTCCTACACTGACCTGTTTGGTGGCCAGCGCGCCAAGCTGGTTCCAGCACAGGCCATTGGCGACATGCAGGTTGAGGGCGCAGGCTTTGCCGGCTTTGCGACCTGGCTTGACCTGACACCTGCGCATCCCGACATGCTCGCGGTGCCGGATTCCAATTCGGTGATCCAGCTGCCGTGGAAACCAGAGGTGGCCTGGGTTGCTGCCGACTGCATGATGGAAGACGCACCCGTAGCACAGGCCCCGCGTAACGTATTGAGCAGCATAATCGCTGAGGCCGCAAAGGATGGCCTGCATGTTAAAACCGGCATCGAGGCGGAGTTTTTTCTGCTGACCCCGGATGGCGAGCAGATTTCCGATGAATATGATATTGCCGCCAAACCCTGCTACGACCAACAGGCGGTGATGCGCCGCTATGATGTGATCGCAGAGATCTGTGATTACATGCTTGAGCTGGGCTGGGGCCCTTATCAGAACGACCATGAGGATGCCAATGGCCAGTTCGAAATGAACTGGGAGTTTGATAATGTGCTGAACACCGCCGACAAGCACAGTTTTTTCAAATTCATGACGAAATCGGTTGCCGAAAAACATGGGTTCCGTGCCACCTTCATGCCAAAGCCAATTGAAGGGCTGACCGGCAATGGCTGCCATGCGCATATCTCGGTCTGGGACAAGGATGGCAAAACCAACATCTTTGCAGATGACAGTATGGAGCTTGGCCTGTCCGAACAGGGGCGCCATTTTCTGGGCGGCATCATGAAACATGCAAGCGCACTGGCAGCGATCACCAACCCGACAGTGAACAGCTATAAGCGCATCAATGCGCCGCGCACCATGTCGGGTGCGACCTGGGCACCCAATACGGTGACCTGGACCGGCAACAACCGCACACATATGGTGCGGGTTCCCGGACCCGGCCGCTTTGAGCTGCGACTTCCCGATGGGGCCGCCAACCCCTATCTCTTGCAGGCCGTGATCATCGCCGCCGGCCTTGATGGCGTGCGCAGCAAGGCTGATCCCGGAAAACGCCATGACATTGATATGTATGCCGAAGGCCACAAGGTTCGCGGGGCACCAAAACTGCCGCTCAACATGCTTGATGCGCTGCGCGCCTTCGACCGCGACAAGGGGTTGAAAACAGCGCTCGGTGACGAGTTTTCCACAGCCTATCTGAAAATGAAGATGCAGGAATGGAACTCCTATGTTTCGCATTTTTCCGCATGGGAAAAGGAGAATACGCTGGACATCTGATCCACAGCCGACTTTTGTTAACAGATGCAACCACTTCACCCTGACGCCATAAAAATGCTGGTTGTTCATTGCTCGGATACGCCGGATGATGAGCAGCTGCGCGCCATCGACATTCAGCACATGCATCTCGGCTTTGGCTGGGACGGCATTGGCTATCATTACGTCATTGGCCGTGATGGCCGGTGCGAGGCAGGCCGTCCCGAATTCTGGCAAGGCGCTCATGTCAGGGGCGTGAACGATGTGAGCCTTGGCGTCTGTCTGATCGGTCGCACCAATTTCACCACAGCGCAGATGCATCGTCTGGAGCTGTTGCTGCGTGACTGGACCGCACGCTATCCACAGGCCCGCGTGGTTGGCCATCGTGATGCGACCCAAACGGACAAGACCTGCCCGAATTTTGACGCCGCCGCATGGTGGCAGACACGCATCACCGCCAGAATGACCCCCGTAGCCGGGTCGGCAGAGATGCTGGCCAAACCTGAGGATGGGGCCGCGCTGGAAACCGAAAGTCTCTTTGGTGAGTCGCTAGAGGTGTTGGATCGGCATAATGGTTACCTCAGGGTTCGGTTGGCCACAGATGGCTATGAGGGATGGGTGAAGGCGTTGTCCCTGACGCCAGCCTCAGACACTGACAAAGGACATGAACACCGGCTGATCATTGCCCCGGCGGTGGTTGTCAGCGCGGCGCCCGATGTAAAATCACGCTGTCTGCTGAAATTATCACTTGGTGCCAGGATCATGATTACCGACGAGCAGGGTGAATGGCTCACCATCGCCTTGCCCACAGGTGGATCTGGCTATCTGCCAGCTTGTGCCTGCGCACAATTATCGCCGGACGACGATTATGTTGGCGTCGCAGAAACCTTTGCCGGTGTCGCCTATCACTATGGCGGACGCAGCCATGACGGACTTGATTGTTCTGCGCTTGTGCAGCTTTCATTGCAGGCCGCGGGAATTGCATGCCCGCGTAACAGCGGTGATCAGGAACGCTGGGCGAGAACCGCGGGAACAATCATCGATGCCTCCACGCTTGAGCGCGGCGATCTGTTATTCTGGCCGGGCCATGTTGCCATTTGCCAGTCTGGCCAGATGATGCTGCATCCCAACGCCCATCATCATGCGGTGACAAGCGAGAGAATTGATGGCGCCCTACCCCGCCTTGCCAACGCCACCGGCTCTCCCGTTACCGCAATCAGGCTGATGTGAGACTGATTTCCACTGCCTTTTACTTTGCCGAACCGTTTATTTCGCCAAATTCTGCAATCTGTGGCGCAATTTCCACAGCAGCAGCAATGACGGTATCACCATGATCGCTGTCAGGATGAAAAACAGGCCCCAATCACCACCAAGCCCATCAACTAGCGCCCCCGACGAGGAGGCTAGCAGCGTGCGTCCCAAGGTTCCGATTGAGGCAAGCAGCGCATATTGCGTTGCGGTGTAGTTGCGATCCACCAGCAGCGAGATGAAAGTGACGAAAGCAACCGTAGCAAAGGCGGCGGCAAGATCATCCACGATGACGGCGAAGGCGAACAGCAATTCATTCGGCCCGACCCAGGCAAGAACGCTGAACAGGATGTTGGTGCCAGCCATGGCAATGCCGGAAATCAGCAGCGCCCGAACAACACCTGTGCGCAGCGCAAAGAACCCCCCAATCAACGTAAAGGTCACGGTGGTAATCCAGCCAAGACCCTTTGAATAGAGGGCAATATCGGATTTTGAGAAACCGACTTCCTTGTAGAAAACGATCGACATCTTGCCCATGAAGGCCTCGCCAATCTTGAAAAGGAAGATAAAGGCAAGGATCATGATCCCGATCTGCATGCCGTTTTTCCGGAAAAAGGAGAGAAGCGGGTCAAGAACGGTTGTGACAACAAAGCTGAAGAGCTTAACCACTGGCCCCTGCCCGCCCATTTTATCGGCCATCGCATCCTGCGCCGCACGCTGGCTGGCCGCGCGTTCAGCAGTGCCTGTTTCCGGAACAAACATCAGGGCGATATTGCACAACACAACCAACACGCCCAAAAACAGAAAAGTCATCTGCCAATAATCGGCGATGCCAGCCTTTTGCAGATAATCGGCCATCATCAGTGCCAGCATGCCGCCCAGCTTGTAGCCGGACCACCAGCCGACAACGGCAACCGCCGCCCCGGCGGCCATGGCCTTGTTATCATCCCTGTCGATCTGTTCGATGCGCAGCGCATCAATGGTAATGTCCTGCGTCGCCGAACAGATGGCAATGATCAGGCCGGCACCGATCACCAACGCCATCGATGTTGTCGGCTCGAGAGTCGACCAGAGACACAGACAGACAAGGATTACCGCCTGCAGCGTGACAATCCACGCTTTACGGTGGCCAAGCCGGTCCGTCAGCACCGGAATGCGCAACCGATCAATCAACGGCGCCCAGAGAAAATTGATTGCATAAACGCTGAAAATCAGGCCGGCCCAACCGATGGCGCTACGCGACAGCCCCTCTTCCTTCAGCCAGAGTGACAGCGACGAGCCGATCAGCACCCATGGCAGGCCACTGATCATCCCCAAAAGCAGAATCCGCGCCATGCGCGGCTCCAGATAGGATGAGAGGAAATCGCTCACGATCCCCGGTGATGAACTCGTTTGTCCGTTGGCCATCTATTTCTCCCCAATGCGATAAATGCCAGCTTGCATCCCCGCAGCGATCCCGCTGCGATGATTGTATTCGAAATCGCTTATAAACACCCTTATGCTATTCGCAGATCATCCCAAAAGGCAATTGCTATTGGCAGACTTGCCGCAGATCACGTCCAGGACTTGACCCTGTGCCTCCATGCCGCCACGCTCAAACACATGAACAGATGGACAGTTTCACCGGGCCAAACAGGCTATGCGATCGATGATGCGCGAACCAGCTACCCGTGCATCATTGGCAAATCCGGCCTGATCGATGCTGCCGCCAAGCGTGAGGGTGATATGGCAACGCCGCTTGGCAGCTGGGTTATGCGCTGCGTCTATTTTCGCCCCGACCGGACGGCAGCACCGGTGACGGATCTGCCGACCTATCCGCTCAGCGCCGATCTTGGCTGGTGCGATGATCCGGGCGATGCCGCCTACAACCAGCTGGTGCGCCGCCCCTATCCCGGCCGCCATGAGCAGCTGTGGCGGGAGGATGAACGCTATGATCTGCTGGTCGTTCTGGGACATAATGATGCGCCGCCAATTGCCGGACTTGGCAGTGCCATATTTTTTCATTTATGCACCAAAGACACAGAATTTACGGCAGGTTGTGTTGCCGTCCTGCGTGATCATATGATCGAAATTCTGGCCAATTCCAGCCGTGACATGGCGCTTGTCATCACCCGTCTGGCGCCCGCCGAGCCACTGTCCATTTAACGCGCCGTCACCAGCGCAATGATTTGAACTGGCATGCAGCGATGAAACAGGCCACAGTGTGATCATGCTATCTCCTCGACACATGCGCGGCTATATCGAAGGCTATTATGGGCGTATCCTGTCCTGGCAGGACCGCCACCGGATCATCGACCAGCTGGCAACCCTCGGCATGAGCAGTTATCTCTATGCGCCGAAAGAGGATGTCAGCCACCGGCTCCGATGGCGCACCGCCTGGGACGCCGAATGGTGCGCGGCCTTTGCCGATTTCTGTGCCTATGCCGCAACACGCAACATTCAGGTTTTGGCCGGAATCGCCCCCGGAATTGATTTTGATTTTCATAATGAAATTAATGAATTCAAAATCCTTGTTAAAAAATCAAATCAACTTGTTGACGCGGGCGCGGATGGTGTTGTCCTGATGTTTGACGATATCGAACCAGATTCGGAAACATTTGCCGGGCTTGGCCGCAGCGAGGCGCAGTGCCATGGCGAGATTGCCGTAAGGCTGGCCAGCGAAATCGGTGTGCCGCTTAGTCTTGTGCCACGGATCTATGCGGATGAGATTTCCGGTGAGATTTCCGGTGGGATGGCCCGTGAGGTAGCAGGCCATTATCAGGAGCTGGCCACCACCCTGCCCGATGATATGGCGGTGTTTCATTGCGGCGCACATATTGTGGCAGGTGACGCCCCGCTTGATGCCGGCAATAGTGCGGTGACGGCAGCCGGGTTTGGGCGGCTGGTGCTGTGGGACAATCTCTATTGCAATGATTATTGCCCACGCCGCCTGTTTGTCGGGCCTTATCAACGAAACGCCGGGAACGCCGAGTTGATGCTGAACGGCACCGGCATGGTGGAGAGCGATTTGTTGCTGCTGTCGGTGATGCAGGCAGGTGACGATGATCACCGCTGGCAGGCAGCGCTCCGCGCACATGGGGTGCCAGATGCGTTTTTTGCGGTGGCCGCCTGGTTCGATGCGCCCGTGATCAGCGGGACTATGCCAAAGATATTGCCACGCCCGGATGCAGGGCAGATGGCCGCCATCGAGCATTTGTTGTGGCGCTGGAAAACACCGCTTGCCAGAGAATGGTATCCGTTCCTGTTCGGGCTAAAACATGACGCATTGATTCAGTCTGGCAAAATGCCGGCCGAGAGAGTGGCAAAAACACAGTTGGCACCGCTTTACCAACATCTGGATCAACAGCTTGATCAGAATCTGGATCAAAATCGGGACGGACGGTGATGACGGTCAGCTTCTTTGACGGGCATAATGATATGCTGCTGCGGCTGTGGCTTCATGATGATTGGGGCGCCGCCGCTTTTCTGGAGTCTGACGGCAGCGGCCATATCGACCGCGAACGGATGGCAGCTGGCCGCATGACAGGCGGCTTTTTTGCAATCTTCATCCCCGCCGACAAGCGCAAGATGCTGGCGGTAGGACCAATCGAGCAGAAACATGCGCTGACACAATGTCTCGAAATGATTGATATCTTCGATCTGATCTGCGAGACCGATTTTGCCCCATGCCGCGAAAAGAGCGATGTTGGCAGAAAAACGGGCAAGACACCGGGCAAGACACCGGACAGGATCGGGGCCGTTCTTCATATCGAGGGCGCGGAGATGATTTCCGACAATCTCGATGAGCTGGATATCCTCTATCAGCGGGGCGTGCGGTCCATCGGGCCACTCTGGTCACGCAGCAATATCTTTGGTCATGGCGCTCCTTTCTCCTTTCCCGGTTCACCAGATCAGGGTGACGGGCTGACCGATGCCGGTAAGGCGTTGATCGCCGCCTGTGACGAGCGGCGCATCCTGGTTGATCTGTCACATCTGAACGAGGCCGGTTTCTGGGACGTCGCCGCGTGCAGCGCGCGCCCATTGATGGCAACCCATTCAAATGCCCATGCGTTGTGTCCGGCCCCCCGCAATCTGACCGACCGACAGATTGACGCGATTGCCGAACGCGGCGGCATTGTCGGTGCCTGTTTTGCCAGTTCCTATCTTCGTGATGATGGCAGAAAACTGGCAGACACACCGCTTGAGGTGATCCTGCGCCAGCTTGACCATCTGGTCTCCCGGCTTGGCGAGGATGGTGTCGGGCTTGGCTCAGATTTTGACGGCGCGGTGATCCCCGCCGCCATTGGTGATTGCAGCGGCTTGCCAGCACTTGGTGAAGCCATGCTGGCAAACGGCTTTGGCACAGAGTTGACACAGAAAATCTGCGCCGGTAACTGGCAGCGTTTCTTGCGCGAAAATCTGCCAGATTAATCTGGATGTCTCCAGATCATGCCTCGAGATTATGCCTCAAGATTATTCTCAAGATTATGTCTCAAGATTATGTCTCAAGATGGGGTTTTGACAGTCTCGGCGATCATCGCAATCATCTCAAACATCACCGCAGCGGCAACCATCGAGGTGATCTGGTTCGGGCTGTCCTTGGTCGGCATCAGACAGACAACATCACCGCCGATAATGTTCATCCCCCGGACCGCATGCAAAAGGGCCACCGCCTCATCCATGGTGAAGCCATTGACGCCCGGTTCAATATTGGAGACCGCCGGGGCCACCGAGGGGTCAAGACAGTCCAGATCGAAGGTGATATAGACAGGCCGCCCAGCGAGAACGGTCTTGATCTGTTCGATCACATCAAGCGCCCCGCGCTGGCGGTATTCGGCCATGGTCACAACATTATAGCCGTAATCATATGAGGGTTGCAGCCAGTCAAGGGTGCGGGGATGGCCGCGCAGCCCGACCTGCATCGAATGGGTGGGATCAACCTGGCCCTGATCGACAAGATACGCCCCCCAATGCGCCGCCGATTTTTTCGCCCCCAGAAAATGATCGACCGTGGTGAACACATCGGTGTGCGCATCAATATGCAGGAAACAGACCTTCTCGCCGCCGGTCAGGGTGCCATTGCCAAGCGCCTGAATGATCCCGCCGGTGATCGAGTGATCGCCACCGATTGACACCGGCCGTGTGTTGGCAGCATCAATCGGCCGGTAGAAATCGGTGATCTGCTGGATGCAATCCTCATTGTCATTGGCGCGGGGAAACGGCACATCACCAGCGTCAACAATGGTGGTACTGGCCCAGGGATCAAAACCGAATCCACCATGTGCCCGGCGTTGCAGGGCCGACATGTTGCGCACCGCACGGGGGCCTAGATGCTGGTCGCGTTCAGTGGTGCCATTGCCAGTTGAATGCGGCACCCCGACAAGCGCAATGTCGGCGGTGGCGACATCATCCTGGGGACAGCGGAACAGGGTTGGCACCCCCCACCAATAGAGATTGTTCATCATGCTTGCATCATGCTGTTCGGCCATCTTCCTGTTCCTTTCATCAAAAATCACCAGTCACGGTGACGGGCGGTGTTTTATGTTTTGTCTTGTGTCTTGTGTCTTGTGTCTTGTGCTTCTTATCCGTGCGCCTGTCACATTTCAGCTTAGCCGCACATTGGGTGCTGCCAAGTCTGAAAATTTGCTTCGATCCGGTGATCCAGCCGGAACAAAGCAGTGGCCCCAATGACACCGGCATGTCAGACTATAGTTATCAGACTGTGGGCAAATTCCCGGTAAATTCCCGGTAAATTCCCGGTAAATTCCCGGTAACTTGCCGGCATACAGATGGCGGACAGCAGACAGGACGCGGTGATGAGCAAAAAGACAGACACACCCGACGCGGCTTCATCTGGAGATGACGCCTTTTTTCAACCGGTTTCGGCGATTGAAATGCCGCGCTTTGCCGGCATGCCAAGTTTCATGCGCCTGCCGCATCTTGAGCTTGACGCCCCCCGCATCAACGAGGTCGATATGGGGCTGGTTGGCGTGCCCTGGGATGCCGGAACGACCAACCGGCCCGGCCCCCGCCATGGCCCCCGGCAATTGCGCGATCTTTCAACAATGATCCGGGCGTTGAATCCGGTGACCGGTGTGAACCCTTTTGCCACGGTCAACTGCGCCGACCTGGGCGATGTCGGGCCAAACCCGATCGACCTTGCCGACAGCATGGCGCGGATCACCTCTTTCTACAGCGAGATCAGCAGACGCGGCATTGCGCCGATGACAGCCGGTGGCGACCATCTTGTCTCATTGCCTGTGCTGCGCGGCCTGAAAGCTGGCCGTCCTGAGCGCGGGGCGCTGGCGATGATCCATTTCGATGCGCATACCGATTTGTTCGACAGCTATTTCGGCGGTTTCAAATACACCCATGGCACCCCGTTCCGGCGGGCCATTGAGGAAGGGCTGCTCGATCCGAAGAAGATTGTGCAGATCGGCATCCGTGGCACCGCCTATAATTATGACGATATCGAATGGGGCGAGGCGCAAGGCGTGCGGATCATCAGGATCGAGGAATTGTTTGATCGCGGCATTCCGACAATCATGGCCGAGGCCAGAGCCATTGTCGGCGATCACCCGACCTATTGTTCCTATGACATTGATTTTGTCGATCCCGCCTACGCGCCCGGCACCGGAACACCGGAAATTGGCGGCCCTAACAGCCATCAGGCCCAGCAGGTGGTGCGCGAATTGCACGGTGTCAATCTGGTAGGAGCCGACCTTGTCGAGGTCTCACCGCCTTTTGACGCCGATGGTGGCACCGCCTGGCTTGGCGTTTCATTGATGTTCGAGCTGATGTGCGTGTTGGCAAATGCAATCTCCGCCCGCCGCTAGACAGACGCGCCACAGCAAAAAGCGTTAAAGTATTTTCGGCCTCCTTTTTGGGTTTGTGGTCAATTATGCGTTCAGTGATGTGTTCAGTGATGTGTTCAGTTGCATCACTATTATTTGGGCATCACCTCTATCGAGGCCGCACCCGTGATCCGGGTCAGCCGGACCTTTTTGGCCAAGCGTGAGATAGGGTATATCCTATTTTGTGCCAAATGTCAAGATATTTTTTAGGATATTTCCTATTTTTGATCAGAAACCGGCTTTGCCTCAAGCCCGGCCCAGATATCCGCGACCCAGTTTTTGATCGTCAGCGCCTCTTCCCAGCGGTTTGACAGCTCCCGGCCATCTGGCCCTGTCATCGCATATTCGGGGGGTCCCAATTCACACAGAAAAACGCAGTCACCCGCCGCATTGCGCGCCCGCCAGCTTTCCAGCCCGTCATGCCACCACCCCTGAAACAGCTCAACCCATTTCTGGTGCTGCGGGAAATCAAGCTGAAGCTGGATTTGCTGGCGGCTGGCGACACGGCCCTGAAAGCTGTCGGAGCGGTCCAGAATGCGCTGGATCAGCCCCTGATCGCGGTGGTCAAGCGGCAGTTTGAACTCCCGGTCAACAACAAAATGCGATAGATCGGCGCAGAGCCGCATTTCCGGAACCGCATCAATCAGACAGAGCGTGGCATAGAGATCATTGGTGATGCAGTTGCGATGGGTTTCAAACTGGATCGGCATGCCAATTTCATCGGACATATCTATCCAGCGGCGGATCACCGGGATCATGCCCTCGACAGAAAGCGGCATCACCTGACCAATGACATCGACAAAGGGCGCGTCAAAATCCTTTGCCATGATCAGCGTCTCACGAAGATCTTCAATGGTTTTAGGAAAGGCGACAATCAGCGGGGTCAGCCCGGCACGCGCCATATGGGGTTGAACCTCGCGCGCCTGTGCCACGTCACCGGCACCAAGATCAAGCGCCATGCCATCATAGCCGGCCCCGGCGACCATCTGGCAGATGGTCTCATAGGGCAGAATGGCGCCGGATTGGTCATGCGGCATCATCGCCCAGAGCGAGGTGTAGAATTTCAACGAACGCATTTGCGCCTCCCCCTTGAAAGCGGTGATCGGTCTGCGGATGGCGCTGGTGGTCTCAACGCTGTTTTGGGCGCTGTGTTAAGCCTCCAGTTTGACCGGTTTGCCCTGTTTGCCCTGTTTGCCATGTTTGCCAGATGGCGAGGGCACGATCCACACCTCATTTTCCGGCCATTGACTCTCATCCTTGCTGGCAAGACGGCGGAACGCCTCAATCTGGAACTCAATCCAGCCCATGCGGTGAATCTCGCCGCCGCGCTGATCAATCAGATGATCAAGTTTGCGGAGCTGCCAGAATGGCACGGATGGGTAGCTGTGATGCGCGGTGTGATAGGGCATCTGCCAGCACAGCCAGCGCATGAAGGCGTTTGTCCGGGTCGATCTGGTGTTTTGCAGGATGTCAGTTTTGTGGGTGAGCCCCAGATGCTCAATCGAGTTCTGTAACTGATGCACCGGCTTGGTCAGCAGCATCGGCAACAGCCAGAAGGTCAGCGCGGCCCAGCTCTGAAAATAGAGCGACAGCCCAGCAATTACCGCATAGCCAAGCAGATGCAGGCGGGATTCGCGGATGATCCGGGCCTCATGCGCGGCACCGATATAAGGCTCAATGATGATGCCGCGCGCGCGTCTGATGATGCCAACAACGCGGTTGTACCAATAGGTCGTGCCAAGCATCCATTTGGCAAAGCTCTGCCATGTATAGGGCTCACGCGTTAACTCGCCATCGCGCTCCCAATCCTGGGTCCAGCGATGATGGGCAAAGTGCATGACCTGATCGTAATCACGGGGAAAGAGCATGGCAAAGCCAATGACACGGCCGAAAAATTCGTTCAACCCCTTGGTCTTGAACACCGACCAATGGGACAATTCATGCTGCGCGGCATAGAGAAAATTGAGCGCTACGCCAAGGGCAAAGCCGGTTGCCAGCACCCACCAGCTTCCCATTACCAGATAATGCAGGGCCGCAACGCCGGCAATCAGGCCGAGATGGCTGGCCATCTGCAGGCCGCCGCGCAGGTTGGATTTGGCGTTAAGGGCTTTCAACTCTGCCGGTTTGATCAATTTGCGGGTGGCAAAGGCTTCTTCCATTATCAAATCTCCTCAATCTCCGCCGTGCGGCGGTTGCCCCCTATTATAATCGAATTCTATTCATTTAGGCTCTATTCATTAAGGCCCTATTTCATCCGGGCTTGTTTCATTTGGCCCTATTTCATCCGGGCTTGTTTCATTTGGCCCTATTTCATCCGGGCGATGGCCGCATCGCCGATATTGTCGGCACCGCGACTTTCAAGCAGCCTGTCGAGCCATTTTGGATCCATCTCCGGCACCGAGCCAAGCAGCAACTCTGTATAGGCGTGGTGTGGCGGGACAAACATCTCTGATTTCGGCCCCTGTTCCACCACATTACCATCCTTCATCACCACGACTTCATCGGCAATGGCGCGAACTGTCGCAAGGTCATGGGTGATAAACATATAGGAAAGATCAAGCTCACTTTGAAGTCTGTCAAGCAGCTTGAGAATGCCCTCGGCGACAAGCTGGTCAAGCGCGCTTGTCACCTCGTCACAGATGATGAAGCCGGGCTCGGCGGCAATCGCCCGGGCGATGCCGATGCGCTGTTTCTGGCCGCCTGATAATTCGGAGGGCAGACGGTCAATATATTGATCGGGCTCCATCTCGATCATCCGCAGAAGATCACGCACGCGGTCCTCCAGCGCGCGGCCTGACAGCCCCAGATACATCGCCGCTGGCCGGGCGATCAGATCACGGATGCGCAGCTTTGGATTGAGCGCGGTATCGGCCATCTGATAAATCATCTGGACATGGCGGAGCTGGTCACGGGTGCGGTCCTGATAATTGGCAGGAAGCGGTGCTCCGGCAAAGCTGACGCTGCCCATGCGCGGCTCCAGCAGGCCGGTGATCACCCGCGCCGTGGTCGATTTACCACTGCCGGACTCGCCAACAACGGCCACCGTGCGGCGCTTGTGAATGGCAAAGGAGACGTCCTTTAGAATGTCCTG
Source organism: SAR116 cluster bacterium (assembly GCA_004212735.1). Lineage (GTDB taxonomy): Bacteria > Pseudomonadota > Alphaproteobacteria > Puniceispirillales > Puniceispirillaceae > MED-G116. The sequence continues at coordinate 13,169 of SHBD01000006.1, forward strand.
ACGCGGGGAATAGCCGGCGGTGACATTGGTAATCTCGATCACCGGCTGCTGGCCGGTCACGAGCGGCTGCTCGGCGCGCGCATATTCGCGCACCGCCCAGAGTGATTTGGTGTAATCCTCTTTCGGGCTTTTCAGCATCTTTGCCGTTGTCGCCTGTTCGACCTCATCGCCCTTGAGAAGCACTTTGATGGTGTCTGCCATCTGGGCAACGACAGCCAGATCGTGGCTGATATAGATGGCGGCCGTATTGAATTGTTTGACAATATCACGGATCGCGGCAAGCACCTCGATCTGGGTGGTGACGTCAAGCGCCGTTGTCGGTTCATCAAAAATGATCAGATCGGGACGGCAGGAAAGCGCCATCGCGGTCATCGCGCGCTGGAGCTGGCCACCAGACACCTCATGCGGGTAGCGCAGCCCGAACTCATCCGGATCTGGCAGATTCATCCTCTCATAAAGGCTGGTTGCGTAGGTTTCAGCCTCCGACCGGGCCATCACATCATGCTTCAACGGTGCCTCGCAAAACTGGTCGATCAGACGATGCGCCGGATTGAAGCTGGCAGCCGCCGATTGGGCGACATAGGCGATGCGGCGGCCGCGAAGCTGGCGCAATTGCTGTCTGGACTGGCTGAGCAGGTCAAGCCCGTCAAATTCGATGGAGCCATCGGTGATCTTGCAACCATCCCGGCAAAACCCCATCGCGGCAAGGCCAAGGGTCGATTTGCCAGCCCCGGACTCACCGATCAGGCCAAGCACCTCGCCCCGGTTGAGATCAAGATCGACACCATTGATGATATCGACCCAGGTCTCGTCACTCAGCCCCTTGATATGGACATTGCGCATGGTCAGGAGCGGCGCGGAGGAGCTGGTGTTGGTGGTTTTGGGTGACATCGGCGCCTCCTAATCCTTGAGACCGCTGGCGCGGTGCAGCAACCAGTCAACGACGAAATTGACCGCAATTGTCAGAATGGCAATGGCCCCCGCCGGAATCAGTGGTGTGATATCGCCAAAGCTGATCAGCTCTGCATTGTCGCGCACCATCGAACCCCAGTCAGCGGTCGGCGGTTGCAGGCCAAGACCAAGAAAGGACAGCGAGGAAATCATCAGGAACACAAAGCAGAAACGCAGGCCAAATTCGGCAGCCAGCGGCGCCGTCGCGTTTGGCAGAATCTCGCGGGTGATCAGATAGACCGTGCTCTCGCCGCGCAGCTTTGCCGCCTCGATATAGTCCAGCTGGACGATGTTGAGCGCCACCGAACGCGCCAGACGAAACACCCGGGTCGAATCGATTGTCGCAATCACCAGAACAAGCGAGATCACCGAGGTGCCGAAAATGGTCAGCATCAGGAGTGAGAAAATCAGCGACGGAATGGCCATCAGCACATCAATCAGCCGGCCCACCACCTGGTCGATGATGCCGCCCTTGAGCGCCGAATAAATGCCAAGAAGCGTCCCCGCGACAAAGGCAAGCGCGGTGATCAGAAAGGCAATGCCAACCGTGTTGCGCGCGCCATAGACAAGCCGGGTAAAGACATCACGCCCAAGATTGTCGGTGCCAAGAATATAGGGCGCGGCCCATGGCTCAAAGGAGGCAGACAGAATTTCAGACTCGCCAAACGGCGCGATCAGTGGCGCAAAAACGGCGCAGGTCACATAAATGGTGATGGTTAGCATGCCAAAACTGGCAGTGAGCGGTGCCGTGCGCAGGAATTTCGCCGTCGGCGCATTGACCAGACGGATCAATGTCTGGCGAAACAGCCAGCCAGCGCCAAGCGATACCGCGACAACAATTGGCAACCAGATCAGGACGGAGATCAGACTCATCGCTCCCCTCCCCTATTTCTGTCGCATCAGGCGGGGGTTGGTCGCCGTCGAGATAATGTCGGCCAGCAGATTGAGACCGACATAGGCGCTGGCGAACACCAGCGAGGACGCCTGCACCACCGGCACATCCCGGAACCGGACACCATCAACCATCAACTGACCAAGCCCGGGAAAGACAAAGACAATCTCGACAATCACCACGCCGGTGATCAGATAGGCCAGATTGAGCGCAACAACATTGACGATCGGCGCCAGCGCATTCGGCAGCGCATGGCGGAAAATGATGCGCGAGGGCTTGATGCCTTTCAGGTGCGCCATTTCTATATAGGGAAGCGCCAGAATATTGATGATCGCAGCCCGCGTCATGCGCATCATATGGGCGGTAACCACCAGCGTCAGGGTGAGCGCCGGCAGGAAACAGGCATAGAGCTTTTCAAGAAGCGGCGTCGAGGGGGTGATGTTCGCCATCGACGGGAAATAGCCGGACAGCGCCAGAAAATAAATCAGGATATAGCCAACGAAAAATTCCGGCATCGAAATTGCCGAAAGCGCCGTTGCATTGCTGATCCGGTCAAAATAGCTGTTGCGGAACAGCGATGCCATCATGCCAAGGATAATCGCCAGGGGAACGGCGATGCAGGCCGTGTAAAGGGTCAGGAACAGGGTGTTCTGAAGGCGCGGCGCAATCAGATCAATGATCGGCCGCTTGAGCGCCAGCGATGTGCCAAAATCACCCTGCACCATGCCGCCAAGCCATTCGATATAGCGTATGTGAGGCGGCAGATCGAGGCCAAGCTGACGGCGGATCGCCGCGACCGCTTCAGGCGTGGCCTGCTGGCCAAGAATTTCCTGCGCCAAATCGCCGGGAAGCGCCTCAACGGACAGAAAAATCAACAAAGACAGCAGAAACAGGGTCAACACCCCCAACGCCAGTCTTTTGATGATCATGATTATCAGGTTTTTCATGGTGCCGGTTAAATTTCAGTCAGAATGGCAGCGGCATGACGGGACCCTCGAGAGATACCTGTCAGCCTCCAGCCAAGCAGATAAAAACAGTGCAAAAAAATCAAAGCGGAGAAAGCGGAGAAGGAAAGCCATCTGTTGATGGCTTTCCCCGCACTATGTAGGACAAATCGCTGTCTCTTATGTTTTCCACCAGCGAAGTGAACAGCGGTGGCCGTCCAGCTCCCAGTCGTTGCCGACAACATCCGGAACACCCACGGAAGTGCGGTATCCCATCAGCTCTGACTGGAACAATGGCAGACACAGACCGCCATCATTATGCACGATCTGCTGCATCTCGACATACATCGAACGACGCTTTGAGGTGTCTGTCTCGGCGCGTGCCTCGAGCAGCAGCTTGTCAAAGCCGGCATTCTTCCAATTGGTGTCGTTCCAGCCTGCATCGGAGGCATAGATCAATGAGAAGATCCAGTCTTCGGTAGGCCGGCCACTCCAGTAACAGGCGGAAAAGGCCTTCTGCATCCAGACATTTGACCAGTAGCCATCATTCGGCTCACGCACAACCTCGATGTTGATGCCCGCAGCCTTGGCAGATTCTGCCATCAGCGAGCCCGCATCGACAGCGCCGGCAAAGCCGGTGTCAGCCGCGTGGAACTTGATGGACAGACCGTCATGACCTGCTTTTTTCAGCAATGATTTCGCCAATTCCGGGTCATATTCACGCTGTGGCAGCTCATCGGTGGTTGCCCGGTAGATGTTGGCAGGACCGATCGGGTTGTCGTTGCCAAGTTCACCATAGCCGAAAAGCACCTTGTCCAGCCATTCCTGACGGTTGACGATGTGCTTGATCGCGTTCCGAACATTGGGATCCGTAAATGGCTCCTTGTCGCAATGCATCGGCAGGGTAACCTGCTTGTTGCCTGTCGAGATCAGCGTCTTGACGTTGGGCATCTGCTTCAGCCGTGACGCCGTTTTCGGTGGCACGTTGTTGATACAGTCGATCGCACCGGTTGACAGCGCCGACATACGGGCTGTCGGGTCGATGATGCCAAGCGTCTCAACCTCATCGAAATACGCCTCATTACCAGTGTTCCAGTAATTCGGGTTTTTCGTTGTGAAGGCACGGACACCCGGATCATATTCCTCAAGAACATAACCACCAGCGCCAACGCCAGACTGCCAGTCGATGGTGCCATCACCATTTGATGGGCAGATATTGAGGTGATAGTCAGACAGCGCAACCGGAATATCGGCATTGCCCTCATTCAGCTCAACGATGACGGTATTCTTGCCATCAGCCGTGATTGACTTGATGCCGCTGACAATACCTTTGGCCGCTGATGTTGACTCCTCGCCCATATGGTGACGGATGGAGTCAACGATGTCCTCGGAGGTCATGGATTTTCCATTATGGAACTCGACACCCTGACGGACGTTGAATTTCCATGTCTTACCACCGTTTGACGGCTCAAAGCTCTCACACAGATCGCCTTCGATCTGGCCATCTGGCCGGATCCGGGTCATGTTGCCGCGTGTCTGGCCCATCAACACGTTGATGTTAAAGGCGTCAAGAATCTGGCCCGGGTCAAGAACGTCACTTGTCGAACCACCGGTGATGCCAATTTTGAGGCGGCCACCAGCCTTTGGTGTTGCAGCGAGCGCCTGCTCAACAACGGTTGATGCGCCGGTCATGGACACACCAAGCGCCAGAGCGCCCGTCATGAAGCCGCGACGACTGATGTTTCCTGACAGAAAGCCGGTCTGCAGCTTGTCAGCTTTAATCTGAGTTTCCTTGTCCGCTACTTCCGAAGCAATATCGTACATCGGATTTCTTGGATCTTCCATTTTATCCTCCCAGGAAGTTTTTATGAAAATTAGTAAAAGGTGAAGCGCGTGCTTTTGCAAGCCCTTATCACCAGAAAAGCCAAGGGAAATCGTCTTTATTCTGACCAGCACTCATAAAACTGACCAAAAGTAAGTCAATCTGCCACATGCACCCATCATTTTACCGAAACGGGAATGGGAGATTGACGGGCGCTGGGGAGGTGAAGATGAAAATCATCTCTGCTCAAACATCAATGGTGGAAGATTGTGAATCCGGATGATCGGGAGAAATATGGCCAGTGTCATTGATATGGGTATCACCGTTTTACCAGAGCAACGAAACCTGCACACATGATGATCGCACCACCCAACATTGTCGAACTGGAGGGAATGGTGTTCAACATGAGGAACGCAAAGACGGGGGCCAGAGGGGTTTCAAGCGCGCTGAGCAGAGCTGACTCCGCAGGAGAGATCCATTTCGAGCCTTCTGCCAATAATAAGGCCGCTGCACAGAATGAAAGTGAAAACAGAGCAATCAACCACAGATCATCCGGGTTCACCGTCACATCCATTTTGATCAACAATGTCACAAACAATGGCACTAAATTGGCCAGAACAAGGGGCAAGGTGACAGGTGTTTCAGGGAATCGCCGATAGATGCAAAGATATGATGCCATGCCCAAAGTCATGACAAGAGCCAGGACATCACCAAAAATCCCGCCACCGTCAGTCGAGTCACGCATGATGATTGCCACCCCGAGAAGAGACACCATGCCGGCGACCATGACCACCGGTCGGGGACGTTCAGCGAACCATGTCCAGGCGATGACAGCGGCGAGAAAGGGTGCGGTGGCATAAATCAGCGCAACATTCGCAACCGAAGTATGTTTGAACGCAAGAATAAAGGCAGTCCCGCTAACCGCAGCGAAAAATGTGGCAACCCACGCCGCACCCCGAAACGCGTCTATCTCCTCTGCCAGCCTTTTGCGCACCATCAGCAAGCCACCAAAGAACATGGTGATAAACACGCCGCGCAGAACGACGATGGTCCATCCGTCAGCCGGGATCAGTTTTACAAAGACGCCGGTCAGGCTGAAAAACACCGCCGAGGCAACCACCATGACCCTGCCCCGCTTTGCGGAATAATCATAGGGCGGAATAATCATAGGGCGGTATCATCATGCAGGAAGGGGCTGGATCGCTTTAGGTCCGTCATCGACCTCAGGTTACACAGGGGTAATAATCAGACACCAGCCGGATTATCAACATCGGCGCCGATGGCGGCAAGATCGGTATAGCGGTCGCCAATGCGATGATGCGGGCGGCCGCCACTGGCCCCACCAAAGGCGGCGATCAGCTCATCAGCGGCGGGCGCATCATGAACCGACATCTGCACGGTCAGATAATGCGAGCGGCGGCCGGTGTCATTCTTGTCCATCAGGGGGATGTTGATCTGGGTGTTGGCCGGACCGCGTGTGTTGGTAAAGCCGAGATAGCTCTTGCCAGCAACCGCCTGGCGAAAGAAATTGCCGAAATGCAGCGTGTGGATCAGCGCGGAGGCATGTTCAAGCTCGCAATCGGTGCCCGACATGGCGGCCTTGCCAAACGCCTCAATGGCGTCACCGCCGCCACCCATCTTCAGCATCTCATCCGTCAGGCGCTGGCCAAGAATGGGGCCAAAAGCCTGAATTTCCGGGGACAGGTCCTCGACAAAGCCGCGCCCGGCCCACGGGTTTTTGACGATCGCCGCCGCAGCAAAAATATCCAGCGGCCGGGGCGCATCGCGCCCACCCTCGACCAAAATGGTTTCTTTATAGGTTACGATCTTGCGGATGGTCAATTTCATCGGTGGCTCCAGCGAGGTTGGTTCGAATCAGCGGGGGATGGTGGCACAGAATTGTGCCAAATGGTGATTAAAAATGTCCGGCGCCTCACACATCGCCATATGGCGCAGACCCGGCAGAATGACCAGTGAGGCCCCGGCAATCTCTGCCGCTATGGCGGCGCTCATCGCCGGGTTGTTGCCGTAATCCTCATCCCCGGTGAGAACAAGGCAGGGTGCGGCAATCGGCGGGGATGGCGCGACCAGCTCGGCAACGCCATCAACCAGCACCTGATAAATGGCGGGATAGATTTGTGGATCATTGGCCAGCACCCAATCACGCACATCCTGCATGACCGCCGGATTGGCCGCGTGAAAACCGGGCGTGAACCAGCGTTCAAGCGCCGCATCAATTGTGGCCCCCGGCCCGGCCGCCGCCGCCTGATAAACGCGCGCCTGAATGGCATCCTGTTCGGCTTTGGTTCGGGCATGGGGTGAATTGAGGATGGCAAGACCGCTGACCAGATGTGGCATATCCATGGCGATCCGCCGGACGATCATGCCGCCAAGCGAAAACCCGGCAATGATCGCATGGGGCAGATCAAAATGCGTCATGACGCCGGCAAACTGGCGGGCAAAGAGTGCCAGCGAGGGAGGTTCGGGCGGCGCCGGCGAGTCACCATGGCCGTAGAGGTCATAGGTGATGATGTGCCGGTCTTGCGACAGGGCGGGTGTCTGTTCGCGCCACATTGCCCGATTGAGACCAAGGCCATGGATCAGGATCAAAGGTGGGCGTGAGGGTGATGGAGCCGCATCCGGGCCGAAAAGCTGGCAGGCGGTGCCATCAGCACAATGGATGGGCGCATGGCTGATCATCGGGGTGGCCATCGGGGGGGCCATCGGAGGGGCGCTTGTCACCACTCAATCCCCGGATGAAGTTGTGGGGGTTTGGGGATGATAGGCGATCACCTCAATCTCGATCTTCACATCGACCAGCAGATCGCTGACCACGGCTGAGCGTGCCGGTGGCGCATGCGGGAAATATTCGGCATAGACAGCGTTGAAGCCGGGGAAATCATCGCGCGAGGTTAACCAGACCATAGATTTGACCACATCCGCCAGAGCGCAGCCGGCAAGCGCCAGCGTCGCGGCGATATCATCAAGAACGGCGCGGGTCTGATCCTCTATGCTGCCATCAGTCATCACCGCGCCATCCCGCATCGGCACCTGTCCGGTCAGATAAACCATATCGCCAGCGCGCACCGCACGCGATAGTGACAGGGTACGCCCATTGATTACGACCGGCCCGCCAATCACCTGTTTTGCCATCATTGCCTCACTTGTCATCAGTGCCTCACTTGAATTTTTGTAGCCTTAATTGGAGTCTCTTGTTGGAGTCCCTTGTTGGAGTCCCTTGTTGGAGTCTCTTGTTGGAGTATCTGGCCAAGCCTAGGGGATGTTGCATTTGCGGTGCAAGCCCCCTCAAACCTTCAGAATGGCCAGTCATAGGCTGGCGAGGGATTTTCTTGGGAGCAGAATTATGCAAGCATCGCACAGGTTTGAAATCCACGCGTCCGATGACGCGCATTTTTTTCGAGGGAGAGGTAAATGTCTGAGCCAATTCACTATCGTATGCTGATCAATGGAGAGTGGGTCGACGCCAGCGATGGCGCCCGGTTCGACAGTATCAACCCGGCGACCGAACAGGCGTGGTGCAGCATCCCCGAGGCCACCGCCGATGATATCAACCGCGCCGTTGAAACCGCGCATGACGCCTTTAGCAGCGGCGAATGGGCCAGCCTAACGCCGACAGCACGGGGCAAATATCTGCGCCGTCTGGCCGAATTGCTGGATGAGCAGTCCGAGCATCTTGGCCGGATTGAGACGATCGATACGGGGAAAATGCTGAAGGAAACCCGGTGGCAGGCAAAATATATTGCCGAGTTTTTTCAGTTCTATGCCGGGTGTGCCGACAAGATCAGCGGCCAGACATTGCCGATCGACAAGCCGGATATGATGACGATCACCCTGCGCGAGCCGCTTGGGGTGGTGGCCGCCGTGGTGCCGTGGAATTCGCAATTGTTTCTGGTCGCGGTGAAGATCGGGCCAGCGTTGGCGGCGGGGAACGTTGTGGTGCTGAAAGCGTCCGAGCATGCGTCGGCGGCAATGCTGGAATTTGGCAAGCTGGTCGAGGCCGCAGGCTTTCCCCCCGGCGTGATCAACATCGTCACCGGCCATGCCGACCCATGCGGCAAGGTGCTGACATCGCATCCGCTGGTCCAGCGAATCAGCTTTACCGGGGGCACCGGGGCGGCAAAACATGTGGTGCGCAATTCGGCAGAGAATTTTGCCCAGGTGTCGCTGGAGCTTGGCGGTAAATCGCCCTTTATCGTGTTTGGCGATGCCAATATCGAGAGCGCGGTCAATGGCTCCATCGCTGGTATTTTTGGTGCCAGCGGCCAGAGCTGTGTCGCCGGATCACGGCTGTATCTGCATAACAGCATCGCCGACGAGTTTCTGGAACGGATGCTGGCGGTGACAGCCACGATCCGCATTGGCGATCCGCTGGCCGAAGAGACGCAGATGGGACCGCTGGCAACGCTGGCGCAGATTGAGCATATCGAGAGGCAGGTCGCGCTGGCACAGGAACAGGGCGGCACGGTGCTTAGCGGTGGCAAGCGTCCGCAAACGCCAAATCAGGGCTGGTTCTATGAGCCGACAATCATCGCCTGCCCGGACCAGAAAATGACGATTGTCGATACCGAGCTGTTCGGGCCGGTGTTGAGCGTGCTGCGCTTTGACGATGAGGATGAGGTAACGGCGCTGGCGAATGACAGCAAGTTTGGCCTTGCCGCTGGTGTGTTTACGCAGAATGGCGCGCGCGCCATGCGCATGACCAAGGCGTTGCGGGCAGGTATTGTCTGGGTCAACACCTACCGCGTCGTCTCGCCAATCGCCGAATTTGGTGGTTACAAGGAGTCCGGCTATGGGCGGGAAAGCGGCATGCAGGCGATCTATGACTATACGCGGCCAAAAACCGCCTGGATCAACATTTCGGATGAGGCCATGGCCAACCCGTTCGTCATGCGCTAAGCCGCCTGATCACCGCATGATCACCGCATCGACAGCGGTGACGCCATCAGTGCCGACAAACAGCGGATTGATCTCGACAAGTGACAGGCCGGGATCATCCGCCAACGCCGTTGTCAGCTGATTGATCGCAGTGATCAGGGGCGCTAAATCAGCCACATCGCCGCCGCGATAACCACGCAGGATCCGGGCCATGGCAAGCCGGTCGATGGCAGCGGCAATCACATCATCAGAGGCTGGCACCAACAAGGTGACAGCATCGCCCAGAAGCTCAACCAGAACCCCGCCAGAAGCCAGCGTCAGGACAAGACCAAAGGCCGGATCACGGCGCAGGCTCAGCATCAGCTCACCAAGGGGGGATGGCTGCATCGCCTCAACCAGATAGCCGGTGCGGCGCGCGGTGGGGGCATGCTGGGTGAGGTTGGCGTCAATGGTGGCAAGCGCGGCCAGCAGTTCATCGCCTGAGCCGATATTGAGGACCACCGCGCCAACCTCCGATTTATGCGGCAGATCGGGGCTGAGTGCCTTGGCAACAAGCGGATAATCCAGCCCGGGGGGAAGCGCTGGCGGCATCTGGGTTTGGGTCGGCAAATCGGCAAGAATGAGCGATGGTGGCACGGAAATCTGCCAGCTGCTCAGCAGGGCTTTTGCCGCCGCCTCATCGAGCATTACGGCATCAAAAGTGGCGGCAGCGCTGATGGGCGGCGTGTCATCAAGACTCTTGTCATCAAAACTCTTGTCATCAAGATTCGGGTCATCAAGATTCTTGTCATCAAGACTCTTATCATCAAGATTCGGGTCATCAAGATTCGGGTCATCAAGACTCTTGTCATCAAGATTCGGGTCATCAAGATTCGGGTCATCAAGACTCTTGTCATCAAGATACGGGTCATCAAGATTCGGGTCATCAAGATTCGGGTCATCAAGGATCAGGGGGGGCGGTGGATCGGCAAGCAGCCGGCGGCGCGCCGCGCCGTATCTGGCCGCAGCGGCAATCGCACGGACGCAATCGCCAATGCCCTGCATCGGGGCGACGTTTTTTGCCACTAGAAACGCCCGCGTTTCGACATCCAGATTTTCTGCAATCGTGCTACAGACCGCAGCCGGAAGGCCCGCCGCCGCCGCCGCGTTGAGGAAGCTGATGGAATCATTGCGGTAGAATGGCTTGCTCTCATCAAGGCCGGCGGCTGGATAATCCTGAATGATCACGGCGGCATCATAGCCATCGGCAAAAAGCGTGGAGAACACCGGCTCAGTCTTGTCCGGCACGCCCCAGATCGGCGTCGTGTAATCAAGCGGATTGGAGACGGTGGCGGTCAATGGCAATTGGGTGCGCAGACGTTCAGCGGTGGCAGCGCTTGGGCGGGGCAAATCAAGCCCATGGGCCTCAGCAGCATCAGCAAGCATGGTCGCGCCGCCCCCCGAACAGGCAAGACCGGCCAAGCGGCGGCCAGCCGGCACCCCGGCAACGGTGAGGAATTTCAGCGTCTCCAGCATCTCGGACGGTTCAGTAACCCGGATCATGCCGAGCCGGTCAAAGAACGCATCATAAACCTCATCCGCGCCAGAGAGTGACCCGGTGTGGCTGACCGTCAACTCGCTGCCAAGCGCCGAAGTGCCGGTCTTGAGAGCGACAAGCGGGACGTTGTTTGCCAGAGCTTTCAAACCCGCTGCCTGAAAACGCTGGGGATCGCGGATGCCTTCGATATGGACGCCGATGGCGCTGACCTCAGGCAAGTCGGCAAGGGTGTCGATGAAATCCTCGATGCGGAGCACCGCCTGATTGCCAACCGAGAGCATATAGCTGAGCGGCAGGCCGCGCTGCGCCATTGTCAGATCGGAGGAGAGCATGCCGCTCTGGGTGATGATCGCGGCACCGCGCCCATGAAAACCGCCGCCATGGGCAAAGGGCCAGAGCGCCACACGATCTACATAATTGATCAGCCCATAGCAGTTCGGGCCAATGATCGCCATATCGCCAGCCGCCTCGATCAGCGCCGCCTCCATCGCCGGGCCATCGCCGCCAATCTCGGCAAAACCGGCGGTATAAATGATGGCACCGCCTGCCCCCATCGCACTGAGGCGGGCAAGGCTGTCAATCGCCTGTTCACGCGGCACGGCGATAAACACAGCATCCGGCGGTTCGGGCAGATCATCAACCGATGGGAAACAGGCAAAACCGCCAATGGTCTCGCGCTTTGGATTGACCGGCCAGAACGGGCCATCATAGCCGATGCGCCGACATTCACCGGCCACCGTCTCGGCATCAACGCCGCCAAGAACGGCGACATGACGCGGGCGCAGCAGCCGGCGCAGATTGGCCTGTAGGGATGGGCTGTCGGGTGCCGGTGTCATTATGATGTCATTAGGGTGTCATTACGAGGTCATCAAAAGTGGCGTCAAAAGTGGGGGCGTCAAAAGTGGCAACATCAGGGTTTTATGAGGAAGTCATGAGGGTGTCATCTGACGATCAGTCGCCATGGCATGAGCCATTTTACGAGTCATATTGGTCGCCATATTACGCACCGAGCGGCCGCAGGATCGACCGGGTGATGATATGGCGCTGAATCTCCGAGGTGCCATCCCAGATGCGTTCCAGCCGCGAATCACGCCACAGCCGGTGGATCGGCATTTCCTCCATCAGGCCCATGCCACCATAAATCTGCACAGCATCATCGGCTGTCCGGCACAGCATTTCAGAGCAATAGAGCTTGACCATAGCAGCGTCGCTGTCGCTCATCTGGCCCTCATTGGCGCGGGCGATGGCGTCCTTGACCATCAATTGTCCAGCGCGCAGGCCAACCGCCATATCAGCAAGTTTGAAGCCGGTCGCCTGAAATTTACCGATGGCCTGGCCGAATTGCTTGCGATTGGCCGCCCAGTCACAGGCCATGTCGTAAATCCGTTCCGCCTTGCCGCAACAGGTTGCGCCAACCCAAATCCGGCCCATGCCAAGCCATTTGCCAGCCAGCTCCAGCCCCCGGCCCTCTTCACCCAGAACATGCGCCGAGGACAGGCGGACATCATCAAAATCCAGCCGGAAATTCAGATAGCCGCGATAGCTGGTGCAGTTATAGCCGATGCTGACCTCAAAGCCCGGCATGCCGACATCGACCAGAAAGGCGGTGATGCGGGGCCGTGGTCCGCGCGGTGTCTCATCATGCCCGGTGGCGGCAAAGACAATGGCGAAATCAGGCGTTACCGGGCCGGAGATAAAATGTTTCGAGCCATTGAGGATCCAGTCATCGCCATCACGCCGCGCATTGCTTTTCATTGACATGATATCGGACCCGGCCTCTGGCTCGCTCAGACCAAACAATTCGCGTTTCTCGCCGGTGACGCAGGGCAGCAGATAGGTGTCCCGCTGATCGCCCTCACAGGCAAGCAGAATCTCGGTCGGGCGCGCCACCCATGAATGCAGCGCGTGCGAGGTTTTGCCAAATTCATATTCGATCAGGCCCATCTGTTCATAATCAAGGCCGCCGCCGCCGATCTCGGCTGGCAGGTTGGCGGCAAACAGCCCGACCTCACGCGCCCGTTGCTCAATCTGGCGACCAAGCTCAATCGGCACATGCGCATCGCGGTCAATAGCCTCCTCATGGGGGAACATCTCAGCGTCCATGAAGCGACGCACTGTTTCTTGCAGCATCTGCTGTTCGTGATTGAAATTATCGAGCATGATCTTGGCTTTCATCCGGTCTGGGTCAGTGGTGGCGGGATTTGGGTGGTACAGGCAATCGGACAGTTCTAGCGCTTGCGAAGGCCGAGTTTTTCGCGCGCTTCTGCCGGGGTTAAAATGGTGGCACCCATGCGCTCAATAATCTCCCTGGCGCGTGTCACAAGCTGGGCATTGGTCGCCAATACGCCGCGATCAAGATAGATATTATCTTCCAGACCAACGCGCACATTGCCGCCAAGTGCCACCGCAGCGGCGGCCATCGGCATCTGCATGCGGGAAATGCCAAAGGAGGCCCAGGACGCATCGGCGGGCAGTTCATCCTTCATCACCTTCATATTATCGACCGATTGGTCAGCCCCCCACGGAATGCCAAGACAAATCTGGAACATCGGCGGGGCGTCGATAATGCCCTCGGCGATCATCTGTCTGGCGAAGCGAATCTGGCCAAGCTCAAAGACTTCAAGTTCCGGCTTGACGCCCAATTCCTGAACAATGCTGGCCATTTTGCGCAAATAGGCCGGGGTCGAGATGTAAATCTCGTTGCCATTGCCGAAATTCATCGTGCCACAATCAAGCGAACAGATTTCCGGCAGCAACGCGGTGACATGGGCCAGACGTTCCTCCGGTCCGATCATGTCGGTTCCGGGACCGGGCAATGCCGGGTCTGTATCAGACGGCACCCAATCACCGCCCATGCCAGCGGTCAAATTGATCACCACGTCGGTGTCGCTGTCGCGAATCCGATCAACCGCCTCGCGGAACAGCGCGACATCACGCGACCCCTGCCCGGTCTCAGGATCGCGGACATGAATATGGGCAGATGTTGCCCCAGCCTTTGCCGCATCAATCGCGGCGGTGGCAATTTCAGCAGGTGTCACCGGAACATGCGGATTTTTGCCGGTGGTATCACCCGCCCCGGTAACCGCACAGGTCAGAACAACGTCAAAATTCATTTCGATCTCCCCCACGGCCCTTCTTTGAAGTGGTATCACGTCAAATTGTCATCAGGCCCGTTGGTCATTGCATGATTATTGCCTGATTTTTCACCCGGCAACCGGGTTCGCTTGTAAATATTTCGCCAAAATGGATATTTTTTCGTAAGGTGATCACAGGTAAGCGATCAGGGATGCGATCAGAGGGTGGCGGGGCGTAAAATGAGCAATGAGGCAAAAGACCCAACTGCCAAGACAACTGCTAAGTCAACGGCCAAGTCAACGACCAAGTCAACTGCTAAGCCAACGGCCAAGCCAACAATAAACTCAATGATGGCACCGAAAAGCCGTGAAATGCGCTTTGTGCTGTTGCCGCGTTTCAACATGGCGACGCTGGCAACGATGATCGAACCGATGCGGATCGCCAATTATGTCAGCGGCGAGACGCTGTATCGGTGGGAGTTTCTGACGCCAGATGGCAGCCCGGATGGCAAAAATGTACAGGCAAGCAACATGATGGAGATTGCCTGTCATGGGCTGGACCACCCGGTCAGGCAGGACGCCACGCTGGATTGTGTGGCCCTGCTCGGCAGCTGGGGGGCGGAGCGTTTGTTTGACAACCGGCTGGCCAACTGGCTGCGCGGGCATGAGCGGCATGGCGTGGCGCTGATCGGGGTCGAGATTGGTTCCTACATCTTTGCCCGGGCAGGTTTGCTGACCGCGCGTCAAGCGACAACCCATTGGTCATTTTTTGCCGGTTTCGCCGAGAGTTTTCCGAAGGTTGACACCAGAGAGCAGATGTTCACCATCGACAAGCAGATCATGACCTGCGCCGGGGGATTGGCCGGGATTGATCTGGTGCTGCATCGCATCGCCGCCGCGCATGACGAGGAGCTGGCGGCAGAAATTGCCAGCCAGATGCTACATCACCTACGCGCCGAACCGCATTTCGCCCAGCGCCCGCCCACAGGAGCGGCAACGCCCGATGTGCATCCAGTGATCAGACGGGTCAGCCAGATTCTTGAGGAGCGGATCGAGGACGGCATTTCAATTCCCGAATTGTGCCGCCAGATGAAGATGCCGCAACGCAAGCTGGAACGGCTGTTCAACAAGCATGTCGGCTGTACGATCGTGCAGTTCTACCGGTTTGTAAAATTACAATATGCGCGCACGCTTCTGGTCAGCACGAACATGGATATCCGCGAGATATCAGTGGCGTCCGGCTTTAACTCGATGTCCTATTTCTCGCATTGCTTTGCCAAGGTCTTTGGGCGCAAGCCAAGCCACTATCGCCTTGCCTGGCCAGAGGCCGAAACCTCGCCATCCTGGCCGGGAACAATGTATGCGCTGACGCATGCGGCAAAAGCCTATCAGGCGGAAAAATCACTCGGCGAGACAGAATGACGAAATAGAAGGTTTTTATATATTTCAATATGTTGAACTATTAAACTTCATTATATTAATTAAGATGAATCAGTCGGTGCAGGCCTTGATGATCTTGACGATGCGGCGGTCACGTTCGGCGGCCATATCGGCAAAGGATCTGTCGCCAGCCATTTCATTGCAGCCATCAACCATAGCGTCACGCAGGGATTTTGTCAGTTCCGGCGCGTCAAGACGGGTCCAGGGCAGTTTGAGTGCGGGGCCAAACTGATCAAGGTTTGTTGCCATACCGCCCTCGCCGCAGGCCACATGAAAGGCCATACATTGCCCCTGAATCGCCATCCGGGGCGCCGGGCCAAAACGCAGGGCCCGGTCGATATCCTCTGGGCTGGCCTCGCCATTGGCGACCATGTGCAGGGCCTCGCGCCACAGCGCTTCCTGCAGACGCGTGGCGATGAAACCGGGAATCTCCTTTTTCAAACGCAGCGGCTCCTTGCCCGCATGCGCATAGAACGCAACGGCCCAGTCAAGCGCCGTCTCATCCGTTGCCGCGCCACCAACAATTTCGACAAGGGGCAGCAGGTAGGGCGGGTTGAAGGGATGGCCGACAATGGTGCGCTGAGGTGTTGGGCAATCGGCCTGAATGTCGGTCATCGGCAGGCCGGAGGTGCTGGAGGCGATCACCACATCAGCCGGGACGAGCGCACCGAGGCGGGCATAAAGCGCCTGCTTGATCGCCAGACGTTCAGGCGCGGATTCCTGGACAAACTGGGTGCCGGCAACAGCCTGTTCCAAATCATCTGTGATCAGGAGGTTGTCACGGCTGGCCCCGACGGCAAGGCCAATCTCTGCAAGGCTTTGCCAGGCGGTGTCGATAACCGCGCGAAAGATGGGTTCTTCATCCATGCTGTGAAGATAGGCGCGGACCTGATAGCCACGGGAGAGGAAAAAGGCGGCCCAGCCACCACCGATTGGCCCGGCACCAATGCTGGTCACGGTATGGATTTCGCGGGGTGATGGGCGCATCTCGGGATCCCTTTCGGCTTGGTGGTTACCGGCTGGTTACTTGTTTTTTGGGTGGTTACTTGTTTTTTGGGTGGTTAATGGCCTTTGAAAACGGGTTCGCGCTTTTCAACAAACGCCTTGATGCCCTCAGCCGCATCGTCTGATTTCAGCATCGCCCGGTAGGTTGGCAGATCATCCTTGCGCATGGCGGCAAAGGCGGCCTCGGTCGGGCGGCATTCGATGTGGCGAATGACCTCTTTGACCGACTGCATCGCCAGCGGCGCGGCCCAGGCAAGCTGGCCCGCCCATTCACGCGCCTCACGCATCAAATCAGCGGCCGGCACGACCTTGTTGACAAGCCCGTAATGCGCGGCCTCATCGGCCTTCATCCGGCGGCCAAGAAACAGCATTTCCATGGCAATATTATGCGGGATCCGGCGGGGTAGACGCTGGATGGCGCCAGCATCGGGGATGATGCCAAGCGGCATTTCGGGAAGCGCAAATTCAACATGCTCTGCGGCGATCAGCAGATCACAGGCAAGCGCGATCTCAAAGCCACCGCCAATGACAAGACCGTTGAGCGCGCCGATAACCGGCTTGTTCAATGACCAGTTTTCGGTAAGGCCGGCAAAGCCACCCTCGCCATAATCGCCATCATCCCACCATTCATCAAGCTTGGCCTCACCGCTGTCGAGCGATTTCAGATCCCAGCCGGCAGAAAAAATCCGCTCACCGGCTGCGGTGATGATGCCAACGCGCAGATCATCGTCATCACGAAGCTGGCGAAACGCCTCACCAAGCGCGCGGCTCATCTCATGATCAATGGCGTTGACTTTCGGCTTGTTCAGCCGCACCTCAAGGACATGGCCGTCCCTGCTGATTTCAACCATTTCTGACATCACAAATTTCTCCCCTGGTGGATTTTTATGGGCCGGCATGACGGCATATTTTGCGGCAGATAGTGTCGTAGCTGGTGCCGCGCATGGTGTCGTATCTGGTTAGGCAAAGGCCGGCATGACCTCGTCGATGAACAGCTCCAGCGAGCGTTTCTGTTCGGGTCGGCCAAGCCCCATGCTGGCGTAATAGGTGAATTGATCAACGCCAAGCGCCTCATATTTGCGCAGTTTCGCGATCACCTCATCCGGTGTGCCAAACATCAGATTTTCCTGCAACATGGCCGGGTTGTATTCCTCGCGGTTTTCCAGCTCTTTCAGCTCAATGCTGGCCGGAAAGCCATTTTGCACATCGCCAAGATTTTTGTACAGATTCTCGAACTGGCTCAACACTGCCTGCACCGCACGCACCGGAACCATATGATCCGCCCCGCTGTCATAGACCGCGGTATGGCGCATCATCGCAAAGACAGGGCGCGGCTTGCCCGGGTTGTTGGCCATCGCCTCGTCAAGACGCTCGCGGTAGAGCTCAGCCTCAGCCATTGGCCGGGTGAAGGGCCAGGACAGGATGTTGACCGAGTTCTTAACGGCGAAATCATAGGTGATCGGCGCACGAGCCGCCGCCCAGATGGGAGGATGCGGCTGTTGCAGGGGCTTGGGCACCGAGGTTGAAAGCGGAAAGGACCAGAACTCGCCCTGATGTTCGTAATCGCCCTGCCAGAGAGCTTTGACTGCTGGCAGCATCTCGTGCATGTAGCGCCAGCTGTCGCTCTGTTTGAGGCCCGGGTGCATGCGGTCAAACTCGCGCTGGTACGCACCAGAGCCAATGCCAAACTCAAGCCGGCCACCGGAAATCAGATCGGCCATCGCCGCCTCACCGGCCAGTTTGATCGGATGCCAGTAGGCAGCATTGACAACCGCCGTGCCAAGCCGGATGTCGGAGGTGTTCGCCCCCCACCAGGCAAGCAGCTGGAATGGGTCCGGGGCGATGGTCATCTCGATGGCGTGATGCTCAGCCGCCCAGACAATGTGAAACCCGCCACGGTCGGCCATCTGCACCATCTCAAGAGTGTGCGCGGCGACATCGCGCATGTCATCGCTGTCATCGAGGCGTTCCAGATTGATCGCAAGTTGAAACTTCATGTCTTTCATCTCCCCACCGCACCGTCACAAAGCCGGACCGAACAGCTCATCATGTCGGGGAACAGCACCCCAAATAACCACATTTTTGACGTTAACAAAAATTTTTGGACAGAATGCACCGGTAAAATGGCACAAAATCGTCATTTCACGCCAGTTTTGGGCATGGACGACCACTGCAATCAGAACCAATAGCACGCAGCGGATTATTTGATTTGATTTCGGGTGGCAATACTCTCACACTCCGCCGATGATCTCCGACCGCCCCCTGATAGGCCTGCTGTTTGTTTTTGCCTTTTGCCTTTTGGCACCGCTTGGTGACGCCTTGGTGAAGGTGGTGGGGATGGGCGCGCCGCTGATGGTTTTGCTGCTCTCGCGCTTCGTCTTTCAGGCGGTATCCCTCGCCCCTGTCGTGCTGCTGTCAGGGCGCGAATTTCCGACAGACCGGCGCATTTTCGGGCTGATCTGCCTGCGCAGCCTGTTTCACATTCTGGGCATCGGCATGATGTTCACCGCGCTCCGGTTGCTGCCGCTCGCCGATGCCATCGCCATCGTCTTTGTGTTTCCCTTCATTCTGCTGTTTCTGGGGCGGTTCGTGCTTGGCGAAGAAGTTGGCCGCGACCGGATTATCGCCTGCGTGCTTGGGTTTGGTGGCTGTCTGCTGGTGATCAAGCCGAGCTTTGCCGAGGTTGGGATTGTGGCGCTGCTGCCGGTTGCGGTGGCGTTTGCCTTTTCCATCTTCATGCTGATCACCAGATCAATTGCCAAGGAATGCGATCCGATCAGCCTGCAGGCAACAAGCGGTGGAATCTCAACGGCCATGTTGCTGTTTGTCTGGCTGGTTGCCGGACTGGGTGCCGGACTGGGTGCCGGACTGGGTGTGGGACATGCTGCGCCCTATGATTTGACGATCATGCTGCCGGCCAGTGAGAGAATTGCCTGGCTGCTGCTTGCCATTGGCGCGCTTGGTACGGCCGGGCATCTGTGCATGACCATCGCCCTGCGCTTTGCCCCCTCGGCAACGCTGGCACCGCTGCAATATGTGGAAATTCCGATTGCCACCTTTTTAGGGTGGCTGTTTTTCGAGGAGCTTCCCGATGGGCTTGCCGCGCTTGGCATCATGATCACCATCGGTGCGGGCATTTTTGTCGTGATGAGTGAGCGCCAGACGCTCTCCACGCAAGCGGCAAAAAAAGCAGAAACGGCAGAAAAATCAATTGGGGCGGCCTCCAAATGATCCGCCAGCCTGTGACGAAATCACCGATGTTTGGGATCGGTCTGGCGCTGCTTGGGGCGCTGATCATCACGCCGGATACGCTGTTGATCCGGCTGTCCGGGCTGGAGGGCTGGCCGCTGACGGCGTGGCGTGGGCTGCTGATCGGTGGGGGCATGCTGCTCGGCTGGATGATCCTGTCCGGACGGCAGATGGGCGCCGATCTCAGGCAAATACCGACAATGCCGTTTCTGGTGATCATGCTGGCAAATGGCGGGAACACGATGTGTTTCAATTTTGCCGTCGTCGAGACTTCGATCATCGTTGTGCTGACAGCGCTGGCGACAGTACCGGTGCTGGCGGCGCTGCTGAGCTTTGTGATCCTCGGCGAGGCGACAACGCGGCGTACATGGCAGGCGATCGGCATGACAATGGCCGGGGTGCTGATTGTCATTTTCAATGGTGAGGGCGCGGTGGCAGCACCTGACGGCAGTGTCTTTCTGGGGGGCTTTCTAGGGGTGATGACGGCATTTTGCATCGCCGTGGTTTTTGTCGTCACGCGCCGCTATCCACAAACGCCAGTCCTGCTGGCGGTCTCGCTGGGGACGCTTGGCACCGGTTTTATCGGGTTTGGTGGAACCACTCTGGACGAGATGATGGCCGGCACGCTGTGGGCGGTGCTGGTGATGTGTCTACTGGTGATGCCGCTGGCCTGGTGTCTGCTGTCACTGGCCCCGCGCTATACCGCGCCGACCAATGTAAGCCTGCTGATGCTGCTGGAGATGGTGCTGGGGCCATTCTGGGTCTGGCTTGGCACCGGCGAGCGGCCAAGCCCGATGATGCTGGTGGGAGCGGCGATCGTTCTGCTGACGCTGGCCAGCTACATCATCGCCACAGCGCGCGCCGAGGCACGGCTCAGGGCTGAGGATGAGCCGGAAACATAATGCCCGGTGTGCCCTCCTGCCAGGGGCTGTATTTTTGCATGATCGCGGCAAAGCGTGGTGAGTCCAGAAAATCTGACAGCCAGTGATGGAGATGTGGCCAGGGCTGGGCGTCAAACCAGCCAGGATCAGCAATGCGGAATTGGCGCACAAAGGGCAGGCTGGCAAAATCGAGGAGCGCAAGATGCGCCCCTGACAGCGCCGGCTGGCTGGCCAGCAGCTGTTCAAAATCGGCAAGTGTGGCCGCGCCCGTGGTGCGATGCGTGAACGCCGCATCCGGATCGAAGCGGCTGGCATATTTATAGCGGTCGAGATGGGCCTTGAACGGCCCGTCAAGCCTGTCAAAAAACGCGTCAACATGGCCGCTGTCGGCAACAAGGGGCGCACACCAGCCCTCCGGGTCATGCTGATCAAGCGCCCAAAACATGATGTCGCG
The DNA here is from genome assembly GCA_004212735.1 of SAR116 cluster bacterium. Classification (GTDB taxonomy): domain Bacteria; phylum Pseudomonadota; class Alphaproteobacteria; order Puniceispirillales; family Puniceispirillaceae; genus MED-G116. The sequence continues at coordinate 34,314 of SHBD01000006.1, forward strand.
GCTCTGGTCAATCACCCGGCCATCAGTGCATTGCAGAACCGGAACCGTGGCCTTTTCGGAGACCGCCAGAAACGCCGCCGGTTTGTCGCGCAGCAGAATCTCGCGCAGTTCAACCGTAATGCCGGCAGCGGCAATGGCAAGGCGCGCCCGCATTGCATAGGGGCAACGGCGAAAACTCCAGAGGATTGGCAGCGGCGCATTCTGGCTCATGGTAGAGGTCTCGTGATCCGATGGGCACAGGCGATCATTATCGGGAGTTGGGGTTGGAGTTGGAGTTGGAGTTGGGTTTGGGTTTGGGGTTGGGGTGGTCATCAGCTGTTTTTCAGATGTTCGGTGATGGTGAAATCCGCGCCCTCAACACGGTAGGCGCGGGCAAAGCCGGTGACAAGCACGCCATGGCGGGGACGGAGGCGCAGCATGTGAAAATCGGTGAAATCCCGGATCAGCCCCATGGTTGGCCCATGCGCCGTGGCAAATTCATCACATAGCGGGCCGAATGATGCGTCCCCACGGTCAATCTCGGTGATATCTGCGTCAAATTTGAGGCGCACCCGTGCCCAGATGTTCTGCGCCGTCTGTTCATCCTCGATCAGCAGAAACTGCCCCTCGCCGCGCGCCAGCACCGCACGAACATGCGCCGACAGGCGGCTTGGATAGATGAACAGCCCGTCATTATTGCGGATAAAAGGCGTAACCCCCATTTCCGGCTGATCAGACGAGCCGCGCGCGCTGATCAGAATCGTTTTCTGGGCAAGAAGCCGGTCACGCTGGCGGTTGAGGGACGCATGTTCAGATTTTTCCATCACGCTCTTTTCCAAAAGGAGGCGACCAGATTACCAGATTGCCAGATTGCCAAAATACAAGATTAGGCGTGAGGCTTGTGAAGTGGCCAGACCACATACATATTGTCTGGAGTGCGTCATTATCAAGTCATCCACCCGCCAGACATGCGGCCACCAGCAACCGGGAAGACTCAGGGGAGCAAATGAGCAGCCAGAGTTCAGCCAGCCCGCAGAGCCTGCGGATCGAGATTTTTGCCGATGTCATCTGCCCCTGGTGCTATATCGGCAAAAAACGGCTTGATGCGGCGTTGGCGAAGCGACCGCATATCACCCCGCGCATCGTCTGGCGGACCTTTTTGTTGAACCCGACAATGCCGGAGGATGGCATGCACCGCGCCTCGTATCTGGCGGCAAAATTCGGCCATTCCGCCGCCGCCATCTATGGCCGCATTGCCGCCGCCGGGCTGGATAGCGGGATCAGGTTCAATTTTGATGCGATCTCCCGCACCCCGGACAGCCGCAAGGCGCAGAAGATGCTGCTGGTCGCCGGTGGTGATACTGATCGGTTGTCAGAGGCGCTGTACCACGCTTACTTTCTGGCTGGCAGGGATATTGGCGAGCGCGATGTGCTGGCCGGGATTGCAGCAGAAATCGGACGGCCGGAATTGATTGAGGCGCTGGAGACCGAGACGGTGCAGCGCCAGCTGGAAACCGACATTGCACGGGCGCATCAGCTCAATCTTGATGGCGTTCCCTATTTCATCTTTGGTGAAGCCTATGCCATTGCTGGGGCGCATATACCCGAACATCTGATCCCGGCGATTGATGCGGCGACTGCCTGATCAGGCCAGAAGCGCGACCATCTCGCCAAGCAGCTCATTGCAGATTGGCGGCCGTAAATCAGGGGCTGGCAGGGTCTGTTTGACGATCAGCTTGTGATCAGCACGCAGTTGCACCCGGCCAGCCTGACCGGCAATCCAACCGATCAGCTGGTCCGGTTTGGCGAATTGATTGTCACGGAAACCGATGGCAAGCCCCTTTGGCCCGGCATCAATCTTTTCGACATTCGCCAGCTTGCAGAGCTGTTTGAGCGCGATAATGGCAAATAGATTGCGGACCGAGGCCGGCAATTTGCCGAACCGGTCAACCAGCTCGGCAAGCAGCATGTCGGTGTCTTCCTCGCTGGCGAGATTGGCAATCCGACGATAGAGCGAGAGGCGGACCGACAGATCGGTGACATAAGATTCCGGAATGCGCACCTCCAGACCGAGATTGATCTGCGGTGTCCATTCAAGCGCCGCCTCGCCGCCGCCATCACCCTCGCCCGCCCGGGCAGCATCAACCGCCTGGCGCAGCATCTCCTGATACAGCTCGACGCCGACCTCGCGTACATGGCCGGATTGTTCATCCCCCAGTAAATTGCCCGCCCCGCGAATGTCCATATCATAGGACGCAAGAGTGAAGCCGGCCCCCAATGTATCCAGAGTCTGCATCACCTCCAGCCGGCGGCGCGCCTGCGGCGTGAGCAGACGGTTCGGATCCGAGGTCAGATAGGCATAGGCGCGTTGACGTCCCCGGCCAACACGGCCGCGCAGCTGATAGAGCTGGGAGAGGCCAAACATATCAGCGCGGTGGATGATCATGGTGTTGGCGGACGGAATGTCGATACCGGATTCAACGATATTGGTGGAAAGCAGGATATCCGCCTCTCCATCGGCAAAGCGTGTCATCACATCATCAAGCTCGCTTGCCGCCATCCGGCCATGCGCTGCCAGAATGCGCGCTTCGGGCGCCAGTTTCGTCACCCGGTCATAGACACGCTGAAGATCGTCAATGCGCGGACAGACGCAGAAAATCTGGCCGCCACGAAACATCTCGCGCTGGATTGCCTCGCGTAGGACAACGCCGTCCCAGGGGCCGACAAAGGTGCGCACAGCCAGCCTGTCAACCGGCGGTGTGGCAATGAGTGACATTTCACGCACCCCGGACAAAGCCATTTGCAGGGTGCGGGGGATTGGCGTTGCCGAGAGGGTGACAACATGGATATCGCCGCGCAATTCCTTCAAACGTTCTTTCTGGCCGACGCCGAAATGCTGTTCCTCATCGACAATCAACAGCCCGAGATTGTTGAATTTGATGGATTTTGCCAGCAGCGCATGGGTGCCAATGACGATCTGCACATCGCCGGTTTCCATATCGGCCCTGGTTTGTTTTGCGGTGGCGGTTGGCGTCATCCGCGACAGCACACCGATTTTTATCGGAAAGCCGGCAAAACGGTCAGCAAAGACGCGGCCATGCTGGCGCGCCAGAAGCGTTGTCGGCGCAACCAGCGCGACCTGATAGCCCGACATGGCGGCAATGAAAGCGGCGCGCAGCGCGACCTCGGTCTTGCCAAAACCAACATCGCCGCAGATCAGCCGGTCCGTTGCCTTGCCTGACGCCAGATCGCCAACAACATCGGCGATGGCATTGATCTGGTCCTCGGTCTCGACAAAGCCGAACCGGTCACAAAATTCGGCATAGGGTCCGTCCTGAATCGACAGTGGTTCGGCATTGGCTGTCTGGCGTTGGGCGGCGATCTTGATCAATTGTTCAGCCATGATCCGCACACGGCCCTTGATCCGGGCGACACGCGCCTGCCAGGCGGCACCGCCAAGACGGTCAAGTTGGGAGTCACTGCCGGTATTCCCATAGCGGGACAGCATCTCGATGTTCTCGACCGGCAGATAGAGCTTGTCACCCCCGGCATAGATCAGTTGCAGGCAATCATGCGCCCCACCTGAGGAATTGATGATCACCAGCCCCTCATAACGGCCAATGCCATGTTCGGCATGAACGACAAGGTCGCCGGTTTCGAGCGAGCTGACCTCACGCAGGAAATCATCACCCCGGGCGCGCTTGGCCTGGGGGCGGGACAGACGCTGGCCAAAAATATCGGTCTCGCTGATCACCAGCAGATTGTCAGTCTGAAAGCCGGTTTCCAGCCCCCATTGCATCAGATACACACCCGGACCGGCAATGGCGTCCAGCCGGTCAATGGTGGCAAGACCCCCGGCGCCCAGATGCGGGCTCAGCAGATCATCAAGACGCGCCGCCGCGCCCTCTCCCGAAACGGTCAGCAAAATCGGCCGGTTGGCCGCGCTGCGTTCGCTCTGGATGGCCTGTGCGACCTCGGCAACGGTGCTGTTGCCAGCAGCGCGTGACCGGGAAAAGACCAGACCCGCACGCCCGCCGGCATCGCCGGTTTTGGCTCCATCAGGGCTGGGCGCAGTAAATTGAAAAAGACGGCAGGCCGACGCCAGCTGAGATTCGGCCTCCTCACGGCGAAGATAGAGCTGGTCGGCGGGAAGCGGGCGGTAGGGCGCGCTGCCATCGCCGGTGTCGCTCTCATGGCGGGCCTGATGGAAATCCATGATCTGATCAAACCGCGCGGCAATGGCACCATCAGCCTCGTGATCGAGATAGATGTGCCAGCCCGGACAATAATCCGACAAAGTGTGCAAATTGGCGTGAAACAATGGCAGCCAATGTTCCACACCCGGGTGCATGCGCCCGGCAGACACCGATTCATAGAGGCTGTCACGGCTGGCCGCAGCGCCGAACGCAACGAGGTAACCACTGCGGAAGCGTTCGATGGTTTCGGCATCAAGCTGGAACTCGGCAACCGGGCGCAGCGTCAGATGCGGGCATGTCTCACCGCCGCGCTGGCTGGCAGCATCAAAATTGCGGATCGTTTCAAGCTCATCGCCGAAAAAATCCAGCCTGACTGGCGCTGGGCTGCCCGGTGGGAAAATATCGACAATCCCGCCGCGAACGGCAAATTCACCGGTCTCGCGGACCGTATCGGTGCGCAGATAATTGAGGTTGCCAAGAAAGGAGGCAAGGCCAGCCGGACCAATCTCATCGCCGGGAGACAAGGTGAGCGCCTGATCAGCGAAATAGGTCTGCGGCGGCACACGCTGGATAAAGGCATTGACCGTGGTCAGCAGCACGGCTGGGGGGGTGGCGGTGTCTTTGTTTTTGGTAACAGATGTGGGGTTATCTGGGTTGGGGTTATCTGGAGCGTTGTCTGGAGCGTTATCTGGAGCGTTGTCTGGAGCGTTGTCTGGGGTGGGGATCAGCCCGCGCAGACGCGCCAGTGTTTCAATGCGCTGGCCAACAAGGCTGCCCTGCGGCGAGAGACGATCGAAAGGCAGACAATCCCACGCCGGAAACATCAGCACCTCAGCCTGCGGCGCCAGAAGCGCCAACGCATCGCGCATCGCCATCATTCGCACATCATCACGGGCGACATAGACAAGCGGCCCGCCAGCGCCAACACGATCGGCAAGGGCGAGCATATTGGCACCGTCCGGACAGCCCCAGATCTGGTTTGAAAATTCAATTTTATTTATAAATTTCATTATATAATGACATTTATTTAAAGTTTTTAATTAAGTGAAAAACATCTGTGTCATAGACGTCTGGCAATGGCTCACTCTCCATCACCCAGGCATGGATGCGGTCATCACCAGCAGCCAGCAGCGCCTCAAAATCATCAAGCTGCCGGTCGCTGAGACCGGGCAGATGGGCCTTGGCGAAATGCCCAAGTAAAAGGTCGGTTTCCTTCATGCCGGTATAGCTTGCCTGATAGACAAGGCGGCGCAACCGGTTGGTTCTCTGTTCGTCCACGACCGCCCTCTTGATCCTGTTCTGTTGATCTTGACTTGTTGATCTTGGTTTGTTTTGGCACCAAACGCAGGCACACCCCCGCAAAAGAGGCAGCGCCACATCAATTCTGTCTGCAATATGGGGATTTGCCCGGCTAAAGCAAGCAGAACAAAACCCCGCTGGCAAATCCAGCCGCCATGGCGATGATTGTTGCTTTGCATCATTGTCGGCTTTTCTGTTATTTTGGGAGCGGCTGTCTTCAGCTCTGGTCGTTTCTGGCAGCGTTGAATGACATGCCAAAAACCGCAATCCGGCAAGCCCATAGCTGGACCGCGCCCAGAGACGGCCCAGACAACAAAGATAGCCCGAACAACAAAGACAGCCCGAACAACAAAGACGGCCCGAATAACCAAAGACGCGAAACCAAGGCACGAAACCAAGGCACGAGAGCAGGCAACGCAGCCCATGCAGGCAATGCACCCAAAACGCCCCCAGGAGATTTTTCCGCTGTTTGCCGCAACGACAGCCCTGCCGGGCGTTGGCGCAAAACTGGCCGGCATTCTGGAAAAGCGGATTGGCACGCATGTGATTGATGTCCTGCGGCACCTGCCCATCGGCCTGATCGACCGCAGCGCCCGGCCGGCGTTGAACGAGGTTGAAGATGGCGCGGTGGCGACCTTTGATGTGCTGGTGATCAAGCATGACCAACCGCCGCGCGGCGTGCGCCGCCCCTGGCGCGTGCTGTGCGAGAACGAGACGGGACAGCTTGAGCTGGTGTTCTTTCATGCGCGGGATGATTATATCACGCGGCTGCTGCCAGTTGGTGAGCGCCGCCTTGTCTCTGGCCGCGCAGAGCATTTTCAGGGCCGCATCCAGATGGCACATCCCGACCATGTGATCAAGCCAAGCGAGGCGGCGACAATGCCGGTCTTTGAGCCGGTCTACCCGCTGACCGCCGGGTTGACGCCAAAGGTGCTGCGCCGTGCGATCACCGGGGCGCTGGACCGGGTGCCGGTTCTGGCGGAATGGATTCCGGAGACAATCATCAGGGACAAAGACTGGCCGAGCTTTGATGCCGCGCTTGTAACCGCCCATAACCCGCAGAGCGATGCCGATCTGGAGCCGACACACCCGGCCCGGGCGCGGCTTGCCTTTGATGAATTGCTGGCAAACCAGCTGGCGCTCTCGATGGTCCGCCACCGTGCCAGCGACAGCACACCTGGACGCCGCTTTGCCGGCACGGGCGCGCTCACAGATGCGTTGCGCGCGGCCCTGCCCTTCAGCCTGACAGGGGCGCAGGATGGGGCCATCGCCGAAATTGGCGAGGATCAGGACAGCACGACCCGGATGTTGCGGATGCTGCAGGGCGATGTCGGGTCGGGCAAGACGCTGGTGGCACTGATGGCGATGTTGCGGGCGGTTGAGAGCGGCGCGCAGGCGGCGTTGCTGGCCCCGACCGAAGTGTTGGCGCGCCAGCACCACAAGACGATCAACGGCCTGTTGGCACCGCTTGGCCGGGAGGCGGCGCTGCTGCTTGGCAAGGGGCGTGGGCGAGCAGGAAGTGGTGGTGGTGGGGCTGGCGGTAAGCGCAGCGAGATCACCGCCGGGCTGGCCAGTGGCGAGATTTCGCTGGTTGTGGGAACGCATGCGCTGTTGTCCGAGGATGTGCGCTTTGCCGATCTCGGCCTTGCCGTGGTTGACGAGCAGCACCGGTTTGGCGTGCGCCAGCGGATCATCCTCGGCCAGAAAGGCACAGGCGTTGATGTGATCGTGATGACGGCAACGCCGATCCCGCGCTCGCTGGCAATGACAGCCTATGGCGATCTTGATCATTCCCGCCTCGATGAAAAGCCGGCTGGCCGCCTGCCGATCGACACCAGGGTGATGCCGGATGACAGGCTTGGCGAGGTGATTGCTGGACTTGGGCGGGCGCTGGCCGCTGGTAAGCGCGCCTATTGGATCTGTCCGCTGGTCGAGGAATCGGACAAGATCGACATTACCGCTGCCGAGAACCGGCATGCCAGCCTTGTACGCGCCCTGCCCGACCAGCAGGTTGCACTGGCGCATGGAAAGATGAAAGCTGATGACCGTGACGCCGCAATGACCGCCTTTCGCGATGGCAGCGCCCAATTGCTCGTTGCGACAACGGTTGTCGAGGTTGGCGTCGATGTACCCGAGGCCAGCATCATCGTGATCGAACATGCCGAACGTTTTGGGCTGGCGCAACTGCACCAGCTGCGCGGCCGCGTTGGCCGCAGTGATGCGCAATCCTCCTGTCTGCTGGTCTATCATGGGCCGATGTCAGAAACGGCAAGCCGCCGCCTTGCGGTGATGCGCGAGACAAATGACGGCTTTGTCATCGCCGAGGAAGATCTGGAACTGCGCGGCCCGGGCGAGTTTCTGGGCCAGCGGCAATCAGGCGTTCCCGAATTTGTGCTGGCCGATCTGTCGGCGCATCGCGATCTGCTGTCACTCGCCAGACGTGAGGCGCAGCATATGCTGGCCGCCGGCCAGACGATAGCAGCGCACCGGGACATGCTGCTCAGCCTGTTTGAACGCGATGAGGCGGTGCGCTTTCTGGCGTCGGGCTAGGGGCTGGCGTCGGGCTAGGGGCTGGCGTCGGGCTAGGGGCTGGTATCAGGCTGGGATGGCGTCAGCTTGTGGTGGCTTTTTTTGCGGCTGCTTTCTTGGTGACCGCTTTTTTAGTGACCGCTTTCTTGGCGGTGCCCTTCTTGGCGACTGCTTTCTTGGCGGTGACTTTTTTGGCGGCAGATTTTTTGGCGGTGCCCTTCTTGGCGACCGCTTTCTTGGCGGTGACTTTTTTGGCGGCTTTACGGGCAGAGGCGGACGTGCCGCCATCAGGCGGGGTCACGATCCCGCCAGAGACAACCAGCTTGACCGCTTCCTCAACACTCATCTCCATGAAGATGACCTCGGACCGGGGACAGAACAGCAGAAAACCGGAGGTGGGGTTGGGCGTTGTCGGGACAAAGACATTGACCATGTCCTTATCGACCAGACGGCGCACTTCGCCTTTCGTTCCGCCAGTGACGAAACCGATGACCCACAATTCCCTGCGGGGATATTCAACAAGGACGACCTCACGGAAGGCGTCTGACTGGCTGGAAATGATCGTTTCCAGAATCTGCTTGCTGGCACCATAGATGGTGCGCACCACCGGCATCCGGTTAAGCATTGATTCACCAAGCCGGATAATCCAGCGCCCCATAAAACCGGCAGCCACAGCACCGATCAGGGTGATCAGGACAACGCCGATAACAAGCCCGACACCCGGGATCTGCAACCCGTTCCAATCCTTTAGCACTGGCAGAAGACTGACGACCTGTCCATCAATAAGCTGGATCGCGGCCCAGGTGATGTAAACGGTGAGCAGCACCGGTGCCGTCACCAGAATGCCGGTGAAAAACCAAGAGCGCAGACGACCAAAAAATCCGGATTTGCGCGTTGTGCTGGGGTTACCCTTTGCGTTCATGAAACTGCCTTTTAAAGCTGTTGCCGTGTCACGGAGACGCCCATGACCACCTGTCTATCCGACTATATGCTCACTTCGAATATATGCGCCGAAAATAAATTTAAAAAACAGGTAATCGACAAAATCGATGCGCCATCACTGTTCCGTTCTTCGATTTTCCGTTCTACACTGTCGCCATGCAAAATCCCAGCCCCAATTCTAACACACACCATAGCACCGCCAGCATCACCCGCACCGATGCCGCGCTGCGCCGGATCATTGACATCATGGTCCAACTGCGCGACCCGGAAACGGGATGTCCGTGGGATGTCAAACAGACTTTTGAGACGATTGCCCCCTACACAATCGAGGAAGCCTATGAGGCAGCCGATGCCATCCAGCGCGGCAATTTGGAGGATATCCGCGATGAATTGGGTGATCTGCTGCTGCAAGTGGTGTTTCAGGCCAGAATTGCCGAGGAAGCAGGGCATTTCGACCTTGCCGATATCGCCACCAGCATCTCGGAAAAAATGATTGCCCGGCATCCGCACATTTTCACTGAAGATTCCGATACACCAAATGCGACAAGACCAAATGCGACAAGACCAAGTGCCGCACAACCAAGTGCCGCACAACCAAGTGCCGCACAACCAAGTGCAGACGGGCAAAAACAGATCTGGGAAGAGATCAAAGCTGAGGAACGGGCCGCCAAGGGCAAAACCGGGGTGCTGGATGATGTTGCCATCGGCCTGTCACCGATGCTGCGGGCGCTAAAGCTGCAGAAACGGGCGGCGCGCGTTGGCTTTGACTGGCCGGAATTTGCCCAGCTGCGCGACAAGCTGCATGAGGAGACTGCCGAGCTGGAGGCCGAACTCAGCGCCGGCACCGCCGACAGGCAGAAAATCAGCGACGAGGTTGGCGACATTCTGTTTGTCGCGGTCAACATCGCCCGCAAGGCAGGCGTTGACCCGGAAACAGCCTTGCTTGGCTGTAATCAAAAGTTCGAGCAAAGATTTAGATATATTGAACAAAATATTGAAAAATATAATAAATTTATTGAGGATTCATCTCTGGAAGAGATGGAGTCCCTCTGGCAGGAAGCCAAGAGTGCCACAAAATCCGGCCGGTCACCTGATGAGGCTGATTAGGGTGACGGGGCGTGCCTATGCGCCGAATCCAGCCCAGAGCGTGTCGGCAAGATGGTTCCATATGTCCTGATTGGCGGTAACCATGAAAGGCTCGTTATTGCCCGTGTGATAGGGCGCGCCCGTCGTCACCATCGCGGCGTGACATCCGGCCTCACGGCATAGCAGATCGACAGGTGCGTGGTCCCACGGCGTACAGCGACCATGCGCCATATAATCATCACTGCCACTGGCCAGCATGCTTGCCTGCACACCGGCGCTGCCGGTAAAGCGGCGGCCCGGCAGGGTGCGCAAACGCTGCTGGATGAGGTCTTTCTGCTCCCCTTCAAGCCCCTTTACATTGCCGCCGCCAACAAGCGCGTCAAAGGATGGGGATGAGGCCGCAGCGCTGAGGGAGCTTGTGGTGCCATCAAGCATTTTCTCAGCACCGCCACCGGCGACAGCGTGATAGAGCGCCCGTTCCAGCGGCAGCCAGATCCAGCTTTGCTGTGGCACGCCATCACTTGCAAGGGCGACCATGACGCAGAAGCGCTCATTGCCTTTGACGAAATTAGCGGTACCGTCAACCGGATCGACCGTCCAGACCATGCCGGTTCCGGCCTTGTCACGCAAATCGGGGTTAAGCGCCACGGCCTCCTCGCCAATCACCGGACAATCAAGAATGGATTGCAGGCGCGGTGTCAGCCACGCCTCAGCCTCGCGGTCGGCAATGGTGACAAAATCGGTTTCCGAGGATTTTGTGGAAATATCGTCCGCGCGCAGATTCTGATAGCGCGGGAGGATGGCAGTATCGGCAACTTCGGCCAACAGACGCCCCACGGCGTCACGCGGAATGGTACGCATAAAAGTCCCTCGTTTCCAACCAGCCTTCACGTCCAAAGGGCCTGGATTCCAACCGGCAACCAAATCATCCGTGACTCTGGTCGTAAGCTGGTCTTTGGTTAGTCTTTGGCTAGTCTGTGGCTGGTCTCTTGCTATTCTTCGGAACCCTCACCATCAAGTTCCTGCATCTGGATTGGCGATACCGGCATGATTGTTGAGATTGCGTGCTTATAAACAAGCTGTACATGCTGGTCCCGACGCAACAGGATCGAGAAATTATCAAACCAGGTGATCACACCTTGCAATTTCACACCGTTGACCAAAAAGACGGTCACGGCTGCATGCGACTTGCGTACATTGTTTAAAAACAGTTCCTGAAGATTTCGGCTCTTATCTCCGGCCATTATTTACTCCCCCTATTTGAGGGTAGACTACACAGTCGCGTGACATTCCACAATGGGGACAAGGCGCGGTTTGGCAGAATAAATCGGGGAGTGACTAGAATATATCGAGGCGCACCGACAGCAGCTTCTCGACCTGAGTGATTTTTCCACGCGCGGCGAAAATCACCACCGTATCGCCGGATTCGATCACCGTATCACCCCGCGCCGCAATCACCCGGCCATCACGCAGAACACCGCCAACGGCAATGCCCTTTGGAATTTTCGCAAGGCGCAAGGACTTGCCGACAAGCAGCGAGGATGGCAGCGCCTCTGCCTCCAGAACCTCACCCAAATCCTCGATCACCGGATGTACATCCCTGATCCGGCCCCGCCGGACATGTTCGAGGATGGAGGATACGGTGATCTGTGACGGGTTGATCACAGCATCGACACCAAGCGTTCCGACCAGAGGAATGAAGCCGGGAATATTGACCAGCGCCACCGCATGTTTGGCCCCTGTCCGTTTGGCCAGCAATGCCGAGAGGATATTGACCTCATCATCCTCGGTCACCGACACGAAGGTTTCGGTGTTGTGGACACCTGCCTCACGCAGGATGGCGCTGTCGAGTGCATCGCCATTGATAATGCCGGTGTTTTGCAGTTCCTCGGCAAGGGTGCGGGCGCGCGAGGCATGCAGCTCAATGATCTGCACCGCGGTGTTCTCAAAATTGCTGCCAATCTCGCGGGCGAGCATCTGGCCAATGCTGCCGCCGCCAGCAATCACCACCGAGCGCGCCTCCGGCTCCTCATGACCAAAGCTGGCCATGGCCCTGTGCAGATGTGTAGCATCGCAGACAAAATAGACACGATCGCCTGTCTGCATGGATTCGTTGCCTGATCGGGGGATCACCACCTTGCCATCACGGATAATCGCCAGCACGGTGATCAACAGATCGGGGAACAAATTGGTCAGATGACGAAGCGAAACATCGCGAATGGGGCTGTCATCGGTTAACAGCACACCGACAAGACTCATCTTGCCATCGCACATATCCTTGACGTCAAAGGCGCCGGGAACACGCAGCTGGTTCGAGACGGCCGCCGACACCTCGCGTTCCGGCGAAATGATATGGTCGATCGGCATGTCATCCGGCGCGTAAAGATCGCCATAGAGCGGATTGAGATAGGCCTGGCTACGGATCCGGGCAATTTTTACCGGCGTGTTGAAAATCGTGTGGCTGACCTGACAGGCGACCATGTTGATCTCATCTGAGTCGGTCACCGCAATGAGCAGTTCCGCATCGCCAACGCCGGCCTCGGCCAGCCTGTCCGGATGCGAGGCAACACCGACAACGCCATGCACATCGACCTGATCGGTGAGGCGCTGGATGTTCTCCTGCGAGGCGTCAACGACAGTGACGTCGTTATGCTCCTCCGACAAATGGCTGGCAATCGCACTGCCGACAAGACCGGCACCACATATGACAATTTTCATGATATCTCACCCATAGCCGCACCCTGGTCTCACACTTCGCCATCAACGCCGAGCAATTTCAACTTGCGATGCAACGCCGAGCGCTCCATCCCCACAAAAACAGCCATCCGCGAGACGTTGCCACCGAACCGTTTGAGCTGGGCGGCCATGTAAGCGCGCTCAAACTCCTCGCGGGCGCCGCGCAGCGGCAAGGCCCAAAACCCTTCCATATCAGAATTGATCCCGGCTTGCGAGATTTTCTGAATTTCAGCCGGTAGGGCAGACAGCCCCACCGGGCTATCATCATCGGCCGGCATCATAATCAGCATATTCTCGACCGTGTTCAGCAATTGCCGGACATTGCCCGGCCATTCATAGCCCTGCATGGCGGCTAGAACCTCGTCGGAGAATCTGAGCGGTGACATGCCGAGGCGGCGCGAGACAGTTTTGGCAAAATATTTGGCAAGGCGCGGAATGTCATCGCGTCTGTCGGCAAGCGGCGACATCATCAAAGGTACCACACCAAGCCGGTAATACAGATCCTCGCGCAGAGCCCCCTGTCTGATCTTGTCCGCAAGATCGCGGCTTGAGGCAGAAATCACCCGGACATCGACCTCGACCTGGACATTGCCACCAACCCGGCGAAAGCGCTGTTCGGTGATGGCTCGGACAATCTTGCCCTGTGTTTCCAGCGGCAGATCACAAATTTCGTCAAAATATAATGTTCCTTTGTGGGCCTGTTCAAACAACCCGACAATCCGCCGGTTGGATTGCAGGCTTTCAGAGCCAAACAATTCTGCATCGACCTTTTCCGGGGCAAGACGGGCACAATTGGCAACAACGAAACGGGCATCGCGGCGCTCAGATTTATGGTGGATCAGACGTGCCGCCAGCTCTTTGCCACTGCCATTTGGACCGTTAATCAAAACCCGGCTGGCGGTCGGTGCAATGCGCGCAATCGCGGTATGCAGCGCCTTGATGGCGTTCGACTGGCCGATAATCTCAGGTTCACTCTCCTCCGGCGCGCGGGCCCGCAACTCGGCATTTTCTCGGGCCAGCCGGTTTGCCTGCAAGGCCCGCTCAACCATCAGCAGAAGCCGGTCCTCCTTAAAGGGTTTCTCGATGAAATCATAGGCACCCTCACGGATTGCCTGCACCGCTGTCTCGATGGTGCCATGGCCGGAAATCATCACCACAGGAAGGTCGGGGTAAATGCCTTTGACCCAGGCCAGCAGTTCCAGACCATCCATGTCGGAATCGCGCATCCAGATATCGAGAATGGCAAGGCTTGGCGGTTGCGCGGCCAGCATGTCGCGCGCATCACGCGCATTTGCCGCCTCATGCGTCGAATAGCCCTCATCCTGCAATGTCATGCCAATCAGCGAGCGGATGTCGCGCTCGTCATCAACAATGAGAATGTCGCCCACCATCAGCCCTTTGCCTCCTGCTGCGTGTCGAACATTGGAATTCGCATGGTTACCAGAGCGCCCTCCTCAGACCCGGCCGATCCCAAGACAAGGCCGCCAGCATGATCCTCGACAACCTTGCTGACAATCGCCAGCCCCAACCCGGTTCCCTTGTCGCGTTTGGTGACATAGGGCTCAAGCAGCTGGTTGAGATCCATGTCGGGGAATCCGGCACCATTGTCAGCAACCGTTATGATGACAAAACCATCATTAATCGACAGTGACAAATCAATTCTCTGGTTCGGTGTGCCGGCATCGGCCATGCTGTCGGCGGCGTTCTGGATGAGGTTGGTCAGGGCCTGACGCAAAAGGCCGGGATCACCAAAAACGGTGAAGGGCTGATCATCTGGCTCAGCCGTCACCAAAACCGCCAGAGTCTCGGTCTCGAACAGATTCGCCTGACCAACGACAAGCTCGCGCATCGAGACGGGCTGCATCACCGGTTGCGGCATACGGGCAAAGGCCGAAAATTCATCGACCATGCGGCCAATATCACCAACCTGACGTGAGATGATCGAGAGATATTCGGTGAATTGTTCGGCCGCCTTGCTATCATCAGGCTTGAATTTGCGCAGCAGCCGGTCCGAGGCAAGCTGGATCGGGGTCAGTGGATTCTTGATTTCATGGGCGATGCGCCGGGCGATGTCTGACCAGGCCGCCTTGCGCTGGGCGTTGAGCAAATCGGTAACGTCATCAAAGGTCACAACATAGCCAATGATACGGCCATCAACGATTTCCGAGGCAATTTTCGCGCGGATGGTGAGCCGGTTGGCACCCCGTGACAGAACAATCTGCTCCTCCGTCAGGCGGCGCATTTTACGGCCAACAACAGTGAGCAGCGATTTGAATTCGGGGACAACATCATCAAGACGCTTGCCGATCATCGTGACATCATCGAGGCCAAGAAGCGCCAACGCCGCTACATTTGGCAGGGTCACCTTGCCATCGCGATCAAGACCAATGACGCCCGAGGAGACGCCGCCAAGCACCGCCTCGGTAAATTCGCGCCGCCTGTCCAATTGGGTGTTGGCCTGAACAAGCTGTTCGCGGCTGCGGGTGAGCTGGTCCAGCATGCGGTTGAAGGAGGCACCAAGCTGAGAAATCTCCTCAAGCTCCAGATTTTCGGGAACGCGTTGTGACAGATCACCGGTGCGCACCTGCTCGGCAACAGAAATCACCGAGCCAAGAGGCTCAACAATCGCATTTGCCAGATTGAGGCCAATCCACAAGGCGGCAATCAGCAGCAGCAACAGGACAAGGCCAAACAGAAAGGCAAAGCTGACCTGTAGATCAAGCTGTCTTATGCCAATCTGTTGATAATCTGAGGCGGCAAGCCGCGTCGTATCAACGGCCTCGAGAACCGATTTGTCGATGAAACGCCCGACAAACAGATAGGCATCAACATAGCTCGTCAGCTTAACCACAGCGCGCAGTTTGTTGGTATCATCCGAGCGCAGCAGGACAATCTCACCGTCTCTGGCGCGGTCAACCCAGTCACTGCGCAGATTGGTGAAGGTCACGGCAAAGGCAAACCGCGATTTCGCCAGCACCTCACCCGTGCCGTCAAAAATAATTGCCTCGGACAAATTGCGCAACACCACCTGATTGTTGAGATAGGTGTCCATCTGCACAGGGTCATTGGCAAGGCGAAATGCCTCGCGGTTGACATCATTGGCCATCGTCAGGACATCGCTCCTGATCGAGCTTGCATGTTCCTCAAAATAGGAATCGGCGACCTGGACCGAACCGGTGACAGCTGTTGAAATGCGCTCAGCAAACCAGCCCCGCAATGAATAATCGACGACAAACAGCGCAAACAGCGTGATGATGATGGCCGGCATCATGGTCACACCGCCAAACAGAATGGCAAGACGCCAATGCAGCTGATGGCCGGCAAGACGCTGGCGGCGTTCCGACCAGAGCCGCCAAATCTGGCGGACAACAAGCGAGCCAAGAACGATCACGGCGACAAGGTCAACCAGAAGCAGGCCTGTCAGAATTTCGGTGTTGTCGTCAAAACTGTCGATGCGCGACAGGCTGTAGGCGGTGATCGCCCCCATGCCAAGGGTGAACAGGATCGTCAAATAGGCAAGATTATCCTCGCGCCACCAGCGCCGTGTCGCTATTTTTGCGCCCTCGATACTCATCGCCCTGCCCTGATGTGGAGATCACGGATTTTCTTGCGCAGGGTGTTGCGGTTCATCCCCAGAATGTCCGCCGCGCGCACCTGATTGCCCCGGGTGATTTCAAGCGTTGCAACAATCAGTGGATGCTCGACCTCCCGCAGAACACGGCCATAGAGGCCGGGCGCCGGCAAACCACCGTCAAGCGCCTCGAAATAACGCCGGATATGCTGTTCGACCGAGGCCGCCAGACTCTCGGTTTCAATCTCGCGTGTGGCCTCACTGCTGGCAGCCTTGAACTCAGCCTCCACCGCCTCGCCGGAGATGGCATCCTCGCCGCGCAGAACCAGCAGCCGGCGGACCAGATTTTCCAGCTCGCGCACATTTCCCGGCCATGACCAGACCTTGAGCGCCCGCATCGCATCAGGCGTAAACCGCTTGTTCGGCAGGCCAGCCTGATTGGCTTGCATCAGGAAATGATTGACCAGCGGCCCGATATCCTCGGCGCGCTCCCGCAGCGGTGGCAAGCGTAGCGGCACCACATTCAGACGATAGAACAGGTCCTCGCGGAACAATCCCTGCTGCATCAGATGCTGTAAATCATGATTGGTCGCGGCGATAATGCGGACATTGGCCCGAACCGGCCGGTGCGCCCCGACAGGCAGATATTCACCATCCTGCAGGACACGCAACAGCCGCGTCTGTGCCTCGGGCGGCATATCGCCCACCTCGTCAAGGAACAGGCTGCCACCCTCGGCCTGTTCAAAGCGGCCCGGCTGGCGGCTGTCTGCCCCCACAAACGCGCCTTTTTCATGGCCAAAAAGCTCAGATTCGATCAGATCCCGCGGGATGGCCGCCATATTGATGGCAACAAAAGAGCCAGACCGGCGCGAGCCCAGATCATGCAGGGCACGGGCCACCAGCTCTTTGCCAGTGCCACTCTCACCGGTGACCAGAACCGTCAGATCGGTGCGGACCACGCGGGCCATTGCCTTGAAAATTTCCTGCATCGGGCGTGACCGGCCAACAAGGGGGCCGGCCTCCTCGCCCTGCCCTTTTGGCGCCGGCGTTCCCGCGGGGGTGCCGATGCTGGCCAAACCGCGCGCCGTCACCTCGATCAGGGCGCGCAATTCAAAGGGTTTTGGCAGGTACTCAAAAACCCCGGTTTCCTGTGCCTTGACCGCGGTCAGCAAGGTCGAACGCGCACTCATCACGATCACCGGCATGTCTGGCCGACGCTCCATGATGCGGGGCAACAGATCAAGCGCATCTCCATCCGGCAGAGCCACATCAGTGATCAACACATCGCCCTTGCCAGACTCAATCAGTTTCCACAAACCGGCGGCATTGCCGCTTGACTGCACGGCATAGCCCTGTCGCGCCAACGCCTGTTGAACGACAAGGCGAACCGATTTGTCGTCCTCGGCAACGAGAATATGGGGTTGCTGCTCACTCATCGGCGCGGCTCACCGCCGCGCAGGCCCGTCACATTATGCGCCGGATCCTCGCCAAGGGGAAAATTGATCCGGAACACGGTCCCACCACGGGCGGAATCAACCTCGACCATGCCGCCATGATCGGCAACAACGCTGGCGACCATCGCCAGCCCGAGCCCGGAGCCACCGGCCTTTGCGGTCACGAAGGGATCGAAGATATGATCCCTGATATCGGGAGAAATGCCTGGCCCATTGTCGATAATCTCCACCTGAATTGGCACATGGAGCTGTGTGCGCATCGCCCCGGCAGACAGGCGGCGCCCCCGGGAGTAAGATGTTTTTATATTTAATTCACCATTATTATCAGTTACTTCAGAGGCGTTCTTTATTATATTTATGAATGCCTGAATGAGCAAATCTCGATGCCCTTCCATCACCGGCAGTGAAGGATCATAGGACCGCAACACCGACAGATGCGCGCCAAAGGACGCGCTGGCAATCGCCAGACAATGATCGAGAATCTCGTGGATGTTGACCGGTGCCAGAACGACATTTGCACCGCCGGCAAACCCTTCCATCCGATCAAGAAGCGCGGTGATGCGGTCTGTCTCCTCAACAATCATGCGGGTCAACTCAGCATCATCCGCACCAAGATCGGCCTGCAACAGCTGAGCCGCCCCCTTGATGCCAGCAAGCGGGTTTTTTACCTCATGCGCCAGAAGCGCCGCCATTGCCGAGATCGAACGTGCCGCCCCATGAAAAACCGATTGTCCACGCAGACGTTCAGCAAGGGCGCGTTCCTGAATGGTCACCAAGAGCTGTCCTTCAGCAGGGCCGCGCTCGCCATAGGGCGAGATCTGCACATTGACCAGCTTCATGCCGATGCGTGGACTGGCAAATTCAACGCCCTGGTCGGCTACCGACACCTGTTGCGAGCGCGCCCGTGACAGCATGGAGAACAGCGGCGAATCCGCAGGGATCAATGTTGCTAACGGCGCCCCAATCAACATCACCTGTGAGGAGTGAAAGAACATTTCTGCGGCATTGTTGAGATAGGTGAAATGATCCTGATCATCAATGACAAAGACCGGGTTGGGCAAATGCGCCAGAATGCTGACGGCGCCGGTATCACCGGATGTAACAAGCTGGCCCTCCATCATGCGGCCTCGCTCTCGCCCTCGTACTTACAGGCAGCAAGGGCGGTGAAGAAACTGTCAACAGCGGCAAAGACAGCGGTGGCGTCGGTGCTGTTATTGGCGATGTCACGCAGCCGCGCCGCGCCGGGAAGGCCGTTGGCATACCAGGCGATGTGTTTGCGCGCCAGACGCATGGCGTTGTCGCCATAATGGCTGAGCATATCATCGAGATGCAGCTTCATCAGCAGATGCCGCTGGGCTATATCGGGTTCGGGACGGACAGCACGGCCAGCCAGCAGATCACCCGCCTGCGCCAACAGCCAGGGCCGTCCCTGTGCGCCGCGCCCGATCATCACGCCGCTGGCCCCGCTTTCGACCATGGCAGCGCGCACATCGGCAAGATTGCGGATATCGCCATTGGCCAGAACCGGCAGGCGGGTCGCGGCCACGACATCGGCGATCCTGTGCCAATCGGCGGCCCCGTTATACATCTGGCAGCGGGTGCGCCCATGGACCGCCAGCATCTGGATGCCGGCCTCCTCGGCGATGACGGCAAACCGGTCGGCATTCAGGCTGTCATCATCCCAGCCAAGCCGCATTTTCAGCGTGACCGGAATATCCACCGCGCCGACCACAGCCTCCATGATCGCGCCGGCAAGATGCTCATCACGCATCAGCGCAGAGCCGGACAGTTTTCCGGTGACCTTCTTCGCCGGGCAGCCCATATTGATGTCAATGAAACTGGCCCCAAGCGCGGCGGCAATGCGGGCTGCCTCAGCCATGACAGGTGGCTCCCAGCCGGCAAGCTGCACCGACAGAGGTGCCTCGCTGACCGCCTCGGTACGCAATTTCCGCATTTCCGAGCGCACCTCGCGCAGGATCGCCGCGCTGGCGATCATCTCGGTGACGACAAGACCGCCACCGGCCCGCCGCACAGCACGGCGAAACGGCAAATCCGTGACCCCGGACATCGGCGCCAGAACCGCCGCATGTGCCATCTCAACAGTGCCGATCGTCAGCGTCATTCGGTATTGGTCCCCTTTTGGGTTTATGAGGTTGCGGTGTGGTTGCGGATACGTTCGCCACAATGGATTGCCTATAAAGTGAGCATTGCAACGGCTGGCCAAGCGATCAAACGCCTAAATATTAAGCAAGTCGTAGCAAAATTTGCCGAAAAAGCCAAATGATCAAAGGACATGATCACCGCCTGATGATCAAGGGCACATGATCAGCGGCAAAGGACCAACGCCTAATGATCAAAAGCAAATGATCAAAGATACGGCCAGGCCGGGGGATGGGCTTTGGTTTGCTCAATTTTCTATTTTCTCCCGGCCTTTACTTTATCCCGGCCTTTGGGGATAAGTGGCATATGAGCGCCGCATCGGACAAAAACCCCGGAACGCCTATGCCGCCAGCCATCGCCGCGGTGATTGTTGCCGCCGGTTCGGGCAGCCGCATGGCGGGGGCAACGCCGAAACAGTTTCTGGATTTGTGCGGCAAGCCGGTGCTCTGTCACAGTGTCGATAATTTTGCCAGCCATGCGGCGGTGGTGGAGATTGTCATCGTTGGCCCGCCCGATGATCTGACCAGCGTCCGGCGCGCGCTTGGCCACCAGCGAATGCAGGATGAGCGTCTGCGGATTGTCGCCGGCGGTGCAACACGGCAGCAATCGGTCAAGGCCGGGCTGGCCGCGCTTGGTGGCAGCAATGGTGGCAACAGGGCCGGCGACATGACCAGAAATCGGGCGAGTCTGGTTGGCATTCACGATGCGGCACGCCCGCTTGTAAGCCACGCGGTGATTGACCGGCTGGCCGCAGCGATCAGCGATGAAGTGCCGGCGGCACTGCCTGTTCTGCCAGTGGCTGATACACTCAAATCAACGCATGTCCAAGAGTCAGTGCATATCCAAGAGTCAGTGCATATCCAAGAATCAGTGCGGGTCGGACGCATCAGTGGCACCATTGACCGTAATGGCGTGTGGGCGGCACAGACGCCGCAGATGTTTGACCTGGCAACCATTCTGGCGCTTCATGAGGGGTATGAGCGGCATGAAGGGCATGACGGCAGCACACAGCCCGTCACCGATGATGTCAGCCTCGCCGAGGGCGCTGGGTTGGCGATCGCTGCCATTGAGGGTGATCGCAGATTGATGAAATTGACGCATCAGGATGATCTGGCCATGCTGGTCGCGCTGGCCCAAAATGACCCAGCAAATAATGACCCAGCAAAAGAAGATTTGGCAAAAGAAGATTTGGCAAAAGATGATTTGGCGGGAGGAAGCGGAGCGATGGCGGAGATGATGGATTTGCGCGTTGGCAATGGCTTTGACGTGCATAAATTCGCCGATACGTCCGGGCCGATTATGCTGGCCGGGATCAGCGTGCCCAGCGCGCATGGCATGCTGGCGCATTCGGATGGTGATGTCGGGCTGCATGCGCTGTGTGATGCGATTTTCGGGGCGCTTGGCGATGGCGACATCGGCTTTCATTTCCCGCCTTCGGATGCCCGGTGGAAAAACGCAGACAGCGCCCAATTCCTGCGCTTTGCCGTTGAACGCTGCGCCCAGCACAACGCCGAATTACGGCATCTTGACCTGACCATCATCTGTGAGACGCCAAAAATCACGCCGCATCGTGACGCGATGCGCGCCCGCATTGCCGAGATCAGCGGCCTGCCGATCGCTCGTATTGGCGTGAAGGCGACAACATCCGAGGGGCTTGGCTTTACCGGCCGGGGCGAGGGCATTGCCGCGCAGGCCACGGCCAGCGTTCTGTTTAGAGGCGGCGCATGACTCCGGCGCTGTGGTGTGCGCTGGCGACGGTCGGCCCGGTTGGCAAGATGCGCCCTGCGCCCGGCAGCTGGGGCTCACTTTTTGGCGTTGTGACCGGCTTTGGCCTTGCCAGCCTGTCATCCGGCCTGTTGGAGATCGCTATTTTGCTGGTGATAGTCTTTGGCACGATCGCCGCCAACCATCATCAAAGCGAAACAGGCAGCAAGGATGCCTCCGAGGTGGTGATCGACGAGGTTGCCGGACAATGGATCGCGCTGCTGGTGATCCCGCTTGACTGGCGCTGGGCGCTGGCAGCCTTTGTGCTGTTCCGGCTTTTCGACATCACCAAGATCGGGCCGATTGGCATGGTCGAGAAATGGCCGGGCGGCGTTGGCGTCATGGCGGATGATGTGATTGCCGGCGTGTTTGCCGCGCTATGCCTGTGGCTGGCACAATGGTTCCTGCTTGCAGGCTGACCAGGGCAACAGAGGGACAAGATGACGATAATGGCAGATGTTTCGGCAGATATTTCAGAACTGGCAGCGCAGATCGTGGCGCAGGCAAGCGCCCGCAACAGCCCGATTGTCACCGCCGAATCCTGTACCGGTGGCATGGTGGCGGCGGCGCTGACCGATATTGCCGGGTCCTCGGCGGTGCTGGAACGCGGGCTGGTGACCTATAGCAATGAAGCGAAGATGGAGCTGCTTGGCGTGACCACTGACACATTGGCAGCACATGGCGCGGTGTCAGCAGAGTGCGCGGCGGAGATGGTTGCCGGTGCGCTGACGAAAACGCAGCCGGCGATGCTGGCGGTGGCCATCACCGGGATTGCCGGTCCGGGTGGCGGCAGTCCAGAAAAGCCGGTGGGGCTGGTGCATTTCGCCAGCCAGCGCCGTGGGGGGACAGCGCTGCTGGACAAGGTTGTTTTCGCCGGAGACAGGGCCGCGGTCAGAGCGCAGGCAACACGGCACGCCCTACAGCTTCTGGCGGGGCTGATGCCTGAATAACTGACCGGCTATCAGCTGGGTGATTGATAGGCTATTTTGCGGCGAGCCGTTTTCCGTAGAGCGCATCCGCACGTGTCTCAAACGCCTGAACCATGCGGCGCACGGCCTCGGTAAACAAGGTCTCAATCACCGACTGCAGGAGCCGTGAGTTAAACTCAAAATCGACATAGAAATCGATCTCGCAGCCTTCTTCATGCGGCAGAAACCGCCATTTGTTGGTCAGATATCTGAATGGCCCCTCGGCATAGCGGACATTGATTTCGAGCGTGTCCGCGTCAAGATCGACATAGGAGGTGAATTTCTCGCGGAACATGCGAAACCCGATGATCAGATCGGCGGCAAGCGAGATTTCATCCTGATGGCGAATCCGCGCGGCAAGGCACCAGGGCAGGAATTGCGGATAGGAGCGCACATCGGCGACCAGCGCGTAAAGCTGTTCCGGGCTGTGCCGGACAACCCGTTTTTCTGCGTGAACCGTCATCTCAACTGGCTGCCAATACCGCGTTACGGGCCTGCTGCAAGGCGGCGAAATCCTCGTCAGCGTGATAGGAGGAGCGCGTCAGCGGTGTCGATGACATCAGCAAAAAGCCCTTGGCCCGGCCCTGCGCGGCATAGCCGTCAAACAGCTCTGGTTCGACAAAGCGGTCAACCGAGGCGTGTTTGGGCGTGGGTTGCAGATATTGGCCAATAGTCATGAAATCGACATCGGCACTGCGCAGATCATCCATCAGTTGTCCAACCTCGTCATCCTCCTCGCCAAGGCCAACCATGATCCCTGATTTGGTGAAAATGGAGGGGTCGAGCTTTTTGACCTGCTGCAGGATTGATAGCGAGTGGAAATAACGGGCACCGGGCCGGATCTGGGGGTAGAGGCGCGGCACGGTTTCCATATTGTGATTGAACACGTCCGGGCGGGCTGCAACGACAACCTCAAGCGCGCCCTCTTTGCGCAAAAAATCAGGAGTGAGAATTTCAATTGTCGTGCCAGCGGAATAAAGGCGGATGAATTCGATGGTGCGGGCAAAATGCGCGGCACCACCATCGGCAAGATCATCACGGTCAACCGAGGTGATGACAACATGGCGCAGACCAAGCGAGGCGACGGCTTTTGCCACATTTTCCGGCTCATCCATATCCAGCGCATCAGGCCGACCCGTGGCAACATTGCAGAACGCACAGGCGCGCGTGCAGACGGACCCAAGGATCATCATGGTGGCATGTTTCTGCGCCCAGCATTCACCGATATTGGGGCAGGCCGCCTCCTCGCATACGGTGACGAGATTGAGGTCACGCATCAGCGCCCGCGTTTCGGCATAGGCGGCCGACACCGGTGCTTTTACCCGCAGCCATTCCGGGCGACGCGGCTGCGGCCGGTCGGGATTTCGGCGTTTTTCCGGATGGCGCTTGGCACCCTTGGCGGTGTTGAGTTGGGGCATTGCAGATCAACCAGCGTATGAGGCGAGGGTTAACATTTCCCCCTAGAAATGGATGGCCCGGTCAAAGGCGTCAAGGACTGATTCGTGCATTGCCTCAGATAAGGTCGGATGCGGGAAGATGGTTTGCATCAATTCGGTCTCCGTTGCCTCAAGCGTGCGGGCTATGGCATAGCCCTGAATGAGCTCGGTCACTTCCGGGCCGACCATGTGCGCGCCAAGCAATTCACCCGTTTTCTCATCAAAAATGGTTTTGACAAGGCCCTGATCATCACCCATGGCAATCGCCTTGCCATTACCGACAAACGGAAAGCGCCCGACCTTAATCTTATATCCAGCCTCGGTTGCGGCGGTCTCAGTCATGCCGACAGAGGCCACTTGGGGCCGACAATAGGTGCAGCCCGGCACCGCGCCATCACCAAGCGGATGGGCCTGTTTCAACCCAGCTATTTTTTCGACACACATGATGCCCTCATGGCTGGCCTTGTGCGCCAGCCATGGTGGCCCCGTCACATCACCAATGGCATAGATGCCCGGCTCAGCCGTCGCCGCCCATTGATCTGTGACAATATGCCCACGATCAATAACCACGGCGCTGCCCTCAAGGCCCAAATTCTCGGTATTGCCGATAATGCCGACAGCCAGAATGGCGCGCTCGGCGATCAAATCCTCGCCTGATCCCTCAAGAGTGGCGGTAACACTTGTTTTGCTCGCGTCTGTTTTGCTGGTATTGGTCAGGCTGCGCAATTTCGCCCCGGTGATGATCTTGATGCCACGCTTGGCAAAGGCCTTTTGGACGATGGCGGAAATCTCCGCATCCTCGACAGGCAGAATTGTGTCCATCGCCTCAATCAACGTCACCTCAACGCCCATGTCATGATAGAAGGAGGCAAATTCAGCGCCGATCGCGCCTGACCCGATGATCAGCAGCGATTTTGGCATGGTTTCAGGGACCATCGCCTCGCGGTAGGTGAGGATGGATTTGCCATCGGCAACAATGCCGGGAAGGCTGCGCGCCCGCGCCCCGGTGGCGATAATCACATGCGGTGCGGTGATGCTCTCGCCAGTGGACAGGGTGACGGTGCGCAGACCATCGGCCACAGCGCCGATTTTTGCCTCGGCATCGAACAGGGCAACTTTGTTCTTTTTCAGCAGATGCTGAACGCCAGCAGATAGACGGCCAGCCACTTTGCGCGAGCGTTTGACAACCTTGGCAAGATCAATTGAGATTTCGCCGCCAATGGTGATGCCGAAATCCTGCATCTCGTCCAGAGAATGGCGCAGTTCCGCCGCCCGCAACAGCGCCTTTGTCGGAATGCAGCCCCAGTTCAGGCAAACACCGCCCAGATGCTCACGTTCCACAACGCTAACACGCATACCAAGCTGCGCCGCCCGGATCGCCGCCACATAACCGCCCGGCCCGCCGCCAATCACTATGATATCAAAACTCTGTTTGTCTGTCATTTTCCAACCTGACTGGAGAATCCGGTAACGGACAATCCCAAAAAAAACCGCCTAGAGAAGCATCGTCACCGGATTCTCGATGTAGGATTTGAATGATTGCAGCCACCGCGCCCCAACCGCACCATCCACAGCCCGGTGATCACAGGACAATGTGACAGTCATCACCGTGGCAACAGCAAGTGCGCCATCACGGACAATCGGGCGTTGCTCGCCAGCGCCAACAGCCAGAATGGCCCCTTGCGGCGGGTTGATCACGGCGGCAAATTCCCGCACGCCAAACATGCCAAGGTTGGAGATGGTGAAGCTGCCGCCGGTGTATTCCTCAGGCGCAAGGCTGCCGGAGCGTGCGCGCGCCGCCAGATCGCGGCTGATCTGCGATAACTCGGCAAGGCCCTTTTTCTCCGCCGCCCAAATCACCGGCGTGATCAGACCGCCGTCAATGGCCACCGCCATCGAGATATCGGCATGCGTAAAGAGGCGGGTGTGATCACCCTCCCATGAGGCATTTGCCTCCGGCACCTTGATCAATGCCTGCGCCGCCGCACGTATCACCAGATCATTTACCGATATTTTCACACCATCCTCGGCAAGTGCATTGAGCTGTTTACGCGACTGCAGAAGCTGGTCGATCTCACAATCGACCGTCAGATAGAAATGCGGGGCTATCTGTTTGGATTGTTGCAGACGCTCGGCAATGATTTTGCGCATCTGGCTATTGGGTATCAGCTCGCTGGCACCCGGAGTCGCCAGAGGCACGCCGATTGCGGCAGGAACGCCCATGCCACCAGAGGTCACGCCCGGTGCAATGTCGGGTGCAGTGGCTGAGGCAATAACCGCAGCCTCAACATCGGCCCGCAAAATCCGCCCATGGGGACCACTGCCGGAAAGGGCCGCCAGATCAAGATTGTGGTCTGCCGCAATGCGCCGCGCAAGCGGGCTGGCGAAGATCCGGCCTGCGCCGCCGCTCGATCCCACGGACGAAGATGCTGCCGGCTGGACCGAGGACGCGGTTGCAGCTGGGGCTGGAGTTTCGGGTGCTGATACGGGTGCTGATACGGGGGCTGTTTCGGGAGTTGATGCGGGGGCTTGTTCGGAAGCTGAGTGAAGTGCAGCGTCAGGCTGGTTGGTTGTGGGGGCGGGCTGTTGCGGGGCCGCAGCAACGCTGGCCACATCCTCGCCATCCTCGGCAAGACGGGCGATCACCGTGCCGACAGCGACATTTTCACTGCCAGCGGCGATCAGGATGCTGGCAATGACGCCCTCTTCCACCGCCTCGACCTCCATTGTTGCCTTGTCGGTCTCGATCTCGGCAATCACATCGCCAGAGCGCACTTCATCACCAACAGCGACATTCCAAGTGGCCAATGTTCCGGTCTCCATGGTCGGAGAGAGAGCAGGCATTTTGATCTCGACTGCCATCTTACGCTCCCCTGAACCCATCGCAGGTCGCCTGTACCGTGGCGACGATATCGTCAAGCTGCGGCAATGCCAGCTTTTCCAGATTGGCCGCATAGGGCATCGGCACATCCTTACCGGTCACACGGGCAATCGGCGCATCAAGCCAGTCGAAGGCCTGTTCCATGACCTGCATGGCAATCTCGGAGCCAAGACCGGCAAAAGGAAAACCCTCCTCGCAGGTGACAAGCCGAGAGGTCTTGCGAACGGAGGCGATGATGGTTTCGCTGTCCAACGGCCGGATTGTCCGAAGATCAATCACCTCGGCGGAAATTCCCTGTTCGGCCAGTGTCTCGGCCGCGGCAAGGGCGCGGCCAACCATGATCGAAAAGGCAACAATCGTGACGTCACTTCCCTCACGGACGATTTTGGCCTTGCCGATCGGCACGACCCACTCATCATCCTCGGGGATATCGAAGCTCTGGCCATACATCACCTCATTTTCGAGAAAGATCACCGGATTGGGATCACGGATGGCAGCTTTCAACAATCCCTTGGCATCGGCAGCCGACCACGGCGCGACAACCTTCAGCCCCGGACAATGCGCATACCAGCTGGCATAGCATTGCGAATGCTGGGCGGCGACACGGCTGGCGGCCCCATTCGGCCCGCGAAAGACGATCGGACAACCCATCTGACCACCCGACATATAGAGCGTCTTGGCAGCGGAATTGATGATCTGGTCAATCGCCTGCATGGCGAAATTGAAGGTCATGAACTCGATCACCGGGCGCAGCTCGCCAAAGGCAGCGCCAACGCCGAGACCGGCAAAACCCTGTTCGGTGATCGGCGTATCAATCACGCGCTTTGGCCCAAATTCGGCAAGCAGACCCTGGGTGACCTTGTAGGCACCCTGATATTCAGCAACTTCCTCGCCCATCACGAACACATTTTCATCGCGGCGCATTTCCTCAGCCATCGCGTCACGCAAAGCCTCGCGCACGGTGACATTGGCCGTTGCCCCGGTCCAGTCAGCCTCAGCTGCAATCGCCTCAACAGCTGGCGCCGGTGCGGGGGGTGAAACCGGTGCCGGTATCGGCGCTTCGGGAGTATTGGATGCTTCAGGTGTGGGCGCTTCGGGGGTATTGGGTGGTTCGGGTGCGGGTGTGGTGCCTGCCGGCTCACCCTCGGCCAGCAGAATGGCGATCGGCGCATTGACCTTGACGTTCTGGGCACCGGCGGCAACAAGCAGCGTTCCCACACGGCCATCGTCAACGGCCTCGACCTCCATCGTCGCCTTGTCGGTTTCGATCTCGGCAATCACATCGCCAGAGCGCACCTCATCACCCTCAGCGACAAGCCATTTGGCCAAAGTTCCCTCTTCCATTGTCGGCGAAAGCGCCGGCATCCTGATTTCGATGGCCATGATTACGCCTCCGTTGATGCGGCTGTGCCGGCAGACACCGGCAAAAGGATATCGGTGAACAATTCAGACGGATCGGGCTCCGGGCTGTTCTGGGCAAATTCGGTGGCCTTGGTAACCACGGCCTTGACCTCGCCATCAATGGCCTTGAGCGCCTCTTCCTTGACGTTCTGCTTGATCAGAAGCTCACGCAGCTGGTCGATCGGATCATGCTGCTTGCGCATGGCGTCAACCTCCTCGCGGGTGCGGTACTTCGCTGGATCAGACATTGAATGACCGCGATAGCGATAGGTCTTCATCTCAAGGATATAGGGGCCTTTTCCCTCGCGGCAATGCGCCAGCGCCTCAAGCCCGGCCTCGCGAACGGCTAGCACATCCATGCCATCGACCTGTTTGCCCGGAATGCCATACGCCGAGCCACGTTCCGCAAGGGCAGGCCCCGCTGCGGCTCTGGTCACCGCTGTTCCCATGCCATATTGGTTGTTCTCAATGACGAACAGGCAGGGCAGATCCCACAGGGCGGCCATGTTGAAACTCTCATAGACCTGTCCCTGATTGACCGCCCCATCCCCGAGGTAGGTCATGCAGACATTGGCCTCGTCTTTGTATTTGTGGGAAAAAGCCAGACCACAACCGATCGGCACCTGAGCACCGACAATGCCGTGGCCACCAAAGAATTTCTTTTCCCGGCTGAACATGTGCATCGAGCCACCCTTGCCGCGCGAATAGCCACCCTCGCGGCCCGTCAGCTCAGCCATCACACCATCAGCATCCATGCCGCAGGCGAGCATGTGACCGTGGTCGCGGTAGGAGGTGACAACCGTGTCACCGGGCTTTGACGCCGATTGCAGACCGACAACGACAGCTTCCTGACCAATATAGAGGTGGCAAAACCCGCCAATTTGCCCCATGCCGTAAAGCTGTCCAGCCTTTTCCTCAAACCGGCGGATCAACAGCATGTCGTGATACATCGCGGTCAAATCTTCGGTGGCCGGCATATCGTTCCGGCCGGTGGCGATGGCCTTTGGCGGACGACCGGGTTTCTTTTTGCGCGGTGTTGTCGCTTTCTGCACCATTTATCTGCTCCCTAGAACCAAAGTAATGGAACCTGACAGCAATGCCGGACGGCACCTGTTCCATGAAGCAAGAATTTAACGAATTTGATATTTTTGCAATATTTTTATTTTATTGTTTTTATTGTATTTTTTATAAATAAACCAGATTTTAGTTTACTGAACGAATGCGGACATCATTCCTAAAATTTCAAATCTGAAAGATCAATTGAAATAATCACATCATCGGGAGAATAGAGACCAAGCTCGGCCTGTGCCGTTTCCTCGAGAATATCGGCATCGAGGGTCTCGCTCTGCATCAGTGAAATCCGGTGAGTGAGATAGGTCTGGTGCTTGCCAAGCAGCATCAACCGCTCCTCGGCGAGTTGAATTTTGCGATCAAGTTCGGGCTGTGCCAGAATCCCCCGCTCACCAGCGATCGTGTGAAAGCCGAAAAACACCACTAGAGTTCCGAGCAGGACAAAACTGCTGGCATAGGCAAGTGGTTTTCTGATCATCCTGTACATAAGCGCTCTGAACTCTTGTGTCGTGCAATCCCGAATAACGCCATTGAATCAGAGCCGATTCGGCCGGTCAAGCAAAAAGCGAATCGCCGGATTCCTTAAATCAGGCGGATTTTCCGTGGGCAAAGCCGCGCCTTGCCACCGGTCATCGGGAAGACCGGCAAGATTGAGAACATACGATGGGTGGGTGTTAAGTGATCATCAGCTGCGCAGGATGCTGGCCCCGGCATAAAGCGCGGTGCGGTCAAGCTCTTCCTCGATCCGCAACAGCTGATTGTACTTGGCCAGCCGGTCCGAGCGCGACAGCGAACCGGTCTTGATTTGGCCGGCATTGGTGGCAACCGAAAGATCGGCGATGAAGCTGTCCTCGGTCTCGCCAGAGCGGTGCGAGATGACAACGCCAAAACCAGCCTTTTGCGCCATATCAATGGCTTGCAGTGTTTCAGACAGGGTGCCGATCTGGTTGACCTTGATCAGAATGGCGTTGGCTGCTGTCTCGGCAATGCCGCGTGCCAGACGCTCCGGGTTGGTGACAAACAGATCATCACCAACGATCTGCACGCGTTCGCCAATCAGCGCTGTCAGAGCGGTGAAACCATCCCAGTCATCTTCATGCAGCGGATCCTCAAGCGAAATGATCGGATGATTTTTAACCAATTGCTCCCACATGGCATTCATCTCGGTGGTGCTGAGCGTGCGCCCCTCACCCGCAAGGTGGTAGGCCCCCTCCTTGCAGAATTCACTCGCCGCTGCGTCGAGGGCGACCATCACATCATCACCGGGCTTGTAGCCGGCTGTCTCAATGGCCTTGGTAATGTAATCGAGCGCCTCATCACTGGAATTGATCGCGGGGGCAAAACCACCCTCATCACCAACGGCTGTCGACATGCCGGCATCGCTGAGCAGGCTTTTCAGGACATGGAAAATCTCCGCCCCCATGCGCAGCGCATCACCAAAATGGGGCGCGCCAACCGGCATGATCATGAATTCCTGCACATCAAGCGCATTATTGGCATGGGCACCGCCATTCATGATGTTCATCATCGGCGTTGGCAACAGATGCGCGTGAACGCCCCCAAGATAACGCCAGAGCGGCATTTCGGTTGAATCCGCCGCCGCCCGTGCCACGGCCATGGACACGCCAAGAATGGCATTGGCACCAAGCCGGCCCTTGTTGCTGGTGCCGTCCAATTCGATCAGATCCTGATCCAGACCGGCCTGATCAAGCGCGTCAGCCCCGACGATCGCATCGAAAATCTCAAAATTCACAGCGTCGACGGCTTTCAGCACGCCCTTGCCATTATATCTCTCCTTGTCGCCATCGCGCATCTCAACCGCCTCATAGGCACCTGTCGAAGCGCCCGAGGGAACAGCCGCACGGCCAACTGCGCCATCTTCGAGGGTGACATCAACCTCGACGGTTGGGTTGCCACGGGAATCGAGAATTTCACGGGCCTGAATATCAAGAATGGTAGACATGGGATTTTATCCTAATGGTTGGGGTTAAAGGCCGAGAGTTGCCGTAGGCTGGCAGTCCGAGGTCTCCTGAATTATGGTCAAAGCGCCTCACGGCGGGCGGTGTCAATGCGTTGCAGGCGGTAAAGCACGCCCTCCATGGCATCCAGCGGCACCATATTTGGGCCATCAGACGGGGCGTTATCGGGATCCTCATGCGCTTCCATGAACAGCCCCTCAACGCCAACGGCAACTGCCGCGCGCGCCAACACCGGAACAAATTCGCGCTGGCCTCCCGAACTGCCGCCAAGGCCGCCCGGTTGCTGCACCGAATGGGTCGCATCAAAAATCACCGGATGGCCAAGTTTTGCCATTTCTGGCAGAGCGCGCATGTCAGAGACAAGCGTGTTGTAGCCAAAGGACGTGCCGCGCTCGGTCAGCATGACGCGCGCATTACCAGCGCCGGTAACTTTGGCGGCGACATGCGCCATATCCCAGGGGGCAAGAAATTGCCCTTTTTTGATATTGACGACAGCACCGGTGGCCGCAGCCGCCAGCAACAGATCCGTCTGGCGACAGAGAAAGGCCGGAATTTGGAGGACATCAAGCGCCTCGGCTGCCGGGACGCATTGTTCGGGCAGATGGACATCACTTAGGACCGGGCAACCAAGCTCATCACGGACCCGCGCCATGATCGTCAGCCCTTCATCCATACCTATGCCGCGCGCCGCATTTGCCGAAGTGCGGTTAGCCTTGTCAAAGGAGGATTTATAGATGAACCCCATGCCGACGGCGGCAGCTATCTTGGCAAGATGGCTGGCACATGAAAGGGCATGGTCGAGACCCTCAATCTGGCAGGGACCGGCAATCAGAATCAACGGATGGTCAGCGCCACAGGACACGTTGCGGATGTGCATTTCAGTCATGATCCTGCGAGTCTCCTTTCGGGCCTTCACGAAAACCGCTTAGACAAGCCGCGATTTTTCCATTGATGCCGCGACAAAACCAGTAAAAAGCGGATGCGGGTCAGTCGGTTTCGATTTCAATTCAGGGTGAAACTGCACGGCGATGAAGAAGGGATGGTCCGGCCGTTCAACAATTTCAGGCAGACGCCCATCAGGCGACAGGCCGGAGATTTTCATGCCGGCCGCCTCCAGCTGGTCACGATAGGCGATATTGACCTCATAGCGATGACGGTGGCGCTCGGCTATCTCGGTTGCCCCATACACCCGGCCAGCAACCGACCCTTCCTCGAGAAGGCAGGCATAGGCACCAAGACGCATGGTACCACCAAGATCATCATCAGCGCTGCGTTGCAGGCGTTCATTGCCATCAGTCCATTCGGTCATCAGACCGACAAGCGGCACATCGGTGGCGCCAAATTCGCTGGAGCCAGCACCCGGCAGGTCAGCCAGATTGCGGGCCGTTTCCAGAACCGCCATCTGCATGCCGAAACAAATGCCGAAATAGGGAATCTTCTGTTCGCGGGCAAAGCGCACCGCCCGGATTTTGCCCTCAGAGCCGCGTTCACCAAAGCCGCCGGGGACCAGAATACCGCTGACATGATGCAACGCCTCAATGGCCGCGTCTTCCTGTTCAAACAATTCGGAATCAATCCATTCGATATTGACCTTGACGCCGTTGGCGATCCCCCCATGGACAAGCGCCTCGCCGAGCGATTTATAGGAATCCTGCAAAGAGGTGTATTTGCCGACAATGGCGATGGTCACCTCGCCCTCGGGATTGGCGACCGTGTTACAGATGCGTTGCCATGCAGACAGTTCAGGCGTCTTGTCCGGGAGACCGAAATGCCGCATCACCTCGCGGTCGAGCCCCTGTTCATGGTAGGAGAGCGGCACCTCGTAGATGTTGCGGACATCCATCCCCAGAATGACCGCCGATTGCCGGATATTGCAGAACAGTCCGATTTTTCCGCGCTGTTCATCGGACAGCGGATGTTCGGTGCGGCACAGCAAAATATCAGGCTGGATACCCACCGATTGCAGTTCCTTGACCGAATGCTGGGTGGGTTTGGTTTTCAACTCACCCGCCGCAGCGATGTAGGGCAGCAATGTGACATGGAGAAAACAGGTCAGCTCGCGGCCAAGTTCATTGCCAAGCTGGCGAATGGCCTCAAGAAAGGGCAGGGATTCGATGTCACCAACGGTGCCGCCGATCTCGCAGAGGATGAAATCCTCATCATCGTGATTCGCTTTGACAAATTCCTTGATCGCATCGGTGACATGCGGGATCACCTGAATGGTGGCGCCGAGATAATCACCACGGCGTTCCTTGGCCAGAACATCGGAATAGATGCGGCCTGTCGTGACATTGTCCGACCTTTTGGCATGTACACCAGTGAAACGTTCATAATGGCCAAGATCAAGATCCGTCTCAGCGCCGTCATCAGTGACGAACACCTCGCCATGCTGGGTCGGCGACATGGTGCCGGGATCAACATTGAGATAGGGATCGAGTTTGCGCAGCCGCACCTTGTAACCACGCGCTTGCAGGAGCGCCGCCAATGCGGCAGCACCAAGACCTTTACCGAGTGAGGAAACCACACCACCAGTGATGAAAATATAACGAGGCATGGACCGAAGTTATACCCCAACATGACGCGGCTGGTAAGTGCCTAAATCACATCATGTTGTAATTTTAATGGGTGCAGATGGCTTGACAAACAGCCGTCTGTTTGAGCGTTGTTATTTATCCGTTGAGACTTACTTGTCTGACGGGGGCTTATTGGTCTGTTGGGACTTATTGGTCTGTTGGGACTTATTGGTCTGTTGGGACTTATTGGTCTGTTGGGACTTATTGGTCTGTTGGGACTGTGGGACCGGATGCAGGCGCTGGCGTCTCGTTGATCACCTCGTCAACAATGGACACGCTTTCGGTGCCTGCCCCCGCCATGATGGCAAGGATGATCGAGGTCGCAAAGAAACAGGCGGCAAGAACGGCTGTCACGCGGGTCATCAGATTGGCTGTGCCCCGGGCCGTCATGAACCCACCGCCGCCACCGCCGCCGCCGCCGCCAATGCCGAGGCCGCCGCCTTCAGAGCGCTGTAGCAGCACCGAGCCAACGAGGCCAAGGGCGATCAGAATGTGAATAGTCAGAACAAGCGTTTCCATGAACCACGTCCGTTAGTCAATAATGGGCCGGCCGCATTCAGGGCCCGCAGTCGTCAGATGGCGCTGTTATATGGCCTCAGCGGCGGTATTTCAAGCAAATTGCGACAGCTTGCAAGCGCACCCAAAAACCAGCTCAGACGGCAGATCAGTCGGCTGCCGCAGCGCAGATGCCATCAAAATCAGCTGCAATCAGGCTGGCACCGCCAACAAGGGCACCATCAACATGCGGCACGGCAAAGATTTCCGCTGCATTTCCCGGCTTGACCGACCCGCCATACAGAATTTTCGTCTGATTAAAACCCGCCTCATCAAGCCAACCCCGGATGCCAAGGTGCATCTCGGCGATCTCAACCGCCGTTGCCACCTTGCCGGTGCCGATGGCCCAGACCGGCTCATAGGCGATGGTCAGTGCCGTTGTTGGAAGCGTTGATGGAACCGAAATAGCAAGTTGCTCAAGCACGGTCACCCGTGCGTTGCCTGCCTCGCGTTCAGCCAGTGTCTCACCAACGCAGATCATAACGGACAGGCTTGACGAAAATGCCTGCACAGCCTTGGCGGCAACCAGTTCGCTGGTCTCACCATGATCAGCGCGGCGCTCTGAATGGCCAAGAAGAACCACCGATGCCCCGCAATCATGCAGCATGCCGGTCGACACATCACCAGTATGCGCACCCGATGCCGATGGATGACAATCCTGCCCACCCAGCAGGATGCCGGAACCCTCAAGACGCACCCCAACGGGAACAAGATAGGGGTGCGGTGCAAACAGAATGCGGGTGACTCCCGCAAAGGAGGTGGCACAATAATCGCTGGCCAGCTTTGCCGCCACCGACAGTTCCGGATTCATTTTCCAATTTGCGGCAACGATCATTTACCCCTCCACCAACCGAGATCTGAACAAGGTCCATAGGCTGACCGTTTGGTCGCTGAAAATCAACAGGGCGCGGCTGGCAAAGCTTGGTTTTTTGCCCAATCTGTATCCGATCCCCCCACTATCACTGGCCACTCATCCTGTCTTGGGGGGCCGCTATTGCTGGTTTGGCGCTTTTTTGGCGGTAAGTTTCGCGTTTAATGGCCGAAATAAAGTTGCTCGTAAGGGCGCCAACCTATAAAACAGGCTCCTAGTTTGTTGACCCCATGGAGTCTAGCGACCCCACGGAGCCGTGAGAATGACGGTTCCGGTTGAAAAAGAGTGATCCAATGCTTGGTGCAATGCGTGGCGGTGTAAAATCGCCGATAATGAAAGTCTTTCTCCTGTTTCTGGCTGCAGGCTTTGCCCTATGGGGTGTCGGCGATGTCACGACCGGATTGATCGGCGGTAGCGACAAAGCGATTTCCGCTGGCGAAGAAAGCAAATCACCGGCTGAGGTGGCCATCCAGTTCGACCGGACGCGGCGCAGTTTCATGCCGAACGCCTCTCTCGGCGAAGCCCTTCAGACAGGTTTGCTGAATGAGGTTGCCGGCGCGCTGGCGCGCGATGTCGTGTTCCGCGCCGAGGCATCGGACCTTGGCCTGACTGTGACGCGCGAGATGCAGCGCCGCGTTGTGGCGTCCGAGCAGGCGTTTCAGGATGAATTTGGCGAATTTTCCGAGGGCCGCTTCATGCAGGTGCTTGGCAATGCAGGCTTCAGCGAGGAGGATTATCTCAAACAGGTTGACTCGACCCTGCGTCGTGAACAATTGCTGTTTGCCATCAGTGCCGGTATAGGCCAGCCCGAGAGCATGGCGCGGACATTGACCGCCTATGAATTGGAGCGCCGCAGCGCCAAGCTGATCAGCATTGCCGTTGATCCGTCAAACATCGCTGACCCAGATGAAAGCGTGCTTGGCGAATGGTATGAGAGCGTGAGCGCCAGCTATGATGCGCCGGCGCTGCGCAGCGCCCGGGTTGGCAGCCTGTCACCAGACATGTTTGCCGCCGAGATGCAGATCAGCGATGCGGATATCGCCGCCGCCTATGACGCGCGCCTTGATGAATTCACCACCCCGGAAACACGGGAAATCCGGCAGATGGTTTTTGACGATGCCGCAACGGCGCAGACCGCCTTTGACCGGGTGGAAGCAGGTGAGGCGTTCGCCGATGTCGCCGCCGACATGCTTGGCTGGACCGCCGATGATGTCGCGCTTGGTACGGTGAGTAAGGCGGATCTTGACGGACCGCTGGGTGAGGCAGCCTTTGGGCTGGCGCTCAATGAGGTTGTCGGACCTGTTGAATCTGTCTTTGGCCAGCATCTGCTGACCGTCAGCAAGATCAATGAGGGCGGCAATCAATCGCTGGAGGATGTCAGTGACGCCATCCGCACCACGCTGCGCGAGGAAGCGGCCATTGATCTGATTTATGACAAGGTCAATGAGTTGGAAGATGTGATTGCATCCGGCGCAACATTGGATGAGGCGATGGCTGCCGTGGGGGGCCGCGTCGATCGGCTGGTGGATGTGGACCGCAACGGCCTGACCATTGACGGAATAGCTGTCGAGGGCGATGCCGGGGATCTGGCGCAGGACAGCCTGGTGCTTGAATTGGTCTGGACAGGCGACATTGACGAGTTGAGCGTCATTCAGGAAGGCGCTGACGACATGTTTTTCGTGGTCGAGGCTACCGGCGAGACAGCGCCGCGCGAGCGCCCGCTTGACGAGGTGCGCAGCCGCGTGATCAGCGACTGGAAACGCGGTGAGGCCATCAAGGCAGCGCGCGCCGAGGCAACAGTGCTGACCAATACGCCAGAAAAATTTGACGATGTTGTGCCAACCGATGATTTCAACCGCAATGGCATCGGCCTTGACCATGAGGCCGCCCGATTGATCGCGAGGCGCGTCTTTGCAACAGATGTTGGCGAATTTGGCGTGATCGAGACCGGCAATGAGGCGATTGCCAGCATGACGGTCACTATTGTGCCGGTTGAGGGTGAGACGCTCGACACCACAGCGGAGTTGATTGGCAGCGCCATCACCAACTCGATGCAGCAGGACATATTGAACGTGCTGGCACGTGATCTCTCGCAGACGCATGATCTGCAGATCAATCTTGGTCGGGTGCAGCAACTTCTGGCAGGACAGCAGTAAGCATCATGACAAAAGACATGCGGAGCCATGATCCGGAGGCGGGCCGTGCGGAGTTTGCCGCATTTGCCGCAGGCTTTGCCTCGGGCGCACCGCAGCTTGTTTCACGCGAATTGGTGGCAGACACGCAGACGCCTGTCTCCGCCTATCTGAAGCTGGCAGCCGACCAGAAACACAGTTTTCTGCTGGAATCAGTGGAAGGTGGCGAGGTCAGGGGCCGGTTCTCAGTGATTGGTCTGGCACCCGATCTGATCTGGCGCTGTCATGGTGAAAAAGCGGAGATCAACCGCAACCCCGCCGCTGGCGATGATTTTGAGACGGTTGATATGCCGCCACTTGCCTCGCTGCGGGCGGTGCTGGCGGAATCTGCGATGCCCGATACTGGCTCGCTGCCACCAATGGCGGCGGGTCTGTTTGGCTATTTCGGCTATGACATGATCCGGCATATCGAAACGATCCCAAACAACAATCCGGCCTCGCTCGATGCCCCGGATTCGGACCTGCTGCGCCCGTCATTGATCGCCATCTTTGACCGCCTGAGGGACAGCATCACACTGGTCACGCAAATACGCCCGGCTGAATGGGGCGATGCCGAGAGTGCATGCAAGAGCGCGTGGGAGACAGCGCAGACGCGCCTCAATGATGCGGTAAGAGCGCTTGATGCGCCGCTGTTGCCAACCGAGGTTGGCCGTATTGACGCCCCGATCCCAACGCCAACCTCAAATATGAGCCAATCAAATTTTCTGGATATGGTCAGACGCGCCAAGGAATATATCGCGGCTGGTGATATCTTTCAGGTGGTGCTATCGCAGCGCTTCACCATCCCGTTTGAATTGCCAGCGTTCAATCTGTATCGAAGCCTGCGGCGGTTGAACCCCTCGCCCTTTCTGTTCTTTTTCAAGTTTGATGGGCTGTCAGTGGTTGGCTCAAGCCCGGAGATTCTCGTTCGCCTGCGCCAGAAGGTCGTGACAATCAGGCCAATCGCCGGCA
The DNA here is from genome assembly GCA_004212735.1 of SAR116 cluster bacterium. Classification (GTDB taxonomy): domain Bacteria; phylum Pseudomonadota; class Alphaproteobacteria; order Puniceispirillales; family Puniceispirillaceae; genus MED-G116. Next base: position 72,908 of record SHBD01000006.1, read on the forward strand.
CCCGCAAGCGCGGTGTAACCCCCGATGAGGATGCGGAAAATGCAGCCAGCCTGATGGCGGATGTGAAGGAACGCGCCGAGCATCTGATGCTGCTTGACCTCGGGCGCAATGATGTCGGGCGCGTTTCAAAACCCGGGTCCGTGCGGGTCAAATCGAATTACGACGTGGAATATTACAGCCATGTGATGCACATCGCCTCGCAGGTTGAGGGCGAAATCCGCGACGATCTTGATGCCATCGATGCAATGATTGCAGGCTTTCCAGCCGGAACTGTCTCCGGCGCACCAAAAATCCGGGCGATGGAAATCATTGACGAGATGGAGCCGGACAGGCGCGGCATCTATGCAGGTGCCGTTGGCTATATCTCCGTTGCCGGAGAGTTGGACACCTGTATCGCGCTGCGCACCGCCGTTGTCGAAAATGACAAAATGCATGTGCAGGCCGGTGCCGGCATTGTCTATGACAGTGACCCACAATCAGAATTTGAAGAAACCCAGAACAAGGCCATGGCGCTGATCCGCGCCGCTGGCGAGGCGCTGCGCTTTATTCGCTGACACGGATCAGCCGCGCCGCCGCCTGTTAGATGAAACAAATCAAACATTGATGACATAAGTGGTTACGCGCCGCATAATTGTGGGTGATGTGAGTTTGATGATTTTGGTTTTGTTATGGCGCGTGTTTTGTACAAATTTCTGGCGGTGCTGGCGGGGATCGGTGGATCGCTGCACGCCGCACAGGCCGAGTTGAGACTTGATGAATGGACACGCTATGGCTCGCTTGCCGAACAGGGTGGAATCTGTGCCGGTTTTGCCAAAATCATGGAAATGCAGAATGTGATTGACGGCGATGCCGGCCGGCTGTGGCTGGAACGGCGCAAATATGCCGGTGCCACTGTCCGCGAAGCGAGTTTGATGGAGGGCCTACCCGCGGCAACCGATAGCGAGATCAACACGCTGGTTGAAGATTATGCGATGTGGCTGGTGACCAATTTGGTGACCGATGGCGGCGGTACCGGCCTTGACGAGTCAGCGCATGAACGAACAGGGAAAATGGTTGCCGATCTGTGTGGCACCCTGTTCACTCAGGCAGACGCAGCGATCAACCAGAATCTGCCGGAATTGATGGCCTGTCCTCAAAGTGTGACAGCGGCCACGCCCAATGAGAGCTGCACCGCCGGAAAAGAGGCAGCCACTGCTTTGCGCGAACGCATCGCAGCCCTTGACCAGAAAACTGCCACGCTGAAAGCGGAAAATGCCACGCTGAAAGCAGAAATGGACAGGCTGAAAGCAGAAGCAACCACGCTGAAAGCAGAGACGGGCAGGCTGAAAGCAGAGACCGGCAGGCTGCGGACGGATCTGGCCATGCGCGCCCGCCCAGCGGAAGAGGATGAGGGCTTGGTTGATGATGGCTTGGTTGATGATGGCTTGGTTGATAATAATTTGGCGGAAAACGAAATGGCGGAAAATGACACGGCAGGTGACGACCGGGCGGATGATGGGGTGACGGCAGCACACGCAACAGATGGCGAGGTATCCCTGCCCGCATCAAAGCCGGTGGTGATCGCGCAACTGGGGTCCTATCAACGCTATGAGCAGGCGGTTTCCGGTGTCGCGATCCTGCGCGCCAAAATCACCGGGGCGATCGCAGATATCCGCATTGACATCGCCGAGGCGCGGCTGGTCAATGATATGCCCGTTTTCCGGCTATTGACGCAACCGCTGACAAAGGCACATAGCAACAGGGTCTGTGCAGCAATGCGGCAGGCAGGTTTCAGCTGCATGCTGCGGGGGCGGAAGTAAATCTGCTGACTTGCCTCAAACGGTATCACCCAAAAATTATCACCCGAGAGTTATCACCCAAAAATTATCACCCGAGAGTTATCACCCAAAAATTATCCCCGAAAATTATCCCCGAAAATTATCACAGCACGGGGCGGTTGATGCTAAGATCGCGGCGCGATCGCGCAGGGACGGAGTTTTATGGACACAACAAGCCTTCTTGCTGTCATCACCTTTGCCATGGTGACAGCCTTTACCCCCGGGCCGAACAATCTGATGCTGGCGGCATCAGGAGCCAATTTCGGGTTCAGACGCACCCTGCCGCACCTCGCCGGAATCACCATTGGTTTCATGATTGTATTTCTTGCCGCGGGTGCCGGGCTTGCCAGCCTGTTTGCCGCGCTGCCCCAGCTATATGATCTGCTGAAGGTTCTGAGTGTATTGTTTCTGATTTATCTTGCATGGCGCATTGGCAGCGCAGGCAGAGCCGAGCGGAGCGAGCGCGACAGACCACTTAGCTTTACGCAGGCGGCGCTGTTTCAGGCGGTCAATCCAAAAGGCGTATCGGTGATCATCAGCACCGTGTCGGCCTATACGAGTGACGCGGACTCGCTGGCATCGGAAATCAGCATCCTGGTGACGATTTTTGTTCTGGCAACGATTGGTGCGACCACATCATGGTGCCTGTTCGGCACTGCAATCGCGCGGATTTTCACCACTGAGCGTAAATTACGGCTGTTCAATGTCGGTATGGCCATTCTGCTGATCCTCAGCCTAATCCCGATCATTTTTGATTAGCCGTATGCTGGCATCAGATCGTTTTGCAAATCGGCCAATTGTGTTTTGCTTTCGGCCTGCGGTTCGGTAGGCTGAAGTGCCCTAAAGACAAGTCGAATAACTCTTTGACAAGGTGAATAATGTTGAGGACCGAATCTAAATGAAAGCCGCAAGTTCGGATATGAAAGCCGCAAGCTGGCCTCCCGGGACACATTATGTCGATGAAGCCAATCTGGCCATTGCCTTTTTCACCGGTGTGACACGGGGCGGTGATGCCCCGTTGATGTATGAAAAGCGCGCACAGAGTTGGCAGGGCCGCAGTTGGAACGAGGTGGCCAATTCAGTCAGACGGCTGGCGAGCGTTCTGGTGGATGCAGGTGTCAGTGCCGGTGACAGAGTCATGATATCGGCTGAAAACCGGCCCGAATGGGCGATTGCCGATCTGGCGATCATGGCCATTGGCGCGATCGTTGTGCCAGCCTATGTGACCAACACCGAAGATGATCATTATTTTATCATGGATCATTCCGGCGCGTCGGCGGTGATCACCTCCGGCGGTTTGCTTGGCGCGCGCATCGCACTTGCCGCCAGCCGTGCACCCGGTCTGCACCTGATGATCCTGATGGATGATGACGCCACGGTGCCGCCGATGAAATCAGTCAAAACACGCTATTGGAATGAGGCGCTTGGCGCGGCTGAACCGCTGGCCGATCTGGACCAGCGCATCGCCCGGCAAAAGCCAGATGATGTGTGTTGCTTTATCTACACCTCGGGGACCGGAGGACGGCCAAAGGGCGTGATGCTGACGCACCGTTCGATTCAGGCGAACATCACTGCCGCGTTGGAATTGCTTGAAGAAGGCAAGGTCGCCAGCGGCCAGCGCTTTTTGTCGCTCCTGCCATTGTCGCATTCCTATGAGCACACCGCCGGCATGCATTTACCCTTCCAGTCCAATTCCGAGGTCTGGTTCTGCGAGAGCACAGAGCAGATCGCAGCCAATCTGGTAGAGGTGTCACCAACGTTGATGACCGCCGTTCCACGGCTTTATGAAGTGCTGCATGACCGTATCATGCGCGGGGTCAGGACGAAAGGTGGCGTGTCGGAAAAGCTGTTCATGATGGCGGTCAAGCTGGGGCGGAAAAAGCTGGCTGGCCTGCATCTGCTGCCACATGAGATGATCATTGACCTCATTTGCGACAAGCTGGTTCGCACCAAGGTTCGCCAACGGCTTGGTGGTGACTTGCGCTACTTCATCTCGGGTGGCGCTGCTCTCAGCCCGGAGATCGGGACTTTTTTCATGGCGCTTGGGATCAAGCTGTTGCAGGGCTATGGCCAGACCGAGGCATCACCGCTGATTTCGGCAAACAGACCGGGCAAAATCAAGATCGAGACAGTCGGGCCGCCGGTTGCCGGGATCGAGGTTAGAATTGCCGATGATGATGAAATATTGGTGCGCGGTGACGCCCTGATGAGAGGCTATTGGCGCGATGACGCCAGCACCCGGACGACAATCCGCAATGGCTGGCTCTACACCGGTGATCTTGGGTCCATTGATGAAGATGGTTATCTGACGATCACCGGCCGGAAAAAGGACATTATCGTCAATTCCGGCGGTGACAATATTGCCCCTGGGCGCGTCGAGGCATTGCTGACCATCGAGCCGGAAATCGAACAGGCCATGGTTGATGGTGATCACCGCCCGTGGCTCTCAGCGGTGATTGTTCCCGCCGAGGATATCCGGCGTCTTGCGACCTCGCCCGACACCCTGCAGACGATAGTCGCAGACGCGGTTGAACGGGCGAATAGCCGCCTGTCACAAATTGAGCGCGTGCGGCGCTTTATCATCGCCGATGAGAGCTTCAATATGGATAACGGCCAGATGACAGCGACATTGAAGGTTCGGCGCCATGTGGTCCGCGACATGTATGGTGAGCGTCTGGCGGCGCTCTACCCGAAGAAATAGGCGGAACTGGGTCATGGCGGAGAGCGACAAGAATGGGCTGCAGGCAGGCGCTGCCTGGATTGATGGCAGGGTTATGCCGATTGCCGCCGCGCGGCTGCCAATCAATGACTGGGGCATCATCCATTCCGATATCACCTATGATGTTGTTCCGGCGTGGGATGGCGGGTTTTTCCGCCTCGATGACTATATCGGACGGTTCCAGAATTCGGTGGCGGCGCTGCGGCTTGATGTTGGCATGGACAGCCCAGCCATTGCCGCCGCTTTGACCGAGATGGTGGCAGCCTCTGGGCTTCGCAACGCCTATGTGGCGATGGTTGCATCACGCGGTGTGCCGCTGATCCCCGGAACGCGCGACCCGCGCGAATGTGGTAACCATTTCTATGCGTGGTGTGTTCCCTATATCCGCGTGATGCGTGCCGATCTGCCGGATGCCGAGCGCAGCGCCTGGATTGCAAAATCAGTGCGGCGCATCCCCGAGACAAGTGTCGATCCACGGGTGAAGAACTATCATTGGGGTGATTTCACCGCCGCCATGTTCGAGGCCAAAGACATGGGGTATGAGACCACGATCCTGCTGGATAAGGATGACAATGTAACCGAGGGACCGGGATTCAATGTCTTTGCGGTCAAGGAAGGGCGGCTGGTCACATCGGATCATGGCATGCTGGAGGGGATCAGCCGGCGCACAGTGATGGAGATGGCGACCGAGCTTGGGTTTGATGTGGAAGTGCGCCCATTACCACTGGCCGAATTTATGCAGGCCGATGAAGTGTTTATGTCAAGTTCGGGCGGCGGCGTGTTGGCGATCACCCGCGTCGACGACCGTATTTTCGCCAATGGCACAACCGGCCCGATCACCACGGCGCTGCATGCAAGATATTGGGACTGGATGTACCGGCCCGCGCTGCGCACCGAAATCACTTATCCGTAATGCTGCCAGCACTGCGCACGCCGAAGGAAGAATCAGGATATAACCGGATCGCCAGCCAGCCCCTCACCACGCCACAGGACCAGCGACAGGGTAGGTGAGCCCGGCGTTCGCAAGGCATGTTCCTGAAGCGACGCATGCTCTTTGCATTCGCCCGGGCCAAGGGTGACGGCGGGGTCACCTGCCGCCTCAAAACACGCCTCGCCACTCACCACGGCATAGATTTCCTCGGCCAGATGATGATGCCATGGATAAAACAGCCCCTGCCCCCAGAAACCAACATAGGCGCGGCCTTCATTTGTGCGGAAAAGGCCGTCTGGCCCAAAGAGCTCAAAATAGGCAAAGGCATCAAGAAAGGCGCGGCCAACCTCAGCCTCGCTATAGGTCTGTCGCCAGCTGATGACATTAATGGCGCGCCGGATCGCCTGATGAAAAGGCTGCTCACTCTGCCAGTTTTGCATGACATCAAGTGCTGGATTGATGTCAGGTGGTGTGTCCGGGATTTTCTCTGCCAGTGTCAGGTCTGTCGGCCAGGGAGTAAATGTCTGCAGAGCTGGAGTTTGATCATAAAATCGCTGCGCCTCCTGCAACAGCGCCTCACGGAGTTTCCTGCTGTCGGTCATGCGATCCTCTCCATCTCAATCACAATTCACACCGCCACCCCTACGCGGTCGCGCTGTATTGATCAATCCTGCTTCATCGCGGATTATAGTGCAAATTCTCGGATGATTATCGGAACGATTTACCCAAGATTCAAAATGTTTTGGGTTGCACAAGAGGCAACCTTGAAACAGGTCATGTTTCATCATAGGCTTTATTAGTGATAAACGTGTTCAGATAGAGTTCTCCACCATGCCACCAGTCGTGATCATCGGTCATTTCAGGTACGCCAATGCCAAACTCATGGGTGTGGGTCATGATTGGCTTGAGGAAAATGGGGATTTTTCCGGCTTTGAGGGTATGACCCACGCCGAGGCCTTTCACATCGTTCCGGACCGGGGTATGGGGCTGTTTTTCTTTGAAACAAAGGAAAAAGCGCAGGCTGCCATGCCCGGTATGCAGCAGACGATGCGCGCCTATGCCGAGATGTTTGAATGTAAGGTGACGTGGGATTTGGGGTTCTTGAATGAAACCCTCTCTGGCAAGCTCAGCACATAATTTCGATAGCTCTGATGGGGCTTGCCGGTGACTTTACGGCAATGCAGGCGGTGATGCGCGACCAAAACCCCGGTCATTTGAGGGTGGGAAGCGCCCGTCGCTGATCCGCCATGATGTTCCAGATGATCGCAAGCACAAGGATGCTGCCGCCCATCAGCGTTTGCTGCCTGACGGCCTCGTCAAGGAAAATCCAGACCCACAAGGGCGCGAAAAACACCTCGGAGAGTGCCAGCAGGGTCAATTTTGCCGCCGGCAGCGCCGTTGAGCCAAGCGTGAACAGCAATAGCCCCATCCCCATCTGAAAGATTCCAAGGCCTGTTGAAATGGCAAAATCAGTGGCCTGAATGGTAAGCGTCTGGCCCGACTGAACACAGAGCAGCGCCATGATCGGAATGCTCAAAAGCCCGGATATCAGGACAGCCGGCATCATGTCGCTGGATTTGCCCCGGCGCAGCAAGATCGTAAAGACGGCAAAACCAAGTGCCGCCGCCAGCGCCGCCAGATCCCCCAGCAGGGCAGCCTGTCTGGTATCGCCAAGCACCATGACGAGAACACCGCTCAGCGCGATAAGGATCGCCACCCAAGTCTGCCAGCGGACAATTTCTCCCAGAAAAGTGCGGGCGAGAATCGCCGTCATGAAAGGGGCGGTGGAGAACAACAGCAGAGTGTTGGCAACCGAGGTGTTCTGCAGCGAATAAATCCCCGCAACATAAGACACGACAAGGGCAAGACCACACGCCACACCGGACAGACCCTTGCCAAGCGCCAGACGGATCGGGTTCTGCCGTGTCATCACATAAATCACGGCGCACAGAAACAGTGACATGCTGACCGAGCGATGCAGCACAATCTGCCACACCGATGCCGTTTCAATCAGCCGGACGCCAATGCCGGACGCCGACCAGCATAACCCGGCCAGAAGAACAAAGATGACAGCCCTATTATTGGTGATTTTTCAGCATCCCGTCGCAAAACAAACTTGGTACATTGTAGATTGTACGGACAAACTGCCAGCACCACCTGCCGCGCCATACGCCACCATGGAGCATGGTCTCACCTTAGGCGCGCCCTAGCGGCTGTCAAGCGGTGGCTTTGGGGTATTTTGGGATGATTTTGGGGTGTGTGGATTAATGGTTGGAGCGGTTTGCGTTCTTTCGCATGCTACCACCCCATCAGTGAGCGAAGGATCATCCCAAAACCGATCGCCCCAAATATTGTGCCAAAGACCGCCTCGCTGACTCTTCGAAAGCGGTCATAAAGGCGGCGGATATGCCCAACCGAGAAAAGCAAACCATAGCCACCATAGATCACAAACAGGATCAGCGAGGACATGGTCGCAAATAAAAGCAATAGTGACAGGGATGTGGTTGCCCCTCCAACAAACGTCGAGAGAGACCCCCACAAAAGAGCGACCTTTGGATTTGTCGCGGTGACTGTAAATCCATAGGCAGTGTCACGCCAAAAGCCGTTTCCCTGTGATGGTCCGATTTCGCTCGCCGATCCGGTTAATGCAGCGCGCCATCCCTTGTAACCAAGCCACGACAGATACAGGCCACCCGCAATCCCAAGAACACCAAGCAAGGCTGGAAATCTCTGAAATAACGCACCAAGGCCGGTAGCTGTCAACAAAGCCCAGCCAAAGCCACCCAAGGCAATTCCGAAGGCAACTGTCAAAGCTGCTTTGCGACCAGATCCAAGGCCATGTGAGGCGACCGCAACCATGTTGGGCCCCGGCGAGATGGCAGCAGCAGACAAGGCTGCCCACGCCGCAAAAATCGTTATATATGTGTCAAGCATGTCACTCTCTTCATTGATGTTGATCACTGGATATCATATTGCGTTGCGCAGATGCTTCGATTATCATCGAACTATGAAAGATGGACCAGATATAGCCCGGATTGCCTCGCTGATCGGTGATCCTGCGCGTGCCAACATGTTGACAGCGCTCATGGGCGGCAAAGCACTTACGGCAACAGAGCTGTCCCAAGAAGCGGGCATCACCCTGCAAACTGCAAGTTCCCACTTAAAAAAGCTAAGTGACGGGCATTTGCTTGCCTTACGTAAACAAGGTCGCCACCGTTATTTTTCACTCTGCAATGAGGAGGTTGCCCAGGTAATTGAGACTATGATGGGACTGGCCGCGGGAACCGGCCATACACGCACCCGCACAGGACCTCGCAATGCCGAGCTTCGCAAAGCCCGTATCTGTTACAATCACCTTGCCGGACATCTGGGCATAGAGCTCTATCGCGGCTTAACAGCGCGCAATTTTCTCAAGATCGCTGAAAATGGATTGGAATTGACCGGGGTTGGTGCCGATTTTATGCAGGATTTCGGCATTGACCTTGATGGTTTGCGGCAAAAGAAATCAGTTATGTGTCGGGAATGTTTGGACTGGAGCGAACGTCGCTCACATCTTGCTGGCAATCTTGGCCGGGCAATCATGAGCCAGATTGGACATCTTGGATGGGCATCACGCGTGCCAGAAAGTCGTGTGATCCAGTTTACCAGAACGGGAGAAACACAATTTCAAAGATGGTTTCAGGTAAAAAACTAGCGTCGGGCGTTTTTCGGGTAAGAGTCTGACAACATTGTCCACAGGGAACGCCCATAACAACATTCAATTTTTCTCGCATTGGCGAATTAGATGAAAATTATTGACCTTTTCTCCCTTACACTCGGACCGGCTTTCACCTGTCTTCGGTTTGTGGCAAACTATGCCACAGGAGATTCACATATGCGTTCAACACTACTTGGCATTTTAATTTTGCTGTTTGCTAATCCGGTCACTGCAGACACGACTAACAGGGCGCTTCAGGTGTCACCAGTCCCGGGACTTTTTGTGGGAGGTGTTGGCCTGCTGTGCGAAAGCTCCGGAAACGATGACACATTTGTTTTGCTCACAAAAGACCGTGAAACAGCTGGCAGCGCTATATTTGATGGCGATGATGTCTCTTACGAAATGATGTCTTTGATTAGGAAAACACCGGATATCTACGCCTATGGTATTTACGAAGCCTTGGTGATCAATCGCCAGAGCCTTGCGCTGAAGAAAGACGGAAAAAATTATTTATGCGAAATTCAAAGCATAGGCGACCTTCATAAATCAGCAGAGATGCATTTGCAGATGCTGTTGAGGAAGAACAAGATATAGAGCCTTCAGACTTCCCTGCATTAATATTGGTAATGCTCTATTTGCTAACGCAAACACAAGCCTAACAGTGAGCTGGGGTGGAAATTGCGTCGCCCCCCATAAAGCCTCTCAAAACAACATGTCTGCACGATATCTGTGCCTTGCAGACACCAATAAGAATAATAACGAAACCAACAGTGCGATAACACATCAGATTGATGGCTTAACAGCCTCATTTTTAGAGAAATTTTTAGGATGATTTTTCGGGAGGTTTTTCGGGAGATTTTTAGGTAAAATGGTCGGAGCGGCGGGATTCGAACCCACGACCCCTACACCCCCAGTATAGTGCGCTACCAGGCTGCGCTACGCTCCGGCCATGGGCATGTTATACCGGCGAGAACACGCCTGCGCAATCGCAAATTCTGGCGCGTGATCACGAGTATAAATGCCCCACGGTGATTGGGAACCACAGACGATCCGTGCTGGTGTCAGCAGAAGCTGTTTGGGGATGATCGGAACCAGCCGCCCGCGTCAGGTACCAAGATTGGCTTTGATGCGACCAATATCTGCCTGCGCCTCAGACAGCAATGCCAGCGCCTCATGCAATTGGCCCTGCAACGCGGGCGCGGTGCCAATGGGCCGCCCCTCCCCCTCATCGCCAGAGGTGAGGAGTTTCTGCGCACCCTTGATGGTATAGCCATCACGATAGAGAAGGTCCCGAATACGGACGAGCAAATCAACATCATCAGGACGATAATAACGCCGCCCACCATTGCGTTTCAGCGGTGCAAGCGTTTTGAATTTCGATTCCCAGAAGCGCAGCACATGCGCCGGGACATCGAGCATCTCGGAGACTTCGGAAATCGTCCTGAAAGCACCATCTGCCTTCGCGGTCATGACTATTGATCTACCCGGTTTTTCAGGATATGTGAGGGACGGAAAGACAGAACACGGCGCGGAGTGATAGTCGCCTCAACGCCTGTTTTTGGGTTCCGCCCAACGCGTTCGCGCTTTGACTGTACGGAGAACGTGCCAAAGGATGACAGCTTCACCTCCTCACCAGCCTCAAGGCTGACGCACATTTCCTCAAGCACTGATTCGACCAGCTCAGCTGATTCATTGCGGGATAAACCAATATTTCGATAGACAGCCTCGGTGAGGTCTGCACGTGTGAGCGTTCTAGACATTGGGAAACGCTAATCTGCTTTGGCAATCAAGTCAATTCGCTTGGGCAGGAAAATGATCGCAAGGCGTCTATTTCTGGGGACGGCCGTATTTAACCAGCGTTGCACCCCAGACAAGACCACCGCCAATGGCCTCAAAAGCAACAACCTCACCATTCTTGATTCGGCCATCACCCACAGCAACCGAAAGGGCCAGCGGGATTGAGGCGGCGGAAGTGTTGGCATGCCTGTCAACGGTGCGGACGACACGATCGGACGGCAGCTGCATTTTCTTCTGCATGCCGTCGATGATTCGGATGTTGGCCTGATGCGGCACCAGCCAGTCAACGTCGGCAACGCTCATATTGGCGGCGGCAAGCGCCTCATCCATCACCGAGGACAATTTCTCAATCGCATGCCGGAATACCTTGTTGCCTTCCATGCGGACATGCCCCACGGCGGCAGAGCTGGAGGGGCCGCCATCAACATAGAGAATATCACGGTGCGCGCCATCAGCATGCAAAACTGACGATCTGATCCCCCAGTCAACCGCGTCATCATCGCGTTCCAGAATAACCGCCCCCGCGCCATCACCAAACAGCACGCAGGTCGACCGGTCCTGCCAGTCGAGGATCTTGGAAAAGCTCTCTGCACCGATCACCAGTGCCCGCCGCCCACGCCCCGTGCGCAGCATCGCATCCGCAATATCGAGCGCATAGACGAAGCCAGCGCATACCGCCTGAACATCAAAGGCAACAGCGCCGCTGGCGCCCAGTTGATGCTGGAGCTTGGTGGCTGTCGAGGGGAAGGTGTCATCCGGTGTTGTCGTCGCCACGATGATGAGGTCAATGTCTGCGCCTTCGAGGCCAGCACGCTGCAACGCCTGCAAGGCAGCCTCACGCGCCATGTCGGAGGTCAGTTCGCCATCGGCAACGATGTGCCGCTGGGTGATACCGGTTCGCTGGCGAATCCACTCATCATCGGTGTCGACAAAGGCGCTCAAATCCTCGTTGGTCAGGATTTTTTCCGGCAAATAAGCGCCGACAGAAATCATCAGAACACTGGCATCAGGCATCGGCCAACTTTCTGTTTTCCCGAATGGCATTGGCTTTCTCAATGGCATTGCTGACATCGGGAATGAACCCATGGTCAACCAGTTCCGTGGCGACCCTGATGGCGTTTGAAAAGCCGATCTTGTCAGTTCCCCCATGCGATTTCACAGCAATGCCATTCAGCCCCAGAAACACCGCACCATTATAGTGACGGGGGTCCATGTGGCGGCGCAATTTGGTCAGGGATGGACGCGCAAACAGATAGCCAAGTTTTGCCATCATAGAGTTTTTGAAACTGCGGCGCAGCAATGTGGAAAACATGGCGGCCACACCCTCGGCTGTTTTCAGCGCAATGTTACCGGAGAAACCATCCGTCACCACGACGTCGATGCTGCCATCAACAAGGCTGGAGCCCTCAACAAATCCCTGATAATTGACCCCGAGCTCCGGGTCAGCAAGCTGCTGCGAGGCAAGGCGCAGGTAATCATGCCCTTTCTGTTCTTCCTCGCCTATATTCAACAGCGCCACACGTGGGCTTGGTTTGTCGGTCAGGCTGTGGAAAAAGGCCTGTCCCATCAGCGCAAACTGGACAAGATTTTCCTCATCACATTCAAGATTGGCTCCGAGGTCGAGCATGCACATAATATCGCGCTCAGTCGGGAAAAAACCAGCAATCGCCGGACGGGTCACACCTGGCATGGTGCGCAGCTGGAGTTTTGACATCGCCATCAGCGCGCCGGTATTGCCGGCTGACACAATGGCATCCGCCTCGCCCGCAGCAACCGCTGCAATCGCCAACCACATCGAGGTTGATTTGCCCCGGCGAACCGCCTGTGACGCGGTATCACCGGCCGAAACCGACTCCAATGTGTGGACAATTTGGGCATCACGCAGATGAGTTGTGTGGCTGAGAAGCGGGCGAATGCGGTCTGCATCACCAAAAAAGACCATGTCGATATGCGGGTAATGCCCCTTCGACAAATCGGCACCGCTGATCACGCAATCAGGGGCATTGTCACCCCCCATTGCATCAAGCGCAATCCGCATGCTTCCGGATTTAGATGTTCCAGACAGGTGAGCCTCCCAATATTGCGGCTATTCTGGTTTTCTCAACGCCGCCAGACCGGCAAATGGATGTTCGTCCGACACATCCTCTTGAGTCAGACTATCCGCAGATGTGGGCGATTTTGGCCAGGGTGTCACGGCAACACCCACCGTTTGGGCCACCATTTCACCAATATCAATCGCCCCGCCCACCAGCGGTTCCGCTTCGTTTAAATCGACTTCGATGCCATCGTCATTTTCAGCTTTTCGAACATATCGCTCTTCGATGGTAAAATCCACCAATTCCGGCACATGATCATCCGTTATCACACAACGCTGGACAACCCGGGCCGACAGAGTGCCAGTCACATCCCAGCAATCACGCGCCACTTTACGAACTGTGACCATGGCGCGCATATCCTCAATCGAGACAAAATCAAAGCGCGCAACCAGCTCGACGATCTCCGCTGTTGTCGGCTGAATGGTAAATTTCCGTGCTTTGCCTGACGCAAAACGGTCAACGGACAACTCGGAGGATAGGGTTAGGATTTCCATCGCTTTATATCCAGATTGCGGCTGCCCGATTATCGTGCCGCTCAGACGTCGCCAAGCCGGAGTTCGCCATTCAGCATGTCCCCGGCATCAGCGGTTTCAAGCGCCGCCGCCAACGCCAGCACATAGTCAACGAGTCCGCTCTGACGCGCGTCGGGCTCATCTACACCGCGCAGAAGATTGCGTTCAAGCGCCTCGGCGAGCGCCTCACGATCATCATTATCAATCGCCGTGGTATAGGCATCAAGCCGCCCCATAAAGGCCTCAGCCATAACCCGGACACGCTTTGATACACCAAGATCGCCTGCCCCCATCTCCCGCAGCGAGAGATCCATGTCGGCAAACATCGAGTCAAATAGATGCTGGCTGAGATCGCGCCCATTTTCACCAAGTTCCTTGAGACGGCGCATGACCAGTGAGACAACCAGCGCCAGCGCATCAAACCGCCCATCAACGTCATCGGTCACACCATATTTGGCAAACAGATCAGGGCGGCGGGCAATCTCGATTGCCGCACCATACAGGCGTTCATGCGCAGTCATCTGGCGTTCACGGCCCCAATTGAGCAGATTTGACACCCAGCCTTTTTCTTTGCTTTTCATCTGTGTAACATCCGACTATTGTGACGGCGGCGACAGCGCTACCTCTCGCGCGAAGTAATACAGCAGGACTTCAAATATGGCCAGTGATTCCAGACTCCCATCCCGCTTGCGGCAATTTGTCATGCCGCTGTGGGCACCTATTATTGCCGGGGTTATCTTTGTCAGCCTTGCCGGCTGCGAGTCAAAAACCATGACGCATGGACATTCGATAGATGAGGCTATGCTCGATGAAATCCGCATTGGTCAAAGCACCCGCATTGATCTGCTGGCCAGTTTTGGAAAGCCAAGTTTCAATGGCGCCTTCAATTCCGGCAAAATCTATTATGTCAGCCAGTATATGATCGAACCGGCAGGCGGTAAGAAACAGACGGAAACACGCCAGATAGTTGCCTTTACTCTCAACGGCGATGATATCGTCACCGCCATCGACCTGATTGACGAGACAAGCGGAAAAAATGTTGTCTATCTGGATGAGAAAACTCCGACACCGGGTGATAATTTTGGTGCGATTGATCAGGTTTTCTCAAATCTGAAGCGCCGCCGCAACGACTAGCAGGAGATCAGCAGCAGGGCTGGCGAACGGCCCGCAAAAATCGCCCCTGCACGGATGTGCGCTCAGGTTTGGCTTGGTTTTGGTTGGTTCAGCTCAGTCCGGTTTGATTTGGGGCGCCTGCCCCATTTCGACAACACGTTCGTTCTGGGCAATCTTGTCAAGAACAGCATTGATAAATCCGACATCACCACCCACCGCGTCACCAAGGCCCGCATATTCGCTGACAACTGCGCGCGCTGGCAAATGTGGCATCTGACAGAGCTCCAACGTGCCAGCGCGCAACAACGAGCGTTCGATCAGCGTGAGGCGGTCAAGTTCCCACCCAGATGCCAGACAGGACGCAATCATCTTATCAAGGGTGTCAGCATCGGCTTCCATGCCCGCATAAAGAGCCGCAAAATGTTCCTGATCGAGATCCTTCACCCGAAAGGATTTAATCACATCCGGCGCGTAATGCTCCAGAAATTCAGGGGCGATACTGACCGCTGATTTGCCAGACATCAGCGCCTGATAACATACCTGAATGGCAGCAAGGCGCGCCGCAGACCGGCGGCGGACAGGCACGGGTTTCAAGGGTTGTGAATCACGTGCCATCGTGGCCAAACTCCCGCCGCATCGCCGCCATCACTATCGCAGCCCGCGCCGCGTCACCGCCCTTGTCCTTGCGGGCAGGATCGGCCCGCGCCCACGCCTGATCCTCATTTTCAACTGTCAGAATGCCATTGCCAATGGCCATATTCTCGGCAAGTGCCAGATCCATCAAACCACGCGCAGACTCATTGCAGACCGTATCGTAATGGCTGGTCTCACCGCGGATGACACAGCCTAGCGCGATATAGCCATCAAAATGCCTGTCACCTGAATGCGCTATGGCAATTGCGGCGGGAATTTCCAGGGCACCGGGCACACTCACGCGCTCAAAACTACAACCAGCCGCCTGCAACACGGCGATTGCACCTTCTGCCTGTGCATCAGCCAGTTCGGCATAGAAACGCGCCTCAACAATTAGAAAATGTCCTGACATTTAAAAATCCCTTATTCGCCCTAAACTCTTGAGTATCAAAAACTCCGGGTCATCAAAGATTCCGGGTCATCAAAGATTCTGGGGCATCAAAGACTCCGGGGCATCAAAGCCAGATGACTCCAGCTAGCCATCTGACCACGCAAATTGCCATTCGCCTGTTTGATAGCAGATAGGCACGGCGAAAGCCATGCAGGTGATTACGATGACTGGTTTTGCCGATAATCAGCAAGCCGCGCAACATACCGTGCCAGCATGTCGATTTCCATATTGAGTTTTTGCCCGACAGTGATCCGGCCAAGCGTTGTCACCTGCCAGCTATGTTCGATCACATTGACAGAAAATTCGCGCCCACTGACCGCATTCACCGTCAGTGACACCCCATCAAGCGTGATTGAGCCCTTCTGCGCGACAAAACCAGCCAGATCAGCCGGTGCCTCAAACCATACCTCATGGCTGTCACCGATTGGCCTGATCGATTTCACCTCGGCCAGACCATCAACATGACCGGACACCATATGGCCCCCAAGCTCATCACCAAGGCATAATGCCCGTTCCAGATTGATGACATCACCCTCGGCCCAGTGGCCAAGCGTTGTTACATTGACGGTCTCAGCCGATGCCGCGACCTCAAAACTGTGCGCATCGCGGGAAATCACGGTCAGACAGATGCCTGAATGCGCGATTGACGCACCGATGGCAATTTCATTGCAGGGCCAGCTACAGCCAACACGCACCACACGATCTGCCCTGTCATCTACAGAAATGATCGTTCCCGTTGCTGTTACAATGCCTGTGAACATAACTGATTTTCCCGCTGGCGATCCGCAGACCACCCCAATCTATTTAAACTTTGCTGGCTCAATTTTCACGCGAGCGCCGGTCAAGAACAAGCCATCGATCATCACCAAGACGCCCCTCATCGCTGAGCATATAGTGTGTCCGGTCCGGCAACGCCAGCTTTGACATACCGTTGATGGCCGGGATTGCGTCACCGCCGATCAGATGATGGCTCTGCGTCCAGACAATCCGGTCAATCAAATCATGCGAGAACAGGCTACCAGATAAGCCAGCGCCAGCCTCAACCATTACAGTGTTGCACCCGGCGGCGGCGATTGCCTGCATCGCGGCCAGAAGGTTGAGCCGACCATCCGCATCCGACGGCAGTTCGGTAAGTGTGACCCCGGCATCAGCAAGCGCGGCCATCCCGTCAGAGGGTGCGCCTTTTTGGTGGAACAGCGTCAGAGGTGCCCTGTCGAGCGTTTTGACAAGTGCGGATGACCCCGGCGTGCGCAAATTTGCATCGAGAACGAACCGGGCCGGACTGTCAGCTTCAAGCCCCGGCAAACGGCAGGTAAATTCCGGATCATCGGCAAGCACCGTGCCAATCGCCGAGAGCAACGCGTCGCTACGGCTGCGCAACAGATGAACATAGCGCCGCATCTGCGGGCCTGTCAGCCAGCGCTTGTGGCCATCTGCCAGCGCAATCATCCCATCGAGCGAAGTCGCCGTTTTCCATGTCACAAATGGGCGTGAAGCGGTCAGACGGGTAAGGAATCCAGCCAGCACACGCCCCGCCTCAGCGGCGCAGACACCAACATCAACAGTGATGCCAGCCGCGCGCAGCCGATCGATGCCCGCCCCATTGACACGTTTGTCGGGATCAGCAACGGCGATCACAACGCGCGCGATTTTACGGGCGATCAGAGCATCGGCACAGGGGTCGGTCTGGCCTGTATGGGCACAGGGTTCAAGGGTTACATAGGCAGTGGCACCAGCGAGCAGTGCCGCAGGTGCTTTTGTCATAGCCTCGGTCTCGGCATGGGGGCGGCCGGCCTTGGCGGTATGGCCAACAGCCAGAAGCTGGCCGGCAGCACCGACAATCGCGCAGCCTACCGGCGGGTTGTCAGCCGTTCGCCCTTCGGCGCGGCGCGATTCAGCAATGGCAACCCGCATCCAGCGGCAGTCTCTGGTATCGGTTTTCCGGACAGCAGATTTGTCAATCGCCAAGTTCTTTGTCCACAAACGCCTCAAAATCCTTTGCCTCGCCGAAATTGCGATACACCGACGCATAACGGATATAGGCGACATGATCGAGTTCGTGTAACGCCGCCATCACCAATTCACCGACATGCACAGACGGAACATCGCCCTCGGCGAAGCTCTCCAGCTTGCGGACAATGCCATTAATGGCGCGCGCTGTGTCTTCCGGGTCAACATCACGCTTGCGAAGGGCGATCTGGAAGGAGCGTTCAAGTTTTTCACGCTCAAACACCGAGCGCGTGCCATTTCGCTTAACGACGCTGATCTCGCGCAGCTGCACCCGCTCAAAGGTGGTAAAACGGGCCTCACAATTGCCACATAGACGGCGCCGCCTGATTGCAGCGCCATCTTCAGCAGGTCGAGAATCCTTTACCTGCGTTTCCTCATTTCCACAAAAGGGACAAATCATCTTCCTGCGCCACGCTACATATTGTTGGTGCCGGAAGTGTACACACTATTGATAGATTGGGAAAGCCTGACATAGTGTCCGTACCTTCTCGCGGACCTCTGCCTCAACCTTGCCATTATCAGACGGGTTGGCGGCGAGACCGTCAAAGACATCGCCAATCAAATGACCGATCTGGATGAATTCAGCCTGACCAAAACCGCGTGTTGTTCCCGCTGGTGTGCCAAGGCGGACACCTGATGTCACCATCGGCGGCTGTGGATCAAAGGGAATGCCATTCTTGTTACAGGTGATGCCAGCATGTTCCAGCGACACCTCGGTGATGTCACCGGTCAATCCCTTTGGCCGCAAATCAACCAGCGCAAGATGCGTGTCAGTGCCGCCCGATACAATCGCCGCCCCACGCTCAACAAGCGTTTCGGACAGAATGTGGGCGTTGGCGACCACACGCTCAATATAGTCACGGAATTCAGGCCGCAGCGCCTCGCCAAAAGCAACTGCCTTGCCAGCGATGGCATGCATCAACGGCCCGCCCTGAAGTCCGGGGAATACCGCAGAATTGAATTTCTTGCCGAGCGCCTCGTCATTGCACAGGATGATACCGCCCCGACCAGCACGCAGCGTTTTGTGCGTTGTCGATGTAACAACATGCGCATGCGGCACCGGGTTCGGATGCACCCCTGCGGCAACAAGGCCGGAGATGTGCGCCATATCGACCATCAGATAGGCTCCCACCTCATCGGCAATCTTGCGGAAAGCCGCAAAATCAAGCGTGCGGGGATAGGCAGAACCGCCTGCCAGGATCATCTTTGGCTGGCATTCCTTGGCCTTGGCCAGCAGCTCATCATAATCAACCTGGCCAGTTTCAGCATCCACGCCATATTGTTCGGCGTTGAACCACTTACCCGACAGGTTCGGCGCGGCGCCGTGGGTGAGATGGCCACCGGCGGCCAGTGACATGCCAAGAATGGTATCGCCGGGCTGCAGCAGTGACAGGAACACTGCCTGATTAGCTTGGGCACCGGAATGCGGCTGTACGTTGGCATAGTTACAGCTGAACAGCTGTTTCGCCCGGTCGATGGCGAGTGTCTCGACAACATCCATATATTCACAACCACCGTAATAGCGCCGGCCCGAATATCCTTCAGCATATTTATTGGTAAGGACTGATCCCTGTGCTTCCATGACCGCAACACTGACAATGTTTTCAGAGGCGATCATCTCGATCTGGTCCTGCTGGCGGATCAACTCATGCTCGATCGCCGCTGCGATTTCAGGATCGCTTTCGCGCAAGGTTGCTGAGAAAAAGCCGTCCATGACGCTTTGCTGTCTGATGTCATCCATAATACTGTTCTCCATATTCCGTCAAATGGCATTGTGCCACTAAAACAATTAATCGGCCCCCTGAAACACGCATTGCGCGACCCTCACTATTTGGGAAGCTCTGTCAATTTGTCAACGCGCCTTTGATGACGCCCGCCCTCAAACTCTGTCTGCAAAAAGGCGTCAACACATGCAAGCGCCGTTTCTGGCGCAATCAATCTCTCACCAAGCGCAAGCACATTGGCATCATTATGTTGGCGGCACAGACGGGCAGCAACAGGGTCCGATACCAGCGCGGCGCGCGCCCAGGAAAACCGGTTTACCGCAATTGAAATGCCTATACCACTTCCGCAAATCGCAATGCCGCGCGCACGCGTATCATCCCGCAACGCCTCTGCCAGCTTTGCGCCAAAATCAGGATAATCGACTGATTCATTGGCAGTTGGCCCCAGATCCCGCACTTTATAGCCTGAAAGCATCAAATGCGCCGCCACCTGTGCGCGCAGCTCACACCCGGCATGATCAGAGGAGAGGTAAATCACATCTGAATAGCCTGCTGATGAATGCCCTGCTGGTGAATGCCCTGTTGGCGTCCCGTCAATCAAAGTTGATTCCTCTTCAAAAAACCCGACCACCCGGCCGGCTCACGCTCCACACCGCGTCAACGAATGTAGGGCCCTCCGCATAACGTTTTTCCGGCACGCAATCCAGCGAAAAATCCAACCCAGCTGTTGCAGGGCAAAGGCTGAACGGGGGACGCGTTTGGCGTAAACCCGTGTTTCATGTGAATTTGTTGTGTGTTTTTAGAAAAAAAATTAATTTTCTGTCGACAAACACATGATTCGTGCATACCGTGTTCACAACAGGTTGCAAAAACCGGGTTTAGGGAGAGTCCAGTGACCGTCAACGGTCAGGGGATAAAGAAACAGCAAGGCATGTGCCTTGCTTTTTCATTTTAGGCGCTTTTTCATTATAGGCGCTTTTTCATTTTAAGGGCTTTTTTCGATTTCGAAGACTTGGAGCAGCCATCACATCTCGTGACTGGGTAGCCTAAAAATATGGGTTACGCCGGCTGGAAAGAGATCACACCCGACCTGATCACCACATAGACGACTGCGAACAACACAGCCGCGATCAGCGTTGATGCCGCCATCTTGCGCCAGAGCATTGGTTTTGCCGGTGCCGAGGTTGCATGTCCCTGCTCAATTTCAGCCGGCGGGCGGACGCCGAAGGGAAGACTCATCAAAAAAACCCACCACCACAGCAGGATGTAGACCACAAGTCCCGAGACAAAATCCATCAGCCGCTCACTTCCTCAAGTTCAATCAGCGTACCGCAGAAATCCTTGGGATGCAGAAACAAAACAGGGTTTCCATGCGCACCGGTCCGCGGTGTGCCATCACCAAGCACACGCGCGCCCGTGCCCACCAATTGATCACGCGCCGCGAGAATGTCAGCCACCTCATAGCATATGTGGTGAATGCCGCCATCCGGGTTGCGCCCGAGAAAGGACACAATCGGCGAGCCCTCACCAAGCGGTTCCATCAATTCAATCTTCACATTTGGCGCAGTCACAAAAACCAGACGCACACCATGTTCGGGCAGATCCTGTGGCTGGCTGCACTCAGCGCCAAGGCTGGTCTGCCAGGTGGCACTGGCGGCCTCAACATCCGGCACGGCTATCGCGACGTGATTAACACGACCGATCATGCGATCATATCCTCGGCGTCAGGGTCGTGTGCGTCATCAGGGTCACCGGCACCACCTGCAATATCCCCCTGCGCGACGCGAATGACATGCACATGCGCAATCGGCCGCAGGCCAAACATGGATTTGGCGACGCGGCGCACCGCCTGTGAGGTCACCTCCTCAACCGAAGCGTCACTGCGGCGCGCGCTACGGCCAAGCACGGCAATCGCGTCCTCGATGGCGATACTGGCGGCAGCAATATAATCATCCGCCGCGTTCTTGTTGCTGATCCCGGTCTGTGAAATCGTCGGCACCGCACAGAGCGCGCCTGAGCTGTTCAGAACAACACTGGCGGTGACGGCACCATTCCACAACATCCGCCGCCGGGCGCGCAACATATCCGATTGAACCTCGATAATCTGTCCGCCCTCATGGGTGAGCGCGCCGGTGTGAACATCATCAATGATTTCAGCCCGGTAATTGCCATCATCACCAGACGAACGCCCATTCAGGCGGATCATCGCACCATTGTCGGGAATGATGGTCTGCGCGACCTGGCAGCTTTTGGCCAGCTCCGCATGCGCCATCAAATGGCGCGCCGTTCCATGCACTGGAATGGCAATCTGGGGCCGGATAAGCCCATACATCTCGACCATTTCATCGCGTGATGGATGGCCCGAAACATGCACCGGCGCATCCTCATCGGTAACCAGCTTGATTTTCCGGCGGATCAGCATGTCCTGAACCTTGCTGATGGCATTTTCGTTGCCGGGAATCTGGCGTGATGAGTAGATCACCGTATCACCGGCCTCCAGCGAGACCGATTCATGCGCGCCCGCCGCAATCCGCGCCATTGCAGCGCGCGGCTCCCCTTGCGTACCGGTGCAGATGACCACCAGATGCTCGCGCGGCACAAGTTCGATATCCCCCTCAGGGACGAAATCGGGCAGATCCCGCAAATAACCAACCTCACGCGCCGCCGACATGGCGCGGTTCAGCGCCCGGCCAACAATGGCAACCGACCGGTCATTCGCCTGCGCCGCCTTCACGATCGAGTCAATGCGCGCCACATTACTGGCAAAACAAGTCACCGCGACACGGCCCGTTGCCTCAGCAATCACCTTTTTCAGCCCCTCACATGCCTCAGACTCGGACCCAGTTCGCCCTTCGACCATCGCGTTGGTGGAATCACCGACCATCGCCAGAACACCCTCCGTGCCAATCTCGGCAAGGCGCTCGCTATCAGTGTCGGTCCCCAAAATCGGCGTTTTGTCGAATTTCCAGTCACCGGTGTGCAGGACAACCCCAGCCTCAGTGCGAATGGCAAGTGCAGCGGGATCTGGGATCGAATGGCTGAGACCAACCAACTCAATGTTGAAGGCGCCAATCTGTTCAACCGCGCCCATGCCAAGTTCGATTAGCGGTACCTCATGGTCAAAGCGTGACTCCGCCAGCTTGCGACGCAGCAACGCAAGGGTGAACGCACTGCCATATATGGGGCATTGAATGCGGTTCCAAAGATAGGGGATAGCACCCAGATGATCCTCATGCCCGTGCGTGAGAACGAGGCCCGCCAGCTTGTCACGGCGCTTTTCGATAAAGGTCAGGTCAGGCAGGATGACGTCAATCCCGGGGGTGCTTTCATCGGGAAAGGAAATGCCAAGATCAACCATCAGCCAGCTGTCACGGTAATGATAGAGGTTGGCGTTCATGCCAATCTCTCCGGACCCACCAAGTGGCACAAACAGCAAATCGTCCGTCTTATACATCTGAATTCCGTTTCATCAGTTGCGCCTGTTTCGCGCATGAATTTCAACAAGACCCTTTACCGTCAGATCAGGATCAACCATGGTAATGCCCGGCACATGAACGGCAAACAGGCTGGCAAGGCCGCCCGTCGCGATTGCCGGCAGGGATTTGCCATATTGGCCGCGCAGCCGGGTCAACAGACCGTCGATCATGCTTACATAGCCCCAGAACACCCCAGATTCCATTGCCGAGACGGTATTTTTTCCCAAAATCGGCAAATCATCGGCCCATGGGCGCACCTCAAGACGCGGCAATTGCGCCGCCGCGCGTTCCAGAGCCTCAACAGACAGATTGACACCGGGAGCAATGATGCCGCCTTCATAGGCACCGTCAGCGGCAATCAGATCGAGCGTGGTCGCCGTGCCAAAATCAAGAATGATCGCTGGCAGGCTGTGGCTTGCCTTGGCACCAACCGCATTGACCAGACGGTCGGCGCCTGCCTGTTCTGGCTGGTCAATATTGACCTGAATGCCAAGATCAAGATCGGCACTGCCGACCACCATGGCTGTACAGGAGAATAGACATTGCGTCGCGCTCTGCACCAACGGTGTGAGCCCGGGAACAACGCTGGCAATAATCACCCCATCGACAGTTTTGGCAGCATCACCAAGGCTGTCAGCAAGGAGCGCCTGAAAGGCAGTTTCAGATAGGCCGGTATCGCTGGCAAACCGCCACAGACCTGTCTGCCGGTCACCATCATAGAGGGCGGCAACAATATTCGTGTTGCCTATATCGAGCGCCAGCAGCATCAGACCTGTCCCATCAGTTCGACGTCTCCAGTGGAGATATGGTGCGTCACGCCATCATCAGCAAGCAGAGTGAGGGTGCCATCCTCAGCAAGATCAGTGAAAACACCGCTGATGGCCATATCGGCACAATGCACCGTCATCTGCTGCTGGCGATGAACACAATGCGAGAGCCATTCGGAACGAACAGGGGAAAATCCAGTCTCGGCATAAGCCGCATAGCGGCGCGCCAGCTGTGTGCAATAAGCAGTGGCAAGAGCATGGGGGGTGACGCTGACCCCAGCAAAATCACCCATTGCCACCGGTGGAAAGACGGCATCATCAAGCGGGGCGACCGGGGCAATATTGACCCCCGTGCCGACGATCAGATTGTCGCCCGACGCCTCTATCAGAATTCCGCAAAGTTTTCCCCGCCCGGCAATGACAACATCATTCGGCCATTTAAGACCAATGGCCTTGTTCACAATGTAACCGGCGATCACATCACGAA
Source organism: SAR116 cluster bacterium (assembly GCA_004212735.1). GTDB lineage: Bacteria > Pseudomonadota > Alphaproteobacteria > Puniceispirillales > Puniceispirillaceae > MED-G116. Next base: position 97,138 of record SHBD01000006.1, read on the forward strand.
TGGCAAGACAGGCAACGAATGACAGGCCAAACCAGCGATCCGGCGGAAATGGAGGTTTCAGCAGGACAGAATAATACATGCCGCCCTGTTCAGAGGCCCAGGAGCGGCCACGCCGTCCCCGCCCCGCCGTTTGTGTTCCAACAAGAAAGCCGACTCCTTCAGCAGCGCCATCAGCCGCCGCCGCGCGGACCAGATCGGACGAGGATGTTGCCGTTTCAACGACAGTAATGGGCCAGTCGGCAATAGAGACCGTCACGTCCGCCCCCACCCCCTAACGGGCACCACCCATCAGCGCAATGGCAGCGGTGTCAGTCGCGGTCAATACACCGCCAAGACCCGCAAAAAACAGCAGGATCACGGCCATCGAAACACCAAGAACGAGCTTGTTGACCGCCGGTATTTCCGCATCAAGCGGGGCGTCCGTGTCCTCAAAATACATCAGACGGATAATCCGCAGATAATAAAAGGCACCCACAACCGACATCACCACGCCGATCACCGCCAACGGCACGAGGCCAGCCTGAACCGCCGCAAGGAACACATACCATTTGCCAAAGAACCCGGCCAATGGCGGAATGCCAGCCATCGAGAACATCATCACCAGAAGGCCTATGGCAAGCAGCGGATGCGTCCGCGAAAGACCCTTGAGATCAACAATCTTGGTCGCCGCCTGACCATCGCGGCGCATCAGCAGAATGATGGCAAAGGTGCCAGCCCCCATGAATACATAGCCGGTCATATAGATCATCACACCAGCCGCACCGGCAGGAGTTCCGGCAGCAAGGCCAGCAAGCGCATAGCCCATATGGGCAATCGAGGAGTAAGCCATCATCCGCTTGATGTCTGTCTGCATGATCGCGCCAAGCGCACCCACCGCCATGGAGGCAATCGAGAGCGCCACAAGCACCTGTGACCACTGATCGGCGATCTGGCCGAACGCGCCATAGGTCAGGCGCATCAGCAGCGCCATTGCAGCCACTTTCGGGGCAATCGCGAACAATGTTGTTACCGGGGTTGGCGAGCCTTCATAGACATCAGGTGTCCACATATGGAATGGCGCGGCCGATACCTTGAAGGCAAGGCCAGAAACCATGAAGACCATGCCGACAATAAAGGCAACAGGTAAATCACCAGAGGAGAGTGACGCGGCAATTCCGGCAAAATCCGTGGTGCCACAGATGCCATAGACCAGCGAGGCGCCATAAAGAAGCATGCCCGAGGACAGCGCGCCCAACAGGAAGTATTTGAGACCCGCCTCAGACGAGCGCAGCGAATTGGTGCGCATGGCGGCAACCACATAAAGTGGCAGCGACTGCAGCTCAATACCCATGTAAAGCGCCAACAGATCGTCAGCCGAGATCATCAGCATCATGCCAACGAGTGCCAGCATCACCAGCAAGGCAAATTCCGGCTTGTTGATGTCATCATTACCCTCTGGACGAAGCGAGAGCAGCAGCGCGGCAAAGGTTCCAACAAGCACCAGCGCCTTCATGTAGAACGCGAAGGAGTCAGCAGCAAACATGCCACCAAACGCCAATGATGGCATCGCATCCCCTTGCACCAGCAAGAACACTGCAATGGCGATACCAACAAGCGACAGCCGGGTGACGCGACGGGCATTGCCTGCCTCCTCGCCACCAAAGGCAGCCACCAGCACCAGAACAAGCGCCAGCCCGGCCAGAAAAATTTCCGGAAGCGCCGGGATAATGTCTGTCATCTGAAAAGCCATAACCGCCTCTTAGTTCCGCGCCAGGAGCGATACGCCACTCGACGATACCGTATCAAGCACAAGCTGTATTGATCCCGCCATCAAATCGAGCAGTGATGCGGGGTAGACACCAAACCACAACACCAACACCGTGATTGGCAGGAAAATCGCAAATTCGCGTCTGTTAATCGGCTCCATGGTCTTCACATCATCATGCACAATGCCGCCAAACATCACCCGGCGATAGAGCCACAGCATGTAGGTGGCACCAAGAACAAGCCCCGTTGCGGTGAAGAAAGCCACCCAAGTGCTAGCTTTCCATGCGCCAACAAGAACCAGCATTTCACCAACAAAGCCACTGGTGCCCGGCAAACCAACCGACGCCAGCATCATGAACATAAAGAACACAGCATAGCGCGGCATCACCGCAGCAACACCGCCATAGGCGCTTATATCGCGTGTGTGGAGCCGGTCATAGACAACACCCACCGAGAAGAACAGGGCCGCCGAAACAAGGCCATGGCTGATCATCTGGAACATCGCCCCGGCAATACCCTGTTCCGTCAGGGTGAAAATGCCGATCGTAACAAAGCCCATATGGGCGACCGATGAATAGGCAATCAGCTTTTTCATGTCGGACTGCGCGAGCGCGACAAGCGATGTGTAGATGATAGCAATAATCGACAGGGAAAAAATCAGCGGCGCAAAAAATTCCGAGGCATGCGGGAACATTGGCAACGAGAACCGGATGAAACCATAGCCGCCCATCTTCAACAGAACACCAGCCAAAATCATCGATCCAGCGGTGGGCGCCTCGACATGCGCATCCGGCAACCATGTGTGAACAGGCCACATCGGCACCTTTACCGCAAAGGACGCCATGAACCCAAGGAACAGCCAAGTCTGCATCCCAACACCAAAGCTGTAGCCGGTCAGGACCGGAATATCCGTCGTGCCAACCTCGATATACATCGCCAGCATACAGACAAGCATCAGCACCGAACCAAGCAGCGTGTACAGGAAGAATTTAAACGCCGCATAGACACGCCGCGCCCCACCCCACACACCGATAATGATGAACATCGGGATCAACACTGCCTCAAAAAACAGATAGAACATCAACATGTCGAGCGAAGCAAACATGCCGACCATCATCGTCTCGAGAACAAGGAAAGCGATCATATATTCGCGTACCCGTACCTTGATCGCCTTCCAGCTCGCCAGAATTGACAGCGGCGTCAAAAAGGTGGAGAGCAGCACAAAGGGCATCGAGATACCATCAACACCCATGTGATAGCCAATGCCAGTTCCGGGCAGCCATTCGGCCGTTTCCTCGAACTGATAGCCGGGTATCTGGGGATCAAAACCAATCAGCAGGGTGAGCGAGACAAGGAAGGTAAACCCTGTCACCCACAAGCTGACATGGCGCGCATTCTGCGCAACAACTTCGTCCTCACCACGGATCATCAGCAGAAACAACGCGCCGAAGAGTGGCAGAAACGTGACAATCGTCAGAATGGGCCAGTCACCAATCATTATTTAAACCCCCACCCCTCTGATTCGCAGATAATACCAGGTGACAAAAATCACCACACCAATCAGCATCGCAAAGGCATAATGGAAGACAAAGCCAGTCTGAATGCGGGCACAATAGCCGGAAATCCGGTAAACCAGAGCCGACATGCCGTCCGGGCCGAAACCGTCGATTGTATCCTTGTCGCCGCGTTGCCACAGCAGGGCGCCGAAACGGACAGCCGGACCGACAAAAATGCGATCATACAGCTCGTCGAAATACCATTTGTTGAAGAAGAAGAGATAAATCGGGCGAAACGCCGCTGCGACACGCCTCGGCATGTCAGGCAGGACCACATAGAACAGAACCGCCAGCACAACCCCGCTTGCCGCCAGTAAGACCGGCAGCAGCTTCACCCATGTCGGAACGTGGTGCGCTCCCTCCATGGCGTGATTCCATGGCAGGATGAAAATCGAGTCGCCCCAGAACGCCGCCATGTTATGGCCGACAAACAACTCATAACCAAGCCAGCCTGAGAAAATCGCCCCAAGCGCCAGCACAAACAGCGGAATGGTCATCACTTTTGGTGATTCATGGATGTGCGCCATCGCCTCAGCTGAGGCGCGGGGCTTGCCATGAAACGCCATGATCAACAAACGCCAGCTATAGAAGGCGGTCAGGAATGCCGCCGCGCAGCCCATCCAGAAGGCATAATTGCCAACCCCCGTATGCGCGGCATAGGCCGCCTCAAGGATCATGTCCTTTGAATAGAAGCCGGCGAAAAAGGGGAAGCCAGCAAGCGCCAGCGAGCCGATCCACATCATCGCATAGGTCACCGGAATTTTTTTCCAGATGCCCCCCATGCGGCGCAGATCCTGCTCATCAGACAGCGCGTGGATGACCGATCCTGCTCCAAGGAACAGCAACGCCTTGAAAAAGGCATGTGTCGTCAGGTGGAACATCGCGGCTGGATAGGCTGATACGCCGGCAGCAAAAAACATATAACCAAGCTGAGAGCAGGTCGAATAGGCAATCACCCGCTTGATATCAAACTGCGTCATGCCGACGGTGGCCGCAAAGATCGCTGTCGTTCCACCAATGATGGTGATCACCGCCAGCGATACAGGCGCAAATTCCAGCATTGGCGAGAGACGGCAGACCATAAACACACCAGCTGTCACCATCGTTGCCGCATGGATCAGTGCCGAGACCGGGGTTGGGCCTTCCATCGCATCAGGCAGCCAGGTGTGCAGGCCCAACTGGGCGGATTTGCCCATGGCACCAATGAACAGCAGGATGCCAGCCACCTCAAGGGCGGGAAGCGTGAAACCAAGGAACGAGATGTCAGTCTTGGACAATAAACCCGCATCGTTGAAAATGACGTCAAATTCAACAGAGCCAAAAATCTGATAGACAGCAAGAATGCCAAGGGCAAACCCGAAATCACCAACCCGGTTGACAACAAAAGCCTTCATCGCGGCGGTATGGGCGCTGTCCTTTTTGTACCAAAACCCGATCAACAGGTAGGAGGCAACGCCCACTCCTTCCCAGCCAAAGAACAGCTGGACCAGATTGTCAGCTGTTACCAGCATCAGCATGGCAAAGGTAAACAGGCTGAGATAGGACATGAATCTGGCACGCGCCTTGTCATGCGACATATAGCCAACAGAATAGATATGCACCATCGAGGACACGCCGGTGACAACAATCAGCATCACCGCAGTCAGCGTGTCAAAGCGCAGCCGCCAATGTGCGACAAAATCCCCCGAAACAATCCAGCGGGCCAGATCAACCGTTACAGGCTCGCCGCCGATGGCAACCTCTGCAAAAGCGATAATGGAGAACAGCAGCGAGAGCAGCAAGCCGGCAATCGTCGCCAGTTCGGCCATGCGATCACGGTTGTAGAGGCTGAGGAAGCCAGCGATCACAGATCCCAGAAGCGGTAGAAATACGATGGAGGAATACATCTGTTATCAGCCCTTCATCATGTTTACGTCTTCAACCGCAATCGACCCACGATTTCGGAAGAACACAACAAGGATGGCAAGACCAATCGCCGCTTCGGCAGCCGCGACCGTCAGGATGAACAGAGAGAACACCTGCCCTTCCAGATTCCCATTATAGGCAGAGAACGCCACCATGTTGATATTCACCGCCAGCAGCATCAATTCAATCGACATCAAAATGGTGATGACATTTTTCCGGTTCAGGAAAATCCCGAAAATGCCAAGGGCAAACAGGATTGCCGATACCGTCAGATAATGGCTCAAGGATAGTTCAAGCATCAGGTGTTACCCCCATTCCTTGACGTCGTTTTCGTTGATTTCACCGCCGCGGTCGACAGGTTTTCCGGACTGGAACCGGATGGCACCGAAACAACCTCGACTGTCTCCGCGCGGCTGCGCAAATTCTGCGCTGCAACTGACTGTCGGCGGACACCCTCACGCTTGCGCATGGTCAGCGAAATGGCCCCGATCATTGCCACCAGGAGAATGAGACCGGCGACCTGGAACAGATACATGTATTTTGTATAGATGACATTACCCAGCGCCCGGGTGTTGGAGATATCCATTGCTTCGGGCAGCGTGGCACCCTTGAAAACATCGCCATACATCGCGGCAACAAGTTCAAAAACCAGAATACCCCCGACAATAAGGCCAAGCGGCAGATATTTCTGAAACCCGGCCCGCATCTCAGAGAAATTGATGTCGAGCATCATCACAACAAACAGGAACAGCACCGCCACCGCGCCGACATAGACCACCACCAGTAGCATCGCCAAAAACTCGGCACCGATCAGGACAAACAGCCCAGCAGCGTTGAAAAAGGCAAGGATAAGGAACAGCACCGAATAGACCGGGTTGCGCGAGACCACAACCATCAGGCCACTTGCCAGCATGATTCCGGCAAACAGGTAGAAAAACAGCGCCTCAATCATGGCTGCCTACTTTCGTTTAAGATGTGCAAAATTTAGTCCTCCCCGAGGCCGTAGGGCTCAGCGCCACCGCGCGTCGGCACCCAGATTACGGGCAATTTCCGTTTCCCAGCGATCACCATTCGCCAGCAATTTATCCTTGTCGTAATACAGCTCCTCGCGGGTTTCGGTGGCAAACTCAAAATTTGGCCCCTCAACAATTGCATCAACCGGACAGGCTTCCTGACAAAACCCGCAATAGATGCATTTTGTCATGTCGATGTCATAGCGTGTGGTCCGGCGGCTGCCATCATCACGCGGCTCGGCCTCAATGGTGATGGCCTGCGCCGGACAGACCGCCTCGCACAATTTGCAGGCAATGCAGCGCTCCTCGCCATTTGGATAGCGACGCAACGCATGCTCACCGCGAAACCGGGGGGACAGGCTACCCTTCTCATAGGGGTAATTGATTGTGACCTTTGGCTTGAAAAAATATTTCAGGGTCAAAAACAGGCCCTTGCCAAGTTCCAGCAATAAGAAAGAACGAAGTTGGTCAGTCAAAGCACGCATGATATCCTCCCGGCCCTAGCCAGCCATGATCGTTGGCAGACGGTCTGTCGCCAGCAAAAAGCCAGCAGTCGCCACGACATAGAGAAGTGAGAAAGGCAAAAAGATTTTCCAGCCAAGCCGCATAAGCTGGTCATAGCGATAGCGCGGGGTCGTCGCCCGCACCCACAAAAACACGAACAACACCAGCATGATCTTCAAGATGAACCAGATCGGCCCCGGAATGACGTTGAGTGGGAAAATATCAAACGGTGGCAACCAGCCCCCCATGAACAGAACCACGGTCATGCTGCTCATCAAAATCATGTTGGCATATTCACCAAGGAAGAACAGGGCAAAGCTCATGGAGGAATATTCAACAAAATAGCCGGCAACCAGTTCTGACTCGCCCTCCGGCAGGTCAAAGGGAGCCCGGTTTGTCTCGGCCAGTGTCGAGATGAAAAACACCACAAACATCGGCAGCAATGGCAGGGCAAACCACATATCGCGCTGTGCCTCGACAATTGCGCTCAGATTGAGCGATCCAACGCAGAGCAGCACATTGATGATGACAAGCCCCATCGACACCTCGTAGGACACCATCTGCGCCGCCGAGCGCAATGCACCCAGAAAAGCATATTTGGAGTTACTGGCCCACCCCGCCATAATCACGCCATAGACGCCTAGCGAGGAAATGGCGAACAGATACAGGATGCCAACATTGATGTCGGCAATCACCAGCCCCTCGCCAAACGGTATCACCGCCCAGGCGACAATCGCCAGAATGAAGGTCAGCATGGGCGCAAACAGGAAAACAACCTTGTTGGCACCCGCTGGCAGAATGGTTTCCTTGGCCATCAGCTTCAGTGCATCGGCAAAGGGCTGGAACAGACCAAACGGTCCAACCACATTTGGCCCCTTGCGGAGCTGCATGAACCCAATCACCCGGCGTTCGGCTAGCGTAAGATAGGCAACAGCGATAAGCAGTGGCCCGATGACCATCAGGATCTGGGCAAGTATCCACGCCACATTGACGACATAGCTGTGAGTGAGAAGGTCAATCATAATTATTCCGCCGCCTCAGCCCGATCCGTGCCGTTTGCCCGCATACATTCAGCCATCGTCTCCGATGCGCGGCTGATTGCACAGGTCATGTAAAAATTATCGATGGCAGTGGTAAATTTAACAGGCTTGACCTTGGCACGGCTGCCAAATTTAACCCATTTTGTCGGGCTGATCATGTCCCGATCAGCAAAATGCGGCACCGCACGGAACAATAACTCACGCAACTCATCCAGCGAGTCAAAGCCAAAATTGATCTTCATAACGCCGGCAAAAGCCCGCAATATCGCCCAATCCTCGCGCGCCTCACCCGGAGGGAAGGCCGCCCGGTTGGCATATTGAACACGCCCTTCGGTATTTAGATAGATGCCGTCTTTTTCCGTGTAGGCCGCGCCCGGCAACACCACATCGGCATGATGCGCGCCATTGTCACCATGATGCCCCTGATAGACGATAAAGGCATTTTTCAGACGGGGCAGATCAGCTTCATCTGCGCCAAGCAACCAGACAAGATCAAGTTTACCAGCCTCGGCCGCCTTGCACATCGCCTCTACATCGAGGCCCGATTTTTCCGGCACAAAGCCCATATCAAGACCTGCAACGCGCGAGGCCGCACTATGCAAGATATTGAAACCATTCCATGTTTTTGTAACAACGCCGTAGGTCTCAGCAATATCACGCGACTGACCAAGCACTGCCGCGCCGTCTGCCCGGGCAAGCGCACCCATGCCAATAATGATCATCGGGCGCTTCGCTTTTTTCAATTTGGCGGCAAATTTATGTTTGCCAGACGCAAGATCGGCAAGCACCGCTGGCTCATCACCCAGGAAAGCCGCGTCATAGGTAAGATCCATTTTTGGCCCGACAACACCAACTGGCAGGCCGGTGGACAGCCAGTTCCGGCGAATGCGTGCATTCAGCACAGCAGCCTCGATGCGTGGATTGCTGCCGATGATCAGCAGAGCGTCCGCGTCATCAATGCCAGCAATGGTCGAGTTAAAGAGGTATCCCGCCCGCGCTCCGCCAATTTTGGCACCATCCTGCCGACAATCGATATTGCCACTGCCCATTTTGCCAAACAGTGTTTTCAGCGCGAACATAGCCTCGGCATCGACCTGATCACCTGCAATCGCCGCCATCGTCGCTGGCTTTGCCTTTTTCATCTTTGCCGCTATAGCCTTGAACGCATCATCCCAGCTGGCCGGCGCAAGACGGCCGTCACGACCCCGCAGATAAGGCCGGTCAAGACGTTGGCGGCGCAACCCATCCACCGCATAGCGGGTTTTGTCAGAAATCCATTCCTCGTTGATGTCCTCATTCAGCCGGGGCAGCACACGCATCACCTGCGCTCCACGGGCATCAACACGGATGTTACTGCCAAGCGCGTCCATCACGTCAATGGACTCGGTCTTGTTCAGCTCCCAGGGTCGCGCGGCAAAGGCATAGGGCTTTGAAGTCAACGCGCCAACCGGACATAAATCAATGACATTGGCCGACAATTCCGACGCCAGCGTCTTTTCGAGATAGGTTGTGATCTCCACCGACTCACCGCGGCCAATCGCGCCCAGCTCAGGCACACCGGCGACCTCTGTCGCAAAGCGCACACAGCGCGTGCAATGGATACAACGGGTCATCGTCGTGCTGATCAATGGGCCCATATGTTTATTCTCAACGGCGCGCTTGTTCTCATCGAAGCGCGAGCCATCAAAGCCATAGCCCATTGCCTGATCCTGCAGGTCGCATTCACCGCCCTGATCACAGATCGGGCAATCGAGCGGATGGTTGATCAACAGAAATTCCATGACGCCTTCACGCGCCTTTTTCACCCTGTCAGTATCGGTACGGATGACCATACCGTCGCCAGCCGGCATCGCGCAGGACGCAATCGGCTTTGGCGCCCGCTCCATATCAACAAGGCACATCCGGCAATTACCCGCAATCGACAGCCTGTCGTGATAGCAGAAACGTGGAATTTCAACATTTGCCGCCTCGCAGGCATGCAAAACGGTGGCGCCGTCCTCGACAACAACCTCAATGTCGTTCACTGTCAGCTTTGGCATCTGTTTCTGGGCTCCCTATTCAGCAGCATTGACGGCGTCAGCTGAATGACGCGCGGCAATGCGCCGTTCAATTTCCGGTCTGAAATGCTTGATGAGACCCTGAATTGGCCAAGCGGCCGCATCACCAAGAGCGCAGATCGTATGTCCCTCAATCTGGCGCGTAACCTGCTCCAGCGTGTCAATTTCGTGCGACTCAGCCTCACCGCGAACAAGTCGTTCCATCATCCGCCACATCCACCCTGTGCCCTCACGGCAAGGCGTGCATTGGCCACAGGACTCATGCTTGTAGAAATAAGACAGACGGGCGATTGCCTTGACGATGTCGGTGTTGCGGTCCATGACGATAACGCCTGCCGTGCCAAGACCCGTTCCGGCCGCGCGGAGTGCATCGAAATCCATGGTCATGTCATTACAGACATCGCGGGGCATCAACGGCGTTGAGGACCCTCCCGGGATGACGGCAAGCAAATTGTCCCAGCCACCGCGAACACCGCCAGCATGTTTTTCCAGCAATTCACGCAGGGGAATGCCCATTTCCTCTTCAACATTGCACGGATTGTTAACATGCCCGGAAATGCAGAACAACTTGGTCCCGGTGTTGTTCTCCTTGCCAAGACCCGCGAACCAGTCCGCACCTCGTCGCAGAATGGTTGGTGCGACAGCAATGGATTCGACATTATTGACCGTTGTGGGACAGCCATAAAGACCAACACCCGCCGGAAATGGCGGCTTCAAGCGTGGTTGGCCCTTTTTGCCCTCAAGCGATTCCAACAGCGCTGTTTCCTCACCGCAGATATAGGCACCAGCCCCGCGATGCAGGTAAATGTCAAAATCCCACCCCGATTTGGCAGCATTCTTGCCAAGCAGGCCAGCGTCATACGCCTCGTCAATTGCGGCCTGCAGACGGCGCGCTTCATTCACAAACTCACCGCGGATGTAAATGTAGGCGGCATGCGCCCGCATCGCAAAACCAGCGACAACACAGCCTTCGAGAAGCTTGTGCGGTTCATGCCGGATGATGTCACGGTCCTTGCATGTGCCTGGCTCAGACTCATCGGCATTGACGACAAGATAATGCGGGCGATCCTTGACTTCCTTGGGCATGAAAGACCATTTCAACCCGGTTGGAAAACCTGCACCGCCGCGCCCGCGCAAGCCAGACGCCTTGATGCGCTCAACGATCTCGTCATGGCCAAGCTTGATCAGCTTTGCCGTGTTTGACCAGTCGCCCCGCTTCCTGGCCCCCGTCAGGCCCGCATCACCCCACCCATAGATGTTGGTGAAAATACGATCTGCATCCTTAAGCATTGGCCACTCCCGATTGTTTCGGTTTCAGCGTTGCAAGGCTGGTCGCCCCGCTAGTTGCCTCCGACCCCGAACGACCCATCACCGAGCCAACCGGAAGCGGGGCATCCGCCTCAAGTGAGTCCAGCAGAGCAGCGGTCGAGGCGTAATCAAGATCTTCATAGAAATCATCATTGACCTGAAGAATCGGCGCATTGACACACGCACCAAGACATTCCACCTCCAGCAGCGAAAAGCGCCCACATTCCGAGGTCTCACCCGAAGCGATGGCATAACGGTCCTTGATGCAGCGCATCATCTCGTCCGAGCCGCGCAGCCAACAGGGGGTTGTCGTACAGGCCTGCAGGAAATACTTGCCCACCGGTTTGAGGTTGAACATGGTGTAGAAGGTTGCGACCTCAAGCACCCTGATTTCGGCCATATCCAGCTTTCTTGCAATCAGTTCAATGGCTTTCATTGGAATCCAATTATCATGCTGGCGCTGGGCAAGGTCGAGCAACGGCATCACCGCGCTGGCCTGCCGGCCTTTGGGATATTTGGCAACGATGCGCTTGATTTCCTTTTCATTCTCTGCCGAGAATTTAAAGGTTTCAGGCTGTTCATCTGCAATGCGGGCTTCGATACTCATCTATCAATCTCACCAAAAACAACATCCAGCGATCCGATGATCGCCACGGAATCTGCAAGCATATGGCCGCGCGAAAGATGATCCACCGCAGCCATGAAGTAAAATCCAGGGGCTCTGATCTTGCAGCGGTAAGGCCGGTTTGATCCATCAGCCACAACATAGACGCCAAACTCACCCTTCGGTGCCTCGACAGCGGTGTAGCTCTCACCCTCGGGAACGTGAAAACCCTCGGTGTAGAGCTTGAAATGATGAATCAGCGCTTCCATCGAATTCTTCATCTCACCGCGCTTGGGTGGTGTGACCTTGTTGTTTTCAGCAAGCACCGGGCCCTCAGGCATATTGGCAATGCACTGATCAATAATCCGCAGCGACTGGCGCATCTCCTCGACCCGGACGAGGTAGCGCGCATAGCAGTCACCTGTTTTGCCGATCGGAACGTCAAACTCCATCTCAGGATAAACGTCATAGGGCTGTGTTTTACGCAGATCCCAGGCAACGCCCGAGGCGCGCAGGCACGGGCCGGTCATGCCGAAATCAAGCGCATCTTCCTCGCTGATCACGCCAATATCTACGGTGCGCTGCTTGAAAATACGGTTGTCAGTCAACAGCATTTCCAGATCATCAATAAAAGACGGGAATTTTGCCGCCCATTGCGAAATCTCATCAAGCAGACCGTCCGGCAAATCCTGATGCACACCGCCGGGGCGGAAATAGGCCGCATGCAGACGAGCCCCGCAGGCACGCTCATAAAAGCCCATCAATTGCTCACGCTCCTCAAAGCCCCAAAGCAAGGGGGTCATGGCGCCAACATCAATGGCGAAAGTCGTAAGATTCATGATGTGATTGAGAATCCGGCCAATCTCGCAATACAGAACGCGAATATATTGCGCCCGGCGCGGCACCGTGATTCCCAGTGCTTTTTCGATCGACAGAGCCCACGCATGCTCCTGATTCATCGGTGAGACGTAATCCAACCGGTCAAAATAAGGCAAAGCCTGCAGGTAGGTCTTATGCTCGATCAGCTTTTCAGTGCCCCGATGCAACAGACCCACATGCGGATCGGCGCGCTCAATCACCTCGCCATCCATCTCCAGCACAAGGCGCAACACACCATGTGCCGCTGGATGCTGCGGTCCGAAATTCATGGTGATAGGTTTGATTTGCATTTCCGCCATGACAGTCTTCCCTACTCGCCCTTGCCCACTTTGTCAGCAGAACCAGCATCAATCTGACCCTGCATGCCTTCCCATGGGCTGAGAAAGTCAAAATCCCGAAATTCCTGTACCAGACTGACCGGTTCATTGACTACTCGGCGCAGCGTATCGTCATAGCGCACCTCGACATGACCGGTGAGCGGAAAATCCTTGCGCAGTGGATGTCCCTCAAAGCCATAATCAGTCAACAACCGGCGAAGATCGGGATGACCGGCAAAGAATATGCCGAACATGTCCCACACCTCACGCTCGGCCCAGTTGGCAGAATTGAAAAGCCCAACAACGGACGGCGCCGTCTGTCCTTCATCGACCGGCATCAGGATCCGCAGACGCATGTTGTTTTTCATCGATAACAGCTGATACACCATCTCGAAACGTTCTGGCCTGTCCGGGTAATCAACCGCCGTCAAGTCAGTGAGCTGGTTGAATGAGGCGACCACGTCATCGCGTAGGCTGGTCAGCAAGGTGATCAGCGCCGGCGAGGTCGTCCGCAAAATGATCTGGCCACCGGAGATGTCAGCGCTGGAAACAGCATCACCCAGCAGATGCTGCAAGTGAACAACCATGGTTTCCAAAGCGGATGGCGCGGTATCTGTCGCCCGACCATCTTCGATTTGATCCATCTCTCCCATTAACATCCCCTAAGAGTGGCCAACATAATGTTGCCTGTGTCTCGATATCAACCGGGCCGTCATCACAGATCCGGCAAAACTATTGACGTTTACGTTCTGGCGATTGTCGCGGTGCGCCGGATTTTCTTTTGCAGTTGCAGCAGGCCATAGATCAAAGCCTCGGCGGTAGGCGGGCATCCCGGTACATAGACATCCACCGGCACAATCCGGTCACATCCACGAACCACCGCGTAAGAATAGTGATAATAACCACCGCCATTGGCGCACGACCCCATCGATAAAACCCAGCGTGGTTCCGGCATCTGGTCATAGACGCGGCGCAGCGCTGGTGCCATTTTGTTGGTCAGGGTCCCGGCAACGATCATCACATCCGATTGCCTCGGACTGGGCCGGAACAGCATGCCATAACGGTCCATGTCATAACGGCTTGAGGCCGAGTGAATCATCTCAACGGCACAGCACGCAAGGCCAAACGTCATCGGCCACAATGATCCGGAACGCGCCCAGTTGAACAGTTTATCCGCCTTGGCAATAACGAAACCACGGTTGGTGATTTCATCACCAACGGCCTTCAGGATCGCATCCTGGTCAGGACCCTGCGGGATCGGCGGTGCGGTATATGGGTCTATTACTCCCATTCCAGAGCCCCTTTTTTCCATTCATAGATGAACCCAATCGTCAGTACGGCAAGAAATACCATCATTGACCAAAACCCAAACAGCCCGATACCGCCGAGCGAGACAGCCCACGGAAACAAAAAGGCCACTTCCAGATCAAAAATGATAAACAGGATGGCGACAAGGTAGAAGCGCACATCAAACTGACGCCGCGAGTCCTCGAACGCGTCAAAACCACATTCATACGCAGCCATCTTTTCATCATCTGGCCGCTGATTACCGAAAATGAACGCTGAGGCCACAAAAGCCGCGGACAATCCAAACGCAATCGCAATGAAAATGGCGATTGGTAGATATTCGGACAGAAACTCCGGCACCTGGCTCTCCCATAGCTCTCCCGCAGACTTGCCACGGACACAGTTTGATTAATCCAGCACCGCCGCAAAAGCAACCCCACAAGCCTTAGATTATGCCACAATCGGGCGCATTTGCCGCGCCATTTCAGCTCGTTTTTGTACAGCCCCTCACCCAGCCCGTGATTCGCCCCGAAAAAGGCAGCCAAACTGGTGATTTTCGCAGCGGATAAAAAATTTGATTTACGCCGCCAGACAATTCTGCTTCGGTTTTTTTAACATGAAATTTTACATGGTATTTCACTTGGAATTTCACATGAAGTTTCACATGGAAAATGTCGTCCGGTTTCACGCAAACGAGAGTGCCGAAAGGAAGTGGATTGAGGTCAATGAAAGACAATGTTGTTGCAGATTATGTCACCAGCTTTGAGAGAGACGGCTATGTGATGATGGAAGATGCCATTACCAGTGAGCAGTTGGCAGCGCTGAACGAGCAATTGCGGCGCTGGATTGATGAGTCACGTCACCATGACAGCAATTTTGGGGAAATCATGGATGGCCGACCACGGTTTGACGTCGAACCCAACACCCATGGCCCAGAAACGCCAGCGCTGCGCCGCATTTCCTCACCAATTGAAGTGTCAGACAGCTTTCTGGCTGTCACCCGCGACAATGCAGCGCTGGATTTGACGGCAGAAATTTTCGGCCCAAACATCAAGCTGTTGGCGACCAAGGTCAATCTGAAGCTCCCCGGGTCCGGAACAGCGGTCAAGTATCATCAAGATTTTCCCTTTGAGCCACATTCCAACGACAACATCATGACAGTGTTGATTTTTCTGGATGATGTGACGCCTGATAACGGTCCGCTCGAAGTGGTGCCGGGAAGCCACAAGGACAAAATTCATACGTTATGGCATGATGGCGTGTTCACCGGCGCCGTTGACCCGGAGATTGAGGATGGGCTGCGGGACGCATCCGTCAGTTGCACAGGCAAAGCTGGTTCTGCCTGTCTGATGCATACAAGGCTGCTGCACGCGTCGCTGCCAAACATGACCAATGCCCCGCGCAGCCTGTTCATCGTTACCTATGTGGCCGAGGATGCGGTGGCTCTGTCCCCCAATCCAATTCCCCACAGCCATGATGGTGAAATCATGCGGGGTTGCTATACCGGCCGGGTTCGCAGCACGCCCTACGAGATGGACATGCCAGAATATCCAAAAGAGGCGTCTTTCTTTGGCCAGCAGGACAAGGTAAAGCGTGAGCGAGGCCAGAACGCGGATCATTCTGGCTTGATCTTGGGCTAGAACGGGCTGATCCGGGGCCGATGCTGGGCGATTACTGGGCGATTACTGGGCCAATTCCAAGCCGACAGGGTGGGACCAATTTTATGACAAAGAACGCAGCAATGCTGCTGATCCTGTTTGGCGGCAGCTGCATGAGTTTTGTCGGGCTGATGATGCGCCTGTTGGAAACAACGGATGGCCCGCTTATCCTGTTTTACCGCTCAATCGGGCTGGTGCTGATTGTCGGCACCGTTGCCTGCCTGCGCCGCCGCACATCTCCCGCGGCTTTTCTGACCAGCCTTGACCGCACCGATGCGCTGATCGGGCTGGCACTTGGCATTGCTTTCGTCACCTATGTTTTTGCCATGCTCATGACCTCTGTTGCCTCGACACTATTCCTGCTTACGATATCGCCCTTTCTGGCGGCGATCATCGGTTGGGTCTGGATTGGCGAGAAGCCACATGCTTTCACTTGGTGGGCAATGGTCGCCGCGCTGATCGGGGTTGGTGTGATGCTGGGAGATGGTTGGGAGGTGGGCCGGACCACGGGCAATCTGGTGGCTCTTGTCTCGGCGCTGTCCTTTGCGGTGATGCTTGTTCTGGCCCGAAGAAGCAAACGTGATGACGTGCTTGGCGGCACCTTCTGCGGTGGGCTTTTTGCCGGTGGCATGGGGGCAGTTGCAGCATTGACTGTCGGTGATGGCCTTGCCATTTCGCCCCATGATCTGGGGCTGACATTATTCATGGGTGCCTTTACCATTGGCATCGGCATCGCCTTTGTGACCTGGGGGACGTCTTATGTGCCTGCGGCAGAGGTCAGCTTGCTGGTTTTGATCGAGAGTGTGCTTGGGCCGGTGTGGCCATGGCTGTTTCTTGGCGAGGCGATGAGCCGGTTGGAGATAATCGGCGGTGCCGTGGTAATGACGGCGGTGGCCTTGTTGGCATTGACCAGTCGCGATACGGGCGGGCATGGTAGCCAGAAGAATGGATGAGACTATTGGTCGAAAACATTGGTCGAAAACATTGGTCAAAAACATTGGTCAAAAACATGGACCCACAACTTGACCAAAAAAGGAGCCGATAAAGTAGGCCAATAAAATGGACCAATAAAATAAACCTGTCACAGGGGAACGTGAAATGACTGATCAACAGCAACAGGATACGCCAGAACTGGCTGTCTGGCTCGGCTATGGTGGCTTGGTGCCGTTTGCCATATGCGCCGCTGCGGCACATGGAGGCACGCCGATTCTCGCCGCTTACGGGCTGATCGGGGCGGCAAATTACGGCGCTGTTATCCTCAGCTTTGTGGGCGCCATTCATTGGGGGCTGGCGATGCAGGATGGTCGTCATGTCTATTGGTTTTCATGGTCGGTGACACCGGCGTTGCTGGCATGGGCGGCGGTCAGCGTACTGGATGTGCGCTTGAGCATGCTGGCGCTGGTTCCCGCCTTCACCCTCGCCTGGTCAGTTGACAGGCAAGCCTTTCAGCGTGGTCTGTTGCCGGCGTGGTATATGCGGCTGCGGCATATTCTGACGGCCGGTGCGGTTGTTGGCCTGCTGTTCACTGCATTTGCGCCAGCCATTACCTGATAGCCAGTGGTGAGATTGCAAGTGGCGATGACTTTACCTGCGCGAACGCAGCATGATGATGTTGCCCGTCACAACAAGACCCAGACCGGCAAGGGCGAACGCTGTCCATTGATAGCTCTCAAAAGCGGTTGAGATCAGTAGGGCAAAGGCCGGAAACATCACCGTGGCATAACCGGCCCGCCCGGGTCCGATTCTGCCAACCAGTGTGAGATAGCAGGCAAAAGTGATCACTGAAGAGATGACAACCAACCAGGCAAGTGACAGCAGATAGACAGGCGTGAACTCGATGATAAACGGGCTGCCATTGGCCAGGGCGAACAATCCCAGCAACCCCGCACCATAGGCCATTCCCCATGTGCTTGCCCCCATCACTGGTAGACCGGCACGTTGGGTTGCCGCTGAGACCAGATTGCCAGTGCAGAAAAACAGCGTCCCGCCAAGGCATAGGCCAAGGCTGAGGAGAGCTGTCTGCGACGTCTGTAATTCTGGCAGATAGAGCAGCAACACACCGGAAATGCCGATCACCGCAGCAAGCAGATGCTTCCATTTTGGCATCCGCCGCGAGGCCAATGCCACCATCAGGACGATAATCAGCGAGGCGGTGGAAAACACCACGGCGAGCAGGCCGGAAGCGCCATAACTGCCAGCGTAGTAAAACAACAGGAAATTGGCTGAGAACAGGCACAGGCCAAGCGCCAGAAAGCGAAGATGATCACGCGCCACATAGCGCAGTTGCTGTCGCATCACTGCCGACAGGCCAAACATCAGCAACGCCGCCGCCAGATAGCGCCAGAACAGCGAAACTTCGGGGGCAACAACCCCAAGCTGTTGTTTCAACATGATCCAGCTTGTCGACCAGCCAAACACCATGACGGCATAGAGAAAATAATCTCGCGGCGACATGACGGTCTGCGCAGTGTCAAGCTGGGTCATGCAGATTTGTCGCGAACGCTCCGGGGAGCGCCACTTCCATCAATTCAAGATCGTCACTGCACTCGCAAAATGCCGCCGCCGTGCCCGGGGGCACGACAAAGGCATCACCCGCGGACAGCGCCGATGGGTCTTGGCCGTCAACCTCAAGCCGCATGGTTCCGCTGATGACGAAATGAAACAGGATGTCACAATCATGCGTGGCATGCGTGGCATGACTGGCAAATTCCGGGCTTTGTGCCTCACCCCCTTGCCATTTGGCGACCTGAACGTTGGCAACACCGTTCGTCGCGTCCAGAATGCCAGTGTCACGATGTACAAAGCCCGGGATGCGCCAGGGATGCCAGTCTGCCTGCGCCTGTTGATGATGGATGAAACGCTGGCCCTGAAAGAGCCGGTCTGGGTTAGCCGGGCCATTCGGCAGGGTCATTTCATGGTCGATGGTGGTGACATGCTCAGCTGGAACACCGATCTCGATCACCTCGATATTGTCGGAGGCAAACAACACACGATGCCGGATTTCGGGTGGTTGAATCACGCAATCACCCGCATGCAGGCGAAATTCCGGCCCCTGATCCTCATAGACGAGGTCCACCCAGCCCGCGATGCAGAAAATCAACTGAAACCCGACCGTGTGATAATGAACCATGTCCGGCACCGGTCCGCCATCAGGGATGCGGATGTGGCTGGCAATGATTGACCCGCCAAGCCTGTCTGGAATCAAATCACGATAATGCATACCGGCCCGGCCAATCACCCATGGGGCTTGATCAACAAGCCGGCGCACAACATAGCGATGCTGGGTCTGCGGCATATGCAGGGGTGGATTATGCTGGGCGATCTCGATCACCATGCCATTTGGCGCGGTTATCGTCTGCTCACCATCGGCGATTGCTGCCGGGTCATCTGCCTGCAGACACAGGCGTGGGCAAGGCGTGTCGGCAGGACAGCGCGAATCCAGTCGCAACCGCACACCATGGCCAGACAGCACCGCCACCGCCGGATCATCGGCCGGATAAATCTGCTCCAGGCGGAGGCTGAGCGTCTTTGTGAAAAAGGCAAGATCATCACGAATATCGGATGATGGCACGATAATCTCGGCAGTCTGAATAGGGCTGTCAGCGGCTGTCATCTAGGCGGGTCCTGTTTTTAAGTCCGGGCTTTGGTGCTGAGTTGCCAGTCATCAGGATTGATCTCCAGAAACGCCTCGATGGCGGCTGTTGCAATGACTGACACATTGTCATTCTCCGCATCATGGGCATCAAGGCCACCCTTGACGATTTTCACCTCGGGTGTCCCGCGGGGCAATTCGGCGCGCACACGGTCGATATCAACCAAATCGGGCGCCTGTACGCCAATTGTGACTTTCACCAGCATGTCCCGGTGATCATAGCCAAGTGAGCGAAACAATGTGAGCGAACTGTGATGCAGGGCATCCTGAACGGCGCGGCACGCCGCCTTGGTGTAGTCACCACCATAGAGATCATTGCCCGTTCCCATCTCGAGAATCAGTCGTTTCATGATGTCCCCTTTGATCCGCCTGCCGGTTCCATGTCAAAGGATACAACGACCGCCGCATTGGCAATGATGGTGGCACCGGAGCCATCAGGCTTTGGCACGTCAAGGCCACCATGCGAGACAGTGACGGCGCTCTGACCATAGGGAAGAACGGCTTGAACAGCCGCGATGTCGACAGCATCTGGCTGCTGAACGCCAATCTCGACATCGACAATCATGTCGGATTTGTCAAACCCAAAAGCCTCGGCCATGGACAGCGAATTATGCCAGAGCGCATCGCTGAGCGCCCGCACCGCGGCCTTGGTATAATCTGCCTGCCGGAGCGAGGTTCCCATGCCAAATTCCATTGCAACGCGCGTTTTCGCCATTTGCATCTCCCATCAGCGCCCTGATCCGGTTAGGCGTCACGGCCTGAGGTCAGGTGATATGCGTTAGGTCACTTGGACCAACAGCTCTCAATATAGGGATGATTGGCGAAATTCTCACGAATTTTAAGCAATTTTCAGGTTTTCAGCATTTTTCGGGGCTGGCGGAGTCGGCAGGGCAAATCAATTGCCGTTGGTTGGCGCGGCGCTGCGACAGGGACATCAAATAAAATCCAACACTGGTGATGAAAAGCCCCAGAAAACCAAGACCGGCAAGTGCTTCACCAAACACCGCCCAGGCGATCATCATGGTCACCGGAGGAACAAAATATTGCAGGGCGGAAATGCGGGTGGCGTCACGCGTCCTGATTAAATAAAACATCAATCCGTAGGCACCAATCGACACCGGAATGGCCAACCATATGATTGCAAAGACCAACTGTCCGCCCCACGCGGCGGCAAAGCCCTCAAACCACCATGCAAGGGGTGCCAGGCAGAGGGCGGCGAGCAACCCATGCCAGAACAATGCCGT
This sequence comes from SAR116 cluster bacterium, assembly GCA_004212735.1. Lineage (GTDB taxonomy): Bacteria > Pseudomonadota > Alphaproteobacteria > Puniceispirillales > Puniceispirillaceae > MED-G116. The sequence goes on from SHBD01000006.1 coordinate 117,908, forward strand.
CATCACCGGAATGTCTCGTTGATCAATTTTTGCCGCGCGCCGACCCCATACGGTAACAAAGGTCAGACAGAATGTCGCCAGCAGCGGCAGGCCATAGACCCATAACGCCGTGCCAGATAAGTTCATATCACCCGCGACAAAGACAAGCACACCGACAAAGCCAACACCGATTCCACACCACCGCAAAGCGTCATTTGCCTCGCCAAGCAGGAGCGGTGACACCGACGCCGTCAGGGCGGGTTGGAGCGCGGCAATCAGGGCAACCGAGCCCGCATTCAGGCCAAATTCAAACGCTTTAAAGATCGCCACCAGCCAGACAAAATGGGCAAAAAAGCCAACCAGTAGCGTGTTTCTGTCGGGCGCGCGCCATTCCCGGCGCACCGAGATGATCACCGCAACGACCAGCATCATAACAAGGAATCGATACAGCAGAAGTGTGAAAGTTCCAGCCACCGGCACGCCAAGCTTGGCACCGATGTAGCCCGAACACCAAAGCAACAGAAACAGCAACTCGTCACCCTTGAACACGCGCATTGGTGGCATCCCTTCCCGGCATCATATGAACAGATGATAGGAGGGGTTAATCATTCAAAGCATTCAGAGGTCGAAAAACAGACGTCAAAGTTCACGAGGGGGAAATCACTCGTTAAAATTAAAGGCCAAACTCTGCCTGTACATCCTTGCCCCAGCCAATATGGCTGGTGCCATCGGCGATGATCACCGGACGTTTCAGCAAGGTTGGGTGCGCTTTCAGCAGGTCAAGTGGAGCCGCACTGCGCGCCACCTCGTCAAGGCCGCGCCAGGTGGTTGATTTGCGATTGACCACAATTTCACCGCCATGCGTTGCCAACCATGCGGCAAGCTGGTCCTCCGGTACACCATCGGCGCGGACATCAATGATCTTGAGCTCATGCCCTGCAGCGGTCAGCGCCTTGATGGCCTTCTTACAGCTATCACAGCTTTTTAACGCATATATGGTCACGGTCATTGATCATCCTCCCTCGCTCTGATTGTGAAGGGTGGCAAAACATGGGTGATTTTACCAGCGCTGAATTGGTAGATGGGCCGCCAGCCCGCATCGCTTACCTGTGCCACCGACCTGCGCCAATGACCCGCACTACAGATGTGCGATCAAATCATGCTAGAGTAAATACATGCCGGGGCATGTGTTTGAGGTCAATGTGATGAGATATCTGTTTTTGCTTCTGCTGCTTGTGGCACAGCCGATGGTGGCCGTCCTTGCGGCTGCGACCCTCTCGCCTGCCGGAGCATCTGACGGAGCATCTGCCGAATCCACTGCTGAGTCCCCTGCCGAACTCACCTTGATCAAAGAGGAGGCGTGCGCAGTTTTGGCTGCGCCTGATGAGATTGAAACGACTGTCACGCCGCGCGGACCGGGATTTGTCTTTACAACAGTTGGTGGCAAGGGACAGGTTGAAATTATCGCGCGCCCCTCATTTCAGGCGTGGCGTGTTGCCATTGTGACTGTTTTTAATAGTGCCGGCCTTCCCGCAGTGGAAATGCGACTTGCCACGGGATGTAAACCCATCCGCAGCCGCCAGATCACCCGACAGCCTGACGGCAGGGTTTTATCAATCACCGACCTTGGCCCTGATTTTGTGGCAATTGGCAGCGCCGAGATACAGGACCCCCCGCATCACTTCACGCTCAAGGCGGCAGACCGCAACCCTAATAATCCTCGCATCGCCATTGTCGATACAGGCATCAATTACACACTGCCAGACTTCCAGAATCGCATTGCGCTGGACATTGATGGTCGTCTGATTGGCTATGATTTCTGGGATGATGATGAATGGCCTTTT
>SHBD01000060.1 GCA_004212735.1 SAR116 cluster bacterium
CGCTAGTTGGAGCGAGTGGCAAACTAATGTAACGAAGAGAAATGAAAGCAAGGAGTGGGTTGAGTATTGGTCGGCAGCCGGTCGCGACCCTTCCGGGGAATTTGTGCAACAGGCTACCTCAGTCAGAATCCAGTAGTCTGAGTCACTTCGAAGACCGTCTCGTAGAAGCCCACTGCTGCTTTTACGGGGCGGACCTTTCCCCTTCAACCACCAGTAATGCACCACCTTTACTAAAGGCTCAATCAGAGAATGGGATAAAACCCCCTGTAATGGGAACACAGGTAAAGAGCTCTACCTAACCTATCCAGCAGCAGGAGAAACACCTGCCCTCACTAACCCAATATTGCCAATATTCAGAATATTGCTAAGTAAGTAACATCTAGTTAACTATATATATAAAAGTTATTTAAACTATATTTTTATAACTAGTGTTAACTAGGAAGCTAGATGTTACTAGAAGGCAGAATATTCCCCATATTATACAGCCGTTGACGGATTTGTCAAGTAAAAGTTATATGAAATTTTCATGTTAGATTAAATAGTAATTAAAATAAGATCTTGTTCTTATGTTAAATATTTAAAATAGTTAGTAAAAACAACCATTTAGTATTTTAATTCACTTATCCTGTATGGTTAACCCAAGAAACCACGTGTGTTAACCAAGCTAGCCGGCCTGATCACATGTTTGGTTCTACAAACCGCTGTCACTCTATCCTACGTGATGTTCCTGAAAGGTGTCGTAACCGCCTTTTGCAGATACTCACTTTTGTTTTTCAGGTCAGCAGTTGAACCATAGCTTTCAGATACGGTTTTGCTCCACCCTCCCAGTTCATTGCGCAGATGTTCTGGGCAGCCAACTTCCCGCAGCCTTGTCTGCATTGTATGGCGGAAGCTATGAGAAGTAGGAGCGCCAGCGCCTAGGTATCCAGCGATGGCTTTATTCATTGTATTAGCCGCAGAGGTATTTTTTGTCTGCTGCTCCTCCAGATCAATATAACGAGCAAACAACCAATCACTATCACCGCTCTCCACGGCCTCCATGGCGGCCTCTAGCGCAACGCCAACGAGGGGTACAAATCGCTTGCTGTTTTTCGTCTTTAATCGTCGGAAGGGGTTTTTGGCGACCCGCAGATGTGGGTACTGATCATTTAGATATACGTCTTGTCGCATGAGTCCGCAGCATTCTTTCATCCTCAAGCCTGTGTCGAGCATCAGATGCATCATCCACTTGATCTCCTTGACTCTGCTGGCCTTAAATTCACGCAGTTGCGTAAGCTGATCAAAGGTGAAGTCCTGTTTGTCTTTCTTGTCTTCTCCTTCGCCGGGGATATGCCAATTGTTGAAGGGATGTTGTCTGTCCTCATCAAGCTCTAGCTCAAGCGAAACCAAGTTGAACATGGCTCTCAGCATCGCAAGCCTTCGTTTGATGCTGGCGCTTTTGAGTCCTATGTCACGCTGAAGAGCGATCAAATCATTGAGTTCAGAGCGTCTGTATTCTCCCGGTGCTTTATCAGGCAGCACTGCAAGCAGAAACTTCACCGCCAACTCAGCGTCATTCTTAAACTTTTGGTCTGACGCTTTGTCTTTCAATCGCAAGTACTCAGCTGGGTACTCTGAGGCCTTGAGTCTGAATTCGCCTCTCAGTGTCTCAAGTGCTGCCCTCTCTGCTAAAGGTAACCTTGATGCATCAGCCTTGGCGCCATCCCATCTCAGTGAATCCATTTCCTCGACCGATAGCGCCGATTCAAAAGCTTTCTCAATGTGGTCTGCAAAACCCAGCACGTCTCCCTGCGCCTCATAGTCGGCTTTGTCATAATCCTGAGGCTGTATGCCAAATTGCCTCAGTAGCTTTAGCCCTAGGCCATGTTTACCTTCGCTGGACTCTTTGGGCAGACCGCTGCGCAAACGCAGAAACTCAGCTTCGACCTCTCTGGTGATTCGAAGGCATTCACGAGCCGCGATTGTGCTGTCGGATGTTTTGAGTGATCTGATGATTTCTCGCCCTGCGTAATGCTGGCGCAGGTCTGAAGGCACAAGTCGCCTGTAGTTGTAGGTTTGCCTACCCTTAGCTTTGTGCAGGTACTTCAATGATAGGGTCACGCCGTTGATCGTTAGCTTTAGCATAGCTCATGACCGACGGTGTATACATTTGTGTATACGAAATCAAATGATAAATGGCCTAAGCCATTGAATTCATTAGTTATAGAAAAAGGAAATGGCGCACCCGGCAGGACTCGAACCTGCAACCCCCAGGTTCGAAGCCTGGTATTCTATCCAGTTGAACTACAGGTGCGCTGACCGCGTGACGACTCACGCGAGGGAGCAGAATGTTGCACCAGCCTCTGCCCACACGCAAGCATGCGGCAGACTTTGCCGCGGATTTTGCTAACTTCGCAGCAACTGTCCCGGCACTGCGCCGCTGTGCTCGTTATTCGTCAGCAAAATCTCGCCGTTAACCACGGTATTTAAAATACCATCAGCCGTTTGTTTTAGGCGCTTCGCACCGGCAGGCAGGTCATGCACCACGTCTGGCATTCTTGCTCCTATGGTGTCGGCATCGAATACCACCAAGTCTGCTGCCATGCCCTCACGTAGCAGACCGCGGTCATGCAGCCCCCACATGGTCGCGGTGTTGTAGGTGATCTGTTTGATGGCTTCTTCCAGCGTCATCGCCTGCTTTTCGCGCACCCAATAGCTGAGCAAATGGGTTTGCAGCGAGGAATCCATGATCTGCGACACGTGGGCACCGGAATCGGAAAAGGTAATGACCGAACGCGGATGCTTCATCATGTCCAGCACTTGAGCCTGATCCTCGTTCGCAATCGGCTGACGGAAAAACATTTTCAAATCACGTTCAAGCGCCATGTCGATCATCAGCTCAACCGGGTGCACGCCTTTTGCTCGAGCAAGTTCAGCCATAGAAGGCTTGTCATACACCATGTCATCCATGGGATAGATGTAATCCCACTCAGGAGGGCGGGCTTCTGCGCCGACAATTCGCGGCCCCGTATATTCGCGACTAGCGATCTCGATCAGCTTGGCCTTGATCTCAGGGTTACGCATTTTTGCTGCCTGTTCTGTCAGTGGCAGCTGGCGGAATTCAGACCAATACTCCCAGCTGTCGAATGGCGTATTACTTTCGAAAGACAACAAACTCGACAGCGCACGACTGTGTACCTGCGCGAACATTCGACCGCCAGCCGCAGCCGTTTCATCGAGCAGGTCAAAATAGGGTCGCCACAAATCCGGCGCCGCGCGCACACTGAACATGCCCCATGTTTGCGGCACGCCGGATTCTACGGCGAGGTCGCGCAGACGACCGTGGTACTCGGCAATCCGCTCAGGGTCTCGGCCAGGTGCCTCGCCAGCTATTTCAAACAAGCCTTTGCCGGTTTCACCCACCGCATTGACGATGGCTCGCACCTCGTCCCATTCGGCAATACGACTGGCCACTGGCCGATCATCGGCGGTCAAGTGATTGAAGGTACGCGACGTCGAAAATCCAATGGCGCCAGCTTGCACCGCCTGCTTCACCAGCTGCTGCATGTTGCGCACATCGTCTTCGCTGGCCGCATCAGAAAACGCCCGCTCGCCCATCACGTAGGTGCGCAGCGCCGAGTGACCGATATAACCGGCGTAATTGATACCCTTGGGTAGCTCGTCGATGACATCAAGGAATTCAGGAAACGTCTCCCAGCGCCAGTCGATGCCTTCGAGCATGGCGTCTCTGGAAAGATCCTCCGCTCGCTCGAGGTTGCGAAAGACCATGTCTGCATCTTCCTGCTTACAGGGCGCGAGGGTGAATCCGCAGTTGCCCATGACCACGCTGGTAACGCCGTGATAGCAAGAGCAGGAGCCGATGGGGTCCCAAAAAATCTGCGCATCCATGTGGGTATGACCATCGACAAACCCTGGTGAGACGATGTGCCCCTCTGCGTCGATGGTCTGTTTAGCGCCCTCGTTTATGCGTCCAATGGCAGCAATCTTGCCGTCAATGATGCCGACGTCTGCGCGATAACCCGGGCTGCCGGAACCGTCAACTACTGTGCCGTTTTTCACCAATAGGTCGTAAGCCATGTCTCCTCCCCCTACGAAATGCCACGCTTTTCATCATGTTAGCATGAGATTTTTCGGCACCAGCAGCACTTATCCTGATCCTTAGATGTCATGCAATATTCGGCAAACACACCCAGACTCGCCTTCACAGTACATCCCGGTCACGGGCCGCACCTATTGCTAGTGCACGGCTTTTTGTCATCCAGCGCCCAGTGGCTTGCCAACCTAGATGCCCTTGGCGAGGTGTGTAGACCGGTCACCGTGGATCTGTGGGGACATGGCAGATCTCCTGCTCCAGAAGACGAAGGCTTTTATTCACCTCAAGCCTATGCCGAGCAATTCGAGCAAATTCGCCTTCAGCTGGGTGTCGAGCGTTGGTTTGTATGTGGCTACTCGCTAGGCGCTGGGCTGACCATTCGCTACGCTTTCGACCACGCCCAGCATGTGTACGGGCATATTTTCACCAACTCGAATTCGGCCTTAGCAGGACCAGAGCAAATTCAAGAATGGCTGGATAGCGCACCCAAATCAGCGGCCAACATTCGCAGCAAGGGCTTGGCGGCCATCGACCGTATTGCCGTCCACCCTCGTCGTGCTCGAAATTTACCCGAAGCCGTGAAGGCGCCCCTGCTGGCAGATTGCGCAAAGCTAAAGCCCCGGGGTGTCGCCAGCACCTTGGAGTACACCAACCCATTCACCAGCGTTCGCGAGATCGCAGCCAATAATCCAAGGCCATTGCTACTGTGCTGCGGCATCAAAGAAAAGCGCTTTGCCGACAACCGACGGTGGGCCGAAGCTAATATGACAAACCTTAGCGTGGTTGAAATTGACGCTGGGCATGGGGTCAATATGGAAGGTGCCGAGGCTTTCAATGCGCATGTGTGTGCCTTCGTTAAATCCCATGCCGGCCCTTAGTCAGAGCTGACGAGGAAAAATATGATACCCACCCAACCGGCTCGCCCGCGACGCTGCACCCTCGCCGTACCGGGCAGCTCTGAAAAGATGATGACAAAGGCCGCAGCGCTCGCGGTGGACCAAGTCTTGCTCGATCTGGAAGACGCCGTCGCTGTCGACGCCAAGGCGTCCGCGAGAGCCTCAGTGATCGATGCCCTCAAGGATCTGTCGTGGCATGCGCAGACACTGAGCATTCGTATCAACGATGTGCGCACGCCCTGGTGCCACGATGACATTATCCAAGTCGTCACCCAAGCCGGTGAGCGACTCGACACCATCATTTTGACCAAGGCGAAATCGCCGGGTGACGTGGCTTTCGTGCATTTGTTGCTCGACCAGCTGGAGGGCAAGTTAGGGCTGAGCAAGCGTATTGGCATCGAGTGTCTCATCGAAGAGGTCGAAGGTTTGATGCGGGTGGAAGAAATAGCCGCCAGCTCAGATCGAATTGAGACACTGATTTTCGGCGTCGGTGACTACGCCGCCAGTCAACACATGCCGCTGGCCTCCGTAGGCAGCACGGCAGATTATCCGCCAGACCTGTGGCATTACCCAAGATTCAAGCTGACCATGGCCAGCCGCGCCAACGGCATAGCACCCATGGATGGCCCCTTCGCAGATTTCCAAGATATGCGATCTCTTGAGCTTGAGGCCGGTCGCGCCCACACCCTTGGCATGGCCGGTAAATGGGCCATTCATCCTGACCAAGTCGACCCCATTCAAGCCATGTTCACACCCTCTGCTGAGCGCATTGCGGCTGCCCGCAAACAGACAGCCGCCTACGAGATAGCACAAGCCAACGGACAAGGTGCAATCAACGTCGACGGTGTGATGGTGGATGCTGCGAGCATTCGGCTCAGTCAAGGCTTGCTAGATCAAGCAGACCTTCTTGGCCTCTAAATTGGTCTCTAAACCGTTCTCCCAGAGATCCACCGAGGCGCTACTGCGCCGCGTTCGCGCCTGCGATCTTTGCGCGAACCATTTACCTCTAGGCCCGAGGCCAGTCTTTCAATTTGGGGTCGATGCACCAATCTTACTGGTAAGCCAAGCACCGGGTACCGCAGCCCACAACACTCGTACACCCTTCAACGACCCCAGCGGCGAACGACTGCGGCGCTGGCTAGGCGTCACGCCAGAGAGCTTTTACGATCCACAAAATTTCTCTCTACTACCCATGGGCTTTTGTTATCCGGGCAAGGGCTCCGGCGGTG
>SHBD01000061.1 GCA_004212735.1 SAR116 cluster bacterium
CGATGCGTTGACACGCCTCCTTGGATGCAACCTTCATACTCATTACGACGCCGGGAGTGACCTCATTTTCGACACCGCTATAGAGACCTTCGGTGTTCTCGCGGATGATGATCAGATCGACGTCTTTGTAGCGGGTTTCTACGCCAGGCATGCTGCGCACTGGGCGAACGGCGGCGTATAGATTGAACGTTTTACGCAGTTTCACATTAATGGAAGTAAACCCCTCGCCCACGGGGGTCGTACAAGGGCCTTTAAGCGCGACCCTGCAGCGGGCAATTTCATCCAACGTACGCTGGGGGATCAACTCGCTGCCCTCATCCAGTGCACTGAGTCCTGCGGTTACCGGCACCCACTTCAAGCTGGCACCATTTCGTTCGACTGCCGCGTCGACGACCTTCAGCACCGCTGCCGTAATTTCAGGGCCAATACCGTCTCCGGCGATCACAGGAACTTCAATAGAACTCATAGCATTTCCTCACTCGGTCAGACTTTCTACGACTCATAGGATCAGATAATCACCGCCAGGGCGTTTAATTACGACAGGGATTTATCTACGGTACGCAATGTCCATCTCGATGCAAGCCTTGGCAGGGTCAAACTCGCCATGTCTGCTATCAAACTGCGACGTTTAGCGCCACGGGCATCCACAGACATAAAGACCCCAGCGTCTGTTCCCACCTGGGTTTTCTTTCAGGATTTAGATTGCGGATTTTCGTATTGCGGAAGCAATCGAAGGTTGTCTGGAAACGCAGCTTCCTGCGCCCAGGCAGGGAATGGCATTTTGGGTTGTCCTTCGCCGCCATGCTCTGCTGCGGTTAGTCCTTCAGCCGATGCTAAAACACAGGCCGCGGCAATGGCCTCATCGCTCGGCATTTCTATCGCAGTATCATCATGCCCGGACCCAATCCGGCGAGGCTCGGGCAGACCTAGCCGCTCGTACTGCTCCGGCGGGCACTCGTTGCGAGCCATCTCCAAGAGCATAAGACGAATCATTCGTGCTTCGATCTCAGTTGAGGTGACTGGCTCGAGCTGACCAGGATCGGCTTGCACGTCGAACAGCAGAGTCGACCTGCGACCACGTCCCATAGGAGTGTCGCCGCTCAGAAGGGCCTTGGGCGTGCGCGTAGGAATGCGCATCACTTTGCAGTCCTTGGTAAACCCAAACCCGTCCGAGCGCTGCCAGTCTTGTAGCTCCGCTGGCGCAAAGCGTGAGCGCATATGGGTAGGCATCAAGGTGTATTCGTATAGCGGTCCATTGTCGTCGGTGGCGCTGCCGCGCATGTACACATAACGCCCGTCGGTGACGTTGACCTGACCACCCATCACGCCATAGAGGCTTGCCGAGCGTATGGCATCGTCACCGCGCATCGCATCGAGTAGCCGCCGGCCCTGCATGTCTGGCGGCACCGGGATATCGAAGTAATCCAAAACCGTCGGGGCCAGATCAATGGTTTGCGCCAGCGCCTGACTTTTCGTATTCACACACTCCGGCATGCGTGGGTCATAGACCCAAAAAGGTATGTGCGCGACCTCCTGAAAAAACGGCGTCACAACCTTAGCCCACCAGTCATGCTCACCCATCAAAAATCCATGGTCGGTATTCACCAACAGCAAGGTGTCCTGCCACAAGTTATGTTCATCAAAAACATCGAGTACGCGACCCAACTGTTGATCGCAGAACGACACCAGTGATGCATACATGTAGCGAATATGCTCAACGGTCTGCTGATCTTCGCGCAGCTCACGATACGGGGGCCAGTCAAAGGGCGGTCCGCCGTATTCGTGGGGATACAGCCTCTGAAACTCTTCTTGCGAGAAAAACGGTTCGTGAGGATCAAACGTCTCAATCTGCAAGAACCATCGATCAGCGTCTTTGTTCCGCTCGATGAATTCCAGCCCCAAATCGAAGGTTATGTGCTGGGGCTGGAGTTCGGCGCAGGTCATATGCTCGCGGTTGATCATGTCTTGCTTTGGCATCGCAAGACGCTGAATTTCCGGCCAGCGGTCGGCGCCGAAGCTAGGATCTCGCAGCTTTTCGACATCGCCAACCCACTTATCGCCTTCCTGACCGCGCACCAGATCAAACGTGGTGTAGCGCTGGTGATAGGTAGCGCCCCCATCCTCCCAGTAGTGATGATGATCCGTCACCTTATGGGAGTGAACTCCTTGTTGGTCCAGCAGTTCGGGCATGGAATCGTCAAAAGGCTCCAGCGGCCCCCAGGAACGATGCAGAAAATTGTACCGACCCGTGTGCATTTCGCGACGCGCCGGCATGCATGGCATGGAACCGACATAAAAATTATCGAACTGCACTGTGCGCTGGGCTAGGCGCTGAAAGTTTGGCGCCTTAACCCACTCGTTACCGTAGGATGGCATGAAGTGTCGACACAAGGTGTCATACATCACCATCACGCAGCGCTTTTTTGTCGAGCCCTCAGTCATTGGCACTATGCCGACTAAGCAGCCGCAATTGGTTCAATGCGCGCAGGTACATGTTTATGCAGGGGTGTCCCCAAAAACTTATCGCGCAGCCCCGTCGTAGTGAGCTCGTTGGGTGCGACACCAAGAGCCGTATCCTTGCCTTGGCCGTCGGGATAAAGCAAACCCAGCCCGTTGGGCAATGACAGTGTGCCGCGCATCATGCGGTCATCGACGGTGATCAACACATTTGCGGCGCCGGACTGTGTCACTAGCCGCACTTGCTCGCCATCGCCAACACCACACTCCGCGGCGTCCTCTGGATTCACCGCCAAAGCAGCCGAGGTCTTCTTTTTCACCCACTCAGGGTCGCGAACGATGGTATTGGCGGTATAGGCCCGACGCTCACCTGCCGCCAGCAGCAGTGGAAACTCAGGGTCTTTAGGCACCAGGTCTTCAAGGTTGGTTAGATCTGCCACTTCATCCAGCATCTCGCCTACGGCAAGGCGTATTTTGTTGTCCGCAAAGCCAAGCTCTTCGAAGCTGCTAGCAATATCGCTCTTGGAGAAGATAACCCCTGAGCGGCCCTGCAAAATAGCCTCAAACAGCGCGTTGCCAAGGGCCAGACCTTGGCCACTGAAGCCCGCCCGCAAGACGGCTTCGGTATGCTCGGTGGCGAAGCGCTGCGCCAACAGCCAGTAGGATGCTGCTGCTGCGCCCCTTCAGGCAATGCGGGGCCCAAGGTGCGATACAGGATATAGGGCAAATATGGCCCCCAGTGCGGGTGCTTGGTGATGGCCTCGAACATCGCAGGACTGAACGTCTCTAAGCCCTGCTGAGCAATGGCTTTCAGCGGCTCGATTTCTGCCAGTTCAAAAGGCCGCAGAGCCTCTATCATGCGGGCATGAATTTCTGGCTCTGACAAGGTGCCCGACATGGGCGGACATACCGGAGCGCGTAAATGATGGTGGTTTTCGGGATACTCGAAGTTAAAGAATGTGGATTCCCACTTTTCGTATTGGCTTGATGCCGGCAGCACATAGTCAGCTTCCCTAGCGGTCTCGGTCATCGACACGTCAATCACCACGGACAAATCCAGCTTGCGCATGGCCTCGCGCCAGCGCTGTGAATCCGCCAGGGAGTGACAGGGGTTACCGCTTTCGACCCAGAGTGCGCGATAACGGTTTGGGTGCTCTGTCAAAATCTCTTCCGGAATCACGTTACAGGGCACCAGTCCGCCCACGATCCGCGCACCCACCACAGGAGAACGACGGCCCTGAGGCTCATAACCCGCATCATCGGCCTCGGCCACATCATGCAGGGCAAAAAACTGGCCTATGAGAGATTTCAACGGCGCTAACGTATCCGGCCGCCCGAAGTGTCCGGTGATCGTCATCATCAGCAAGTTGAGATAGCTCAACAGCGTGGAGTGAGGCGCCATCTGCACACCCAAATCTTCGTAGTAGGCGCTGGTTTTCGACTTCGCGATGGCCTCGGCAGCAGCGCGCACATCTGCCGGGTTCAGCCCAGCAAACGCTGCGTAGCCATCCACATCGATATCCGAAAACCTCTCAAGCACGCGCTCAAGACCAAGGACGTTATCGTGTAGCCAGTCCATGGGTATCAGGCTCTGCTGTATCACATGGGCGATCATGGCGCTCAGCGCCCAGGCATCCCGACCAGGTTTCACGGCCAGGTGAATGTCCGCCAGTTCGGCACTCTCGGTGCGTCGGGGATCGACCACGATCAGCGTTCTATCGGGGTCCTGGGACACTTCTTTCAAAAGCACCCGGGCGCGCTGAATACTATTGGACTGCCAAGGGTTTTTACCAACAATGAAAAGACACTGGGTGTGCTCCATTTCGCCGTGCACATTGGTGCCGAACATGCGACCCATCATCCAGGCGTAGCCAGTCTTCTCTTGAGCGAGTGCGTTGCTCTGAAAGCGCATGTCTAGGGCTTTAGACACTGAGCTAAAATAGCTGCCGCCCAAATGATTTCCCTGCCCACCTCCGCCGTAGCGGAAAATCTTGTCGCCACCGTAGGTTGCCTTGATAGCCGACATTTTTTCAGCGATCTCTTGAATCGCTACTTCCCACGAGATGGCGTCGTACCCGCCATCAGCCCGGCGACGCTGAGGCTGAGAGATGCGGTCTTTGCCACTTTGATAGAAGTTGATTTGGGCGGCCTTGTTGCAGATATAGCCCCGAGACGCAGGATGGTCGCGATCACCCTTAACCTTGATGATCGAGCGGCCATCTTCGCCGCCAGTTTTCACCAAGATGCCGCAGTTGGCGTAACACAGGTTACAGGCCGTTGGCTGCCAATCGCTATTTTGTTCTGTTACGCCTTCGCTCATTTTGTCCTCCGCGTTTAACGCTTACTTTTTTCTTCTTTTTTGCGCCGCCAGCGGCATCCTAGGTTCAAGTTGCAAGATACCCATGGGCGACAGAAATGCTGGCACCCGTAATGTAGCTCGCATCACCCAATAAGAGAAAGGCCACTGTTGCGTCGTTTTTTTCGGTCACCTTGTCCACCCCAGACCAGTTCTCCAACGGGGACATGATCTGTGCCAAGGGCGAAGTGAACCTATTCATGTGGGCCTGTTCATGTGGACCTATTCAAAGGAACGATGTCTTTTACCGCCTACCCCATTCAGTAGTCTCTCGCCGCGAGCAGCCGCAGGGTCTGCTGGCCGTATCGCCAGCCTCTCCTGCATTGGCTAGACTGGTCGCGTCAAATTCGGGAGAGAACTATGTTGCGACTACGCCAAATTGCCTTGGTGGCCTCAGAGCTGCGCAGTGTGGAGCAAGATATTTGTGAACAGCTGGGTTTAGAGGTGTGCTACCGCGACCCTGGGCTATCGCAATTCGGATTACGGCATGGACTTTATGCCATTGGCGACCAATTACTCGAAGTGGTGGCACCCAAACTACCTGGCACCACGGCTGGACGCTTTATTGAGCGCCGCGGCGACGGCGGCTACATGGTGCTACTGCAGACCGATGACCTCATGCGGCAAAAAGCCAGGGTAGCCGATGCTGGGCTTCGCATCGTGCATGACGGTCGAGAGGATCAGCATGGCGCTTCGATTCATGGCATTCATCTGCACCCCAAGGACGTCGGCGGCGCGATCTTGTCGCTCGATCAAGCTGAACCACCTGAAAGCTGGTTGTGGGCGGGTCACGACTGGGCCTATCACTCGCTCAGCAACGTGGTAACTCGCATCGTCGCCATTGATATCCAAGCCGATGATCCGGACGCCATGGCAGCCCGATGGGCACAGGCTACGGGCAATCCTGTACGGGAAGGGGTGATTGAACTCGATGACGCGCAGATACGTTTTATTGAAGCCAAGGATGGTCGCGGAGACGGGCTGTCCGCAGCAGATCTGTATGCCACGGACAGAAGTCGAGCAGGCGACGCCCTTACGTTAGGCGGTTTTGAGTTTCGGTTGGTGTGACGGCTGCTGCCTCGATCGGCCTTTGGCAGATCGACAGACTCAGGTGACTCATAACCGCAGATGGTTGCCGGGCCCTAGCGATATCGACACAAATCGTCGTCGCTGTTGTCGACGCTTTGTCTAACCAAATTGCGGCCCCCAAGCTAGACAAAATATCGAATCCACAGAATTTCGACGCGTCGTCCCATGGACGCAAACGGCCCTTTCGAGATGTTGGTTACTCTTAATCAACAAGAAAAAGGTTCGTCCATGCGCAATTCTCTTATCCCTATTATTCTCGGAGCCATCACTGTCACGCTTACCGCCTGCGGTGGTGGCGGTGGTGGTG
>SHBD01000062.1 GCA_004212735.1 SAR116 cluster bacterium
TTCAGCCACTGACCGGCCAACAGGCCAACACCGCCAGCCGCCGCATGAAACAACACCACGTCACCCGGTTTCACCTGATAGCTGCGGTTCACCAGATAGGCGACGGTCAGCCCCTTGAGCATGGTGGCCGCGGCAACATCCGAGGCAATTGCATCGGGGACCTTGACCACCATTGCCGCAGCAATCACCCGGTGCGTCGCATAGGCACCGTTCGGCAGCGCATAGGCAACCCGGTCACCAACGGCAATCCCGTCAACGCCCTCACCAACTGCCTCGACGATGCCGCATCCCTCACTGCCAAGGATAAGATTTTCCTCGACGGGCCAGGGATAGGCTCCCTCGCGAATATAGATATCGAGAAAATTGACGCCGACCGCCTCATGACGGATCAGAACCTCGCCTGCTCCTGCCTGCGGCATGTCAATTTCCAGACGGGCCAGTACATCGGCGCCGCCCCTTGTCTTTGCGACCATTGCGAATGGCATTTCAAATCCTCCTGCGGGTTTTTTCAATGTTCAGCTGGCGGCAGACGGTCAGTGGCGAGAATGGACAAAACCGGCAGAAATACATAGGGTGTCGCTAGACCACCGCAGCGTTCTGAATACATATGGGAGCGCCCCATTTTTTGTCCAGCCTTTCTGTCCAGCTATGCGCTCTTTGTTTATGAGGTACCTTACCAACATGGATCTCTCGATTGCCGCCGCCAAGGCGCTTGACGCCGCCGATCCGCTGGCCGGAAAGGCAGACCAATTTTCCCTGCCGGACGGGGTCATCTATCTTGACGGCAACTCGCTTGGCGCGTTGCCAAAAGGTGTCGACCAGCGCGTTGCCAACACACTTGCCAACGAATGGGGCACCGGGCTGATCCGCAGCTGGAACAGTGCTGGCTGGGTTGATCTGCCGCAAAGCGTTGCGGCCAAGCTGGAGACAGTAATCGGCGCCGAGCCGGGCAGCGTGGTGATTGCCGACTCGACCTCGGTCAATCTGTTCAAACTGCTGGCTGCAGCCCTCGAAAGGGCGGCAGCCATGGAGGCTGGCAAGCGCCGCAAAATCCTGACCGAACGCGACAATTTTCCAACCGACAATTACATTGCCGAAGGCCTGATCCGGTTGACCGGCGAGACGCATGAGCTGGTCCGGGTCGACACACCGCAGGCGGTGTTGCCGGCACTGGATGAGGATGTTGCCATAGTGATGCTGACCCATGTCAATTACCGCAACGGCTTTCGCCATGATATGGCGGCAGTGACCGCGGCGGCGCATGCGGTTGGCGCGCTGGTGATCTGGGATCTGGCGCATTCAGCCGGTGCCATGCAAGTGGAACTCGCGGCAGCGAGGGTCGATTTTGCCGTTGGCTGCACCTACAAATATCTGAATGGAGGGCCAGGCGCGCCCGGCTACCTCTATGTCGCGCCGCATCATCTCGGCCATTGCCAACAACCGCTTTCCGGCTGGTTTGCACATGCAGATCCCTTTGCTTTTTCGCCCGATTATCAGCCAGCAAGCGATATCACACAATTTCTGTGTGGCACACCTCCGGTGCTGAGTATGGTTGCCCTTGATCAAGCGCTTGATGTCTGGGCAGATGTTGATCTGGCAGCTTTGCGGAAAAAATCACTCGATCTGGCAGATTATTTTATTGGCCTGATCGACGATAAATGCGCTGGCCATGATCTGACGCTGATCACCCCACGCGAGCGACACCAGCGTGGATCGCAGGTGTCATTCACCCACCCTGATGGCGGTTATGCGATGATGAGCGCCCTGATCGCCGCCGGGGTGATTGGTGATTTTCGCAGCCCTGATATTCTGCGTTTTGGTTTTGCTCCTCTCTATATTGGTTTTGCCGATGTGTGGCATGCGGTGGATAAATTTGCGCATATTCTGGAAACACGGCAATGGGACGCCCCGCAATTCCACGCGCGCAAAACCGTGACCTGACACACAAGCTGACACACAAGCTGATACACAAGCTGACACTTAAGCTCACACCTAAACTCTTTGGGGCAGCAAATGACCTTTCACTCACCATCGGCGCGGCGTGAACCGACAGCAGGCAGCTGGGCGCTGCTTGCATTGCTGGGCCTGATCTGGGGCAGCAGCTTTCTGGGCGTCGAGATGTCGCTGATTGATTTTAAACCGATCACCAATGCCGCCATCCGGGTGTCGCTGGCGGCGATTCTGCTTTTGGCCATCGCGCTGTGGACAGGGCACCGGCTACCGGGCTTTGCCACCCCCACCGAAAAACGGATCTGGCTGCATTGTTTTGGCATGGGCCTGTTCACCAACGCGCTGCCCTTCTCGTTGCTGGCCTGGGGGCAACAACAGGTTACCTCAAGCTTTGCTGGCGTGAGCATGGCGGTGGTGCCGCTGCTGGTTTTGCCGCTCAGTCACTTTCTGGTGCCGGGCGAACGCATGACGCGGGCGAAAGTGGCCGGCTTTGCTGTCGGATTTGTCGGTGTCTTTCTGCTGGTCGGTGGTGACAGCCTGCTTGGCGGCGGCGGGACAACGCCACGCCTGTTTCTGGCCCAGATCGCCTGTGTCGGGGCCAGCTGCTGCTATGCCATCGGCAGCATCGTGACAAGGTTATGCCCGCCAATTCCGACCCAATCCTTTGCCACAACCGGCCTGCTATTGGGATCGGTCATGCTGATCCCGACGGCCTTGTTGTTTGAAGGATTGCCGCAGACCGCCAGCCTGCCAGCACTTGCCGGCGTTCTCTATCTGGCGCTGTTCCCGACGGCCGCAGCGACAATCCTCTTGACGGTGCTGATCAAACGGGCGGGACCTCCCTTTCTCTCGCTGGTCAATTATCAGGTGCCCGTCTGGGCGGTGATCATCGGGGCGGTGGTTTTGCTCGAACCCCTGCCCGGGCATTTTCTGATGGCGCTCCTGGTCATTCTGGCCGGCCTCGCCCTGTCACAATTCTACGACCGGTGGCGCAACAGCTGATCCGGCTGATCAGACATAGAGCGACATATACAGATATGGAGCGTCATTCTGTCACCCCTTTCAGGCATCAAAAACACAATATATTGAGTTGTTATATTCCTTAATTCTACATGTTGTGTTCCTCCAGTTAATTTTGCTTTACAGCCCCTTTGTTTCAAGCCAGTGTCGGCGCATTGATACCGCATTGATATAAAAGGGGAGATAACAATGAACGATGTATCAGACGCGACTCCGGGCCAACTTCAGGATCCGGATTTCGATCTACCAATGGGGCCACGCGTGGCACTTGGCCTACAGCATGTTCTGGCGATGTTTGCCAGTAACGTGACACCTTCTATTATCATTGCGGGCGCCGCCGGATTTGCTTTTGGCGGTGCTGACATGGTGTTCCTTATCCAGATGGCGATGCTGTTCGCCGGTGTGGCAACATTGTTCCAGACAATTGGCTTCGGTCCTGTTGGTGCGCGGCTCCCTGTGATGCAGGGAACCAGCTTCGCCTTCGTGCCGATCATGATCAGCATCGTGAAATCCAGTGGCATTGCCGCCCTGTTCGGCGCGGTTCTGGTTGCCGGTGTGTTTCACGCAGCCCTGGGTGCGATTATCGGCCGGATCCGCCATTGGTTTCCACCGCTGGTGACCGGCATGGTGATCACCGCAATCGGTCTGTATCTGCTGCCTGTCGGAATCAAATATGCAGCTGGTGGCGCTGCCGATTTTCAAATGAACAACCCCGCCTGGGGTGACTTTAGCCGCTGGGGTCTGGCACTTGTGGTGATCCTTGTTGCTCTTGGTTTCAAATTCTTCACACGCGGCATTGCGTCGTCAGCCGCCATTCTGCTTGGTCTTATTGCCGGCTATCTGGTTGGCGTTGCAACAGGTGCCGTCAATTTCGGCGGTGTGGCAAAAGCCGCCTGGTTTACCGTGCCAACACCCTTTAAATATGGCATCGAGTTCAACGCTGTGGCGATCTTCGGCATGTGCCTGATTTCGATTGTCAGCGCGATCGAAACCGTTGGCGATATCTCAGGCATTGCCAAAGGTGGTGCCGGGCGTGAGGCCACCGACAGGGAACTGGCCGGCGGCACCTATGCCGATGGCATTGGTTCGGCAATCGCCGGGGTTTTTGGCGGCCTGCCCAACACCTCATTCAGCCAGAATGTTGGTCTGATCTCGATGACCGGCGTGATGAGCCGTTCAGTGGTGACATTGTCCGCGCTGTTCCTGATTGTCTGTGGCCTGATCCCAAAAGTGGGGGCCGTGGTTGCCGCAATGCCGATCTCGGTTCTGGGCGGCGGCGTCATCCTGATGTTCGGCATGGTGCTGTCCGCAGGTGTCAGTATGCTGTCCAGTGTCACCTGGTCACGGCGCAACATGATGATTCTGGCAACATCCATGTCAGTTGGTCTGGGTCTTCAGCAGGTGCCAAAGTCGATGCAGCATCTGCCTGACTGGCTGGAAATGCTGGCCGTTTCCGGCCTGTTGCCTGTTGCTGTTCTGGCGGTGGTGCTGAACCTTGTTCTGCCAGAGGATGCCGACTAGGCCAGCTGATTTGACGCCCGACTTAACAGGGGGTGGTAAACAACTTATAGTGCCGTCAGTCCCCGTTTGGGGTTGACGGCATCTTCTTGAGGATACTTCCTTCATGGCTGAAACGCTCCTTCTCAAAAACGCAGATTTGCTGTGTACTATGCGGCCTGCCCGGGATATGACGGGCCGCGCTGGTGACGATGTTGGCCGGGAAATTCCCGGCGGGGGCCTGTTCGCACGCGGGGGCGTGATCGAGGCTGTTGGCAGCAGCGCCGACTTGCCTGACAACGCCGATATTGTTCTCGACATGCAGGGACATGTGGTGATCCCCGGCATGGTCAATACGCATCATCATCTGTTTCAAAATCTGACACGCGCCGTTCCGGCAGCGCAGAATGCACCGCTGTTTAGCTGGTTGCAAACACTCTATCCGATCTGGTCGAATATCGGGCCTGAGCATATTTACTGGTCAACGGCGCTTGGCCTTGCCGAACTGGCATTGAGCGGTTGCACCACCTCGTCTGATCATCTCTATCTCTATCCGAATGGCGCGCGGCTCGATGATGCGCTTGGCGCGGCGGCGGATGTCGGCGTGCGCTTTCACGGCACGCGTGGCTCGATGAGCATCGGCGAGAGCGAGGGCGGCCTGCCACCAGACAATCTGTGCGCACCGGAGCCTGACATTCTGGCCGACTGCCAGCGTGTCATCGAGGCTCATCATAATCCCGAGCGATATGCCATGCAGCGCATTGCATTGGCCCCCTGTTCACCATTTTCGGTGAGCATGGATTTGATGCGCGAGACAGCCCGTATGGCGCGCAGCTATGGTGTCGGCATGCACACGCATCTGGCTGAGAACAGCGAGGACATCGACTACAGCCTCGCCACCTTTGGCATGCGCCCGGGCGACTATATCGAGGCGGTCGAATGGACCGGCGATGATGTCTGGCACGCCCATTGTGTGCAGCTCACCGCCGAGGAAATCCGGCTGTTTGCCCGCACCGGCACCGGCGTTGCACATTGCCCCTGTTCAAACATGCGCCTTGCCAGCGGCATTGCCCCGGTCCGGGCGATGCTTGATGCCGGGATGAAAGTCGGGCTTGGCGTCGATGGGTCGGCATCGAGTGACAGCGGCCATATGCTGAATGAGGCCCGCCAGACGATGCTGTTGCAACGGGTCAATCAGGGCGGCAATGCGATGAGTGCGCGCGAGGCGCTGGCGACCGCAACACGGGGCGGCGCATCCGTTCTGGGCCGCGATGATATCGGCATGCTGGCCCCCGGCATGGCGGCCGATATTGCCTGTTTTGACCGCCGGTCCGTTGATTTTGCCGGCAGTGACTGGGACATGCTGGCCTCCTTGCTGTTCTGTGGCCCGGTAAAGGCCAGCCATACGATCATCAATGGCAGAATTGTTGTTGCCGAGGGCCAACTCGCCAGCATGGATATGGCCCGGCTGCTGAGCAACCACCGGCGGATGGCGCATGATTTGATGGTCAAGGCTGGTCACGCATCATGACCCTGTTTGCCCCGAAATATTGAATGAGGCATATTGAATGAGGCATCCCGAATGACGCGCCCCAAATGATAAGCCCCAAAGGGTGAGATTTGAATGATGAGACTTGAATGATGAGACTTGCCGACATTCTGGCGGTGATCTTGGTGACAGCC
>SHBD01000063.1 GCA_004212735.1 SAR116 cluster bacterium
CGCAGGCTTTATGCAGCAAGCACGTTACGCGAATGTGGTCTTAATGAGCGCTGGGTTTTTGCTGGTCGCCTATCAGCTCGGTGGATACTTCTGGGCCGACGTCAGCTAGGACCAAGTCCGCGCCCACATGACAATCGCCCAACACGATAATCACCGAGAACGGTGCTTAAATACAGCCCTGAGCGGCGCTTGAATAACAGCCCTGAGCAGGTCGGAAGGCGCTGCTGCAAACAACAAGCCGCGCGCTATCGACCCGCGCTTCGTGGCTGCTCTCAGCCGCCCAACAACCAGCCGCCGTCAACGTCGATGGTTGTACCCGTCACAAAGTCATTCTCGATCATAAACAAGATTCCGCGAGCCACCTCTGCTGGCGTGCCGGCCCGAGGAATCAAGTTATTCTTAGTCGCGCCACCTAACATTTTCGCGCGAGCATCCGCGTCCGGGCCGAACATAGGCGTATCGATCACGCCAGGCGAGACAACGTTGATACGACGCGGCGCAAGCTCTGGTGCTACCGCGCGCACAAACTGTTCCACTGCACCACCCACCGACGCGAGCGCTGCTTGTCCCGGCTTAGCTTTGCGAGCCGGCGCACCGCTGACCAAAACAATGGCACCCTGTTCGCTCAAGTGCTCTGCGCCAAGGCGCACGACATTGGTATAGCCCCACAGCTTATCGAACGAACCTTGATAAGCAGCGAGGTCCATTTGTAGGAACGGCCCTGCTGCACGACTTCCACCGGTGGCGGCATTAATCAGAATATCGAAAGGGGCATGGGCCGCGAACAGTTCGCTCAATGCTGCCTGATCGCGCACGTCGCAGGCGACTAGAGAGACGCCTGAAATGTCGCCCGCCTTGGATGGATCACGGCTGACTGCAACCACTTCGGCGCCGCCATCCCGTAACATTTCAACAGCGGACAAACCAATACCCGAAGTGCCGCCAAACACCAGTGCTTTCTTTCCTGCTAAATCCATGTGCCCTCTCCAAGCGTCCAAAACCGTCATTTGAGCAAACCCCACCGTCACTGTCACGAGTCTTTTCAGGGAAGCATCAGCCGGTAACCAGACAAAGAGCGGCAGCAACGGCGGTGCGGCAAGCTTACGATGAAGGCACCGTGGGTGATCTTCGCGTACAGATTTGTCACTTATTTGCAGCGCAGTAGCCGGTTCTGTTTTGTATCCTCGTTGACTATTTTTAAACTAGCGCTATGTTAATTTACGCCGCAGAAAATTAGAGCCTGCTCTAGATAAAGGTGAGACTCGAACTCAACATCTAGACATTTACAACACAAATCAGAGGCAAATCCGTGTATCCAACCCATTCTCTGCCAGATGCTTTCACCCGACTCGCCACTCGACGCTCGGTTAAAGCGATGGACCTACAAGAGCCTGGGCCAGATCCAGACCAGCTGAAAGCGCTGCTGGCCGCGGCGATACGCGTACCCGATCATGGCAAGCTCGGCCCCTGGCGTTTGCTGACTTTCAGCGGCGCAGCACGGGGTCAATTCGGTCAGGCGTTAGCCGATCGTTTTAAGCAAGACAATCCAACCGCACCTGCTGCCTTGTTGGCCAAAGAAGCCGAACGTTTTAATCGGGCGCCACTGGTCATCGCCGTGATTAGTCGTATCACGACTCCGCATAAAATTCCCGAGTGGGAACAGATCTTGTCTGCTGGCGCGGTATGTCAGAACCTACTACTCGCCGCTAACTTGCAGGGATTCGCAGCGCAATGGCTAACCGAGTGGTACGCCTATGACGAAGGCATCAATCAGACCCTGGGATTAACCGAAGGCGAACGCGTGGCAGGCTATATCTATGTTGGCAGCAGCGCGGACAAGCCGGATGAGCGCGTCCGTCCGGAATTGGCTGCCGTTTGCAACGCGTGGTCGGCCTAGATCAGTAAAGACCGATTTAATAGGCTTTAACTGGCGTGTGCTGAACGCACGCCTAGCAGGCGCGGAGTCTAAGGTGCGGCTCAGTAACTGGAAACCTGGGATCGGTGGCCAGGTATAGGGATGTGCAGCGGCATCGCCATAAATAACCGCTGATAATCCTTACAACAGAAAAAAGAAAAGGTCGGAGGAAGCAACGAAAACCGGCAGAAGAGCGCGCCGGAGAAAACCACTAGCAAATTCGGATAAGGTGGCAGATCAGCCGAACTATTGGTTCCCAAAACTGAGATGAAGCTGGCACACTAGCGCTACTAACTCGGTTTGCTTAGCTGGGCTATAGCCTGCTGAACTGGCTTGAGCAGCTTACATCTAAGCCATCACAGCTTAGCGGCATATCCAAAAATCGTTGTTTGAAGGAGGAGAAAACAATGCGCAATGTAGTAATCGTAGATGCGGCACGGTCACCAGTAGGCCGTAAAAATGGCAGTCTAGGCGGCGCTCACCCTACCGATGTACTCGGTCAGGTCATGATGAAGATGCTTGCTCGAACCGGCGTTGATTCAGCAACGGTTGAACAAGTGATCGGGGGTTGCATCAACAAACTTGCAGCCCAGGGCATGAATGTTACCCGCACAGCATGGCTAGCCCACGGCGGCGCGATTACCACACCGTGCATCACCATCGACTCGCAATGCGGCTCTTCCCAGCAATCCACCACGCTGGCGCACAGCATCATCGCTTCCGGCCAGGCTGATGTGGTGATGGCCTGCGGGGTCGAGAATATGACCCGCTTGTCGGTTGGTGCTGACGCGGTAGGCCGCGACAAGAAAATGGGCAAGCCTATTTCGCGCAGCTATTTCGAACAACACGAATTTACCAGCCAATTTGAAGGCGCTGAGCGCCTTGCTGAGAAGTACCAAGTCACTCGCGATGATACTGATGCCTTCGGTCTTGAATCACAGATTCGCGCAAAATCGGCTGTTGATGCGGGCTACTTCGACAGTCAGATCATTCCAATCGAAGCCCCGGTTATGGACGACAACTTTGAACGCACCGACGCCGTCATCACGATGACTCAGGACGAAGTCCCGCGCGACACCAGCCTCGATGCGCTGGCGAGCTTGAAGCCTGTCGCTCGCGAAGACGGGATTCACACCGCAGGCACTTCGTCGCAAATTGCCGACGGCGCTGCGGCTGTACTGTTAATGACGGAAGAGAAAGCGGCTGAACTGGGTCTGACTCCCATGGCCGTTGTGCGTGCTTCAGCGCTGGTAGGTTGCGACCCAGTGATTATGCTAGAAGGACCCATTCCGGCAACAGAGAAACTGTTAGCCGAGACACAGCTGAATATCGAAGACATTGACGTTTTTGAGGTTAACGAAGCTTTTGCATCGGTGGTTTTGTCCTGGGCCAAAACCGTTGGAGCAGACATGAAGAAGGTCAATCCAAATGGCGGCGCCATTGCACTTGGTCATCCACTGGGTGCGACCGGCTGTTTTCTAATCGCGAAAGCCGTGCATGAACTAGCACGCACGGAAGGCCGTTTCGGCCTGGTGTCTATGTGTTGTGGCGGCGGCCTCGGTACGGGCACTTTGATCGAACGAGTCGCTTAAGCGACGCATAGACGCGTCTAGCACGGGCTTTCGCAGCCTAGCTCGACGCTTGGAAAATCAAGTTAGACGGGGCAGCCTGGGGAGGCAGCATGAGCTTTATACTTGGCTTAACTCGCTTAGTGCTTATCAGTGTGGTGGCATTAGGGGCGACTCTAGGAGCGGCTTATTGGGCGATGGGTTTTGCAGACGGCCCGATGGGGATGGTTCGTGGCGGCGCTTTCGGGAGCGGCGAGATCATCAACGAAGACCCTGACTGGGCATTCATCAAGGACCGTGAAACCGTCGAGTTTCAGCTTCTAAATCCCGTCAGTTCACGGACATCCTGGGTTGCCGAGCATAACGGCAGAATTTTTATTCCGTCTGGTTATATGAACACTGATCTGGGGAAGGTCTGGAAGCACTGGCCTATGCACGCCGAAGCCGATGGGCGCGCCCTGCTCCGTATTGACGGCAAGATTTATCCAAGACAATTGGTGCGCGTTACCGAAGACCCGGACATGACAGCTGTATTGGCGGAACTGAGTCGCAAATACATTGGTCAACCCGTCCCTATGACGGAGGTCAGCAGCGGCAATTTATGGGTATTTGAATTGCTGCCGCGCTAGCCATGAGCGATTCGTCTCAGGCTTTCAGCGGCCTACGCATTATCGATTTTACCCAAGTGCTTGCCGGCCCCTTCGCCACTCAGCAGTTGGCCCAACTCGGCGCGGAAGTCATCAAAATTGAGCAGCCCGGCGAAGGCGATTTGTCCCGCGCACTACTCTCCACCCGAGAGAATGGCATGGCCCCGTCCTACTTGACCTGCAACATTGGCAAACGCGCGATCACTTTGGATTTAAAACATCCGCGTGCCAAAGAAATTGTCCACCGCCTGGTCGCAAGCGCCGACGCAGTGGTCGAAAACTTTCGTCCCGGCACCATGACCAAGCTGGGTTTTGACTACGCGACTTTGCAAACGATCAAACCTGATCTCGTTTACGCGTCGATTTCCGGCTACGGCCAAAGCGGACCTAAATCGCCACTCGCGGCGTTTGACGGCGCCATTCAGGCGGCTTCGGGCATGATGAGCATAAGCGGACATGAAGCCACGGGGCCGGTGCGCACCGGTTACTTCGCGGTGGATATGAGCACTGCTCTGAACGCCGCTTTTGCGATTAGCGCAGCGCTGTTGCGCCGAGAACGAACCGGCGCAGGCCAACGAGTTGATATTTCCATGCTGGATACCGCGTTGGTCTTGCAAGCGCCGCAACTCAGCACCTACCTCATTGAAGACGAGCAACCCGGCTTGCGGGGCAACGAGTCTCCTACCGGGCAGCCGACAGTCAACGTATTCGCCGCAGCAGACGGCTACGTGCAGATCGCCGCACTTGCGGAACATCAGGCTGAGGCTCTGCTAAATGCAGCGGGCTGCGGCGAACTTTATGGCCGCTTTCCGAGCGCAAATGAGCGTCTGGCTCACAAAGCGGAAATTGAAGCGATTTTACACCCCGCCATCGCTGCAAAACCCAAGGCTGACTGGCTAGCCCTAATGCAGGAGGCAGGCGTACCCTGCGGCGCGGTCAAAGATTTCCCGGAAGTGTTAGCAGACGAACAGCTTACCTACCGGGCCATTTTGCATGACACTGTCAATCCAGATAATGCCTCGGCTCCAGCCACAGTCATTGCGGCGGGACACATGAGCGAGCCGGCACCGCCAACGACGCAAGGTCCGGCGCCAACTTTAGGGCAGGACACCGATGCGGTATTGGGTGAGTTAGGTTACAGCCAGGCGCAATTGGACGAGCTACGCAATCAAGGTGTGATCTAGTGACTGTTTCGCGAATGCTCGCAAGTCCGACTGATTTACGTAAACTAGCTGCTTTCGTCATATAAAAAAAAGGTTTTCTGTTTGCTATGACCGACACGCAACATCATCGCTTGATCGTTTTAGGTTCCGGCCCGGCCGGGTACACCGCTGCACTTTACGCTGCCCGCGCCAATCTGAATCCCGTATTGATTACCGGCGTGGAAGTCGGCGGTCAGCTAACCACCACCACAGAAGTCGAAAACTGGCCCGGTGGTCATGCTGCCCTTCAAGGCCCCGAGCTGATGGTGCAAATGGCGGAGCACGTTGAACGCTTTGATGCCAGCATACGCAATGACCATATCCATACCACGTCGCTGTGTGCCGAGGGCGGCGTGCATACCTTGATCGGTGATCAAGGCACTTATACCTGCGACGCGCTAATTATTGCTACCGGCGCATCCGCGCGGTATCTGGGCTTAGAGAGCGAAG
>SHBD01000064.1 GCA_004212735.1 SAR116 cluster bacterium
CCGATATCGTGACCGGGAGTTGGCCGCTCGCAAATCAACAGATGGCAGCGGCGCTGGCATACGCAGGATACGATCATCGCTTTGAGTTCGGCACCGGAGGCCATAACTTGCGTCATGGCGGTGCTTTATTCGCCGAAACACTACGCTGGGCTTTTCGTTCTTGAATTTACGCGCTCCGCCGATTGGTTGTTAACTTTTGGTATCAGGCGATGTGGTGCCTATCTCGAACAGACGGTGGCGGATCAACAGCGAGTGGCCTCTTCGGCCTCAGGAATGCAATGCTTTGATCAGGTCTCTGACCAGCTTGCGTTGGCCTCGGGAGAGGGAAAAGTAATCTGCGGCAACTTTTTGCGTTTCTCTATCGAACAATCCCGGGTACGAGGCTCGCGATTCAAGCGTGAGGTTCGTATTCGAATGCTCGGCCCTTTCAGCTAAATGATCGCTCTTGGTTCTGACACCGCTGATGAGCCAGTTGGCATCGATTCCCAGTAATTTGGCGATTTTTTCAATGTGTTTGGTCGACGGTTTGGCTCTGCCAGTCTCCCAGTGACTGCAGGCTGTTCTGGTAACACCCAACCGCTCGGCGAAGTTGGTTTGGGACAAGCCACGTGTTTTGCGTGCCTTGGTAATACGTTCATGAAGACTAGACATGCACCAAAGGTTAGCTTTGGGTTTGTCGCCTTAGTATGATAATTTCCGTCAAATATCTACGTGAGTGTAATTAACTAATATTGCCTCATCACTCCAGATCATACGGTTTTGGATTCGCGCGCACTTCTTGTGATCACTTTCAATGCCCACGTGACCACAGCGTCAGCAGTGGGCGCGAATCCCTTTTCTTGCCTCTTACTTTTTCGCGCTCTCCCCCATTCGATCTGTTCCTTGCCTAATGGGATATGCAGCTTTAGATGCATCCGATGGGTGTGCCACTCGGCGATTGCCGTTACGATCGCACATGAAACGGGGGCAGTGATGAGCGTTTATTTGATCGCACAGATCAACATCCATAATCGAGAACGTTATGCCCAATATGAAGCTGGGTTCATGGAGATTTTTGCGCAATACGGCGGCGAGATGCTTGCAGTGGACGAAGCACCTACCGTGCTTGAAGGCCAGTGGCCGCACACGCGCACGGTGCTGATTCGATTTGCAGATAAAGTCTCGGCCGGTGCTTGGTATAAGAGCGATGCTTACCAGCAGCTCGCTTGTCATCGCTGGGAGGCTTCTGTGGCAGATGTCGCGATATTGCAGGGGGTTTCAGCGCCGTCAGGCGAGCAGGCGCGCATGAAGGATTTGCCAGACGAAACAAGGAATAAATAAGAATGTTGACGACAACACACGATCAGGGCGCGGTGCGCGTGCTGCGATTCAATCGACCCGAAGCGTTAAACGCCTTTAACGGCGCAATGTTCGATGCGGTAGCCGAAGAGCTTCTGGCCGCTGCTGAAAATGATGCCGTGAAAGTTTTGATCATCACCGGCGAGGGCAGGGCTTTTTCTGCCGGTATGGACCTGGCAGATAGCCCCAGCAATCAGGCGGCGCCTGTGCACGGCTTTGAGGGTATGTTCGAAGCCTTCATCGAATTTCCCAAACCCATATTGCTTGCCATTAACGGGGTCGGCGTGGGCTTCGGTTGCACGATTACGGGCCTTGTGGATCTTGTGTTTATGGCTGAGAGCGCCAAGCTGCGCTGTCCGTTCACGGCACTCGGTCTTACCGCTGAGGCGGCGAGCACGGTGACATTTCCCGCCCTGATGGGCCCACAAATGGCGAATTGGGTGCTGCTGAGTTCCGAATGGCTCGATGCTCAAACCTGCAAGACCTATGGCCTCGCCTTTGAAGTTGTTGCAGATGTCGAGCTGCTTGCGCGCACTATGGAGCAGGCTCAAGTGCTCGCCGCGAAACCTCTGGCCTCACTGATTACAACCAAGGAAATGCTCATGGCGCCGCGTCGTGGGGCACTTCGCGAGGCGAGCGAAATCGAGACCGCGGCTTTGGGCAGCCTCATGGGTGGCCCGGCCAACCAAGAAGCGATAGCAGCGTTCAAAGAACGCCGCGAGCCTGACTTCGCCAAATTTTAACGCGCTCTATTCGGCGGAGCCTTGGTTCGCTGGGTTAGCGATCTGGGCTCCGTTCCTGCGGTACTGGGCTTTGCGCTCCTCGCTCCACTGGTCGATTTCGCCTGCGGGTACGCCATAGGCGATACCGCGCTCAACCCCTGGCCGCGCTCTCACCCGATTTACCCAGTCCAGTACGGCGGGAGTGCGGGTGATATCGACCTTGCTCCACTTCCAGCCGCGCAGCCACGGATACAGGGCAATGTCGGCAATACTGAACGTATCGCCCGCCACCCATTTGTGATTTTGCAGTTGCCTGTCCATAACGCTGGCGAGTCGTAGAGCCTCGGTGCCAAATCGCTCTAGTGGATGGGCCTTGGCGTCTTGTGCAACGCTGTCCATGTAACGGGTATAGCTGAGCTTGTTCCCGAATACGGGGCCAACATTGGCAGCCTGCCAGTACACCCAAGGCAAAATGTCCCAGCGCGCCTCGCCTTCGGGTAACAACGAAGTAGGGAACTTCTCCGCTAGATACTGCAAGATCGCGCAGCTCTCCATGATGCTTCGCTCTTCGTCGAGCAAAACCGGAATTTTTGCGTTGGGGTTGTGCGCTAAAAACTTTTCGGCGAACTGCTCGCCCTTGGCGAGGTTGATATTTCTTACGCTGACTTCACCCAGATTTACGCCGGCTTCAATCAGCTCTTCGATCATAATGCTGACCTTCCAGCCGTTGGGAGTCGCCGCAGTCCATAGTTCCATCGTCATTCCCTCCTTGTCACTTGCCTGCTAGTTTCGTGCGCGGGTCACCACGTTTGTCGCGCAGCGATACTCCTAGCCGCTTCAAAGGTTTTGGTGCGCAAGTGGTCGAGGCGACCATTCAAGTTGCGATACCGCACAGGGTCAGAATCTATCAGGTCTTTACTGAGCTGCAGATCCGAAAAAGTGTCCATGCCGCCATAGCATCCGAGCACCAGAGTAGCCCCTGCTAGTTCGTGATCCTCAATCTTGGGTAGTGCTCGCTGCATGCACATAACCCAGAAGCGCTCGTCGGCCTCATTGAGCAGACCGATGAGCTCGCGGGTGGCATTGCCAAGATCGATAAATTGCTGGTTGAGGGTCATGAAATGGCTGCTTGGTGATTGAGCCAACCAACGATCCTTGCTCGTCGTTATCAGGTCAACTCCCAAGTATCTGGACTTTAGATGCCCGAATCTGCTGGTGAAACGTGATGCACTTTCCAAATTGAGCGGAAGTTACCCGATGACGCTTTGTTAGCGCTGCGGCCCTGAGTACTTTCGTGATTCCACGTTACGAGGAATCAGCCATGTTTCGTTATTTTCTGTTTATGGCCTTGGGCGCATGGTCAGCCAGCTTCGTTGCAGCTGAATCTGCGTCAGTGAGCGAAGCGCAAACGAGGCTACCTATTTCCGTATTTAGTAGCGATACGGCCATTCGTACAGCCCAGATTTCACCTGACGGCAGTTATCTGGCTGTGGTATTTCGACAGGATGGTGAGGAAAAGTTAGCGGTTCTCGATTTGCAGACTCGCAAGCCTCTGAGCAGCTTTTTCGTCCGCGGGCGCAATCGCAGTGTCGGCGACGTTACTTGGGTTGCAAATGACCGCCTAGTGTACGGTACGCGCGAATCTCGCGCGTGGGACAATACGCCGTATGACATTGGCGAACTGATTGGCGTGAATGTTGATGGCTCCAAACATAAGTTTTTACTGGGCTGGCAGTCGGGCCGGATGCAAACCGGCTCCCACCTCAGTCGGAAACAAAACGACTACGGTCATTACGACATCATCGATACGCTGCCGGATGACGAAAAACATATTTTGATTGCCTTTTATCCTTGGCGTCTCCAAGGCAACACGTGGGTGTCAAGTGAACACGCGCTGCCGATTATTTATCGTCTGAATGTGCTGACGGGAAAAAAGAAGAAACGAGGGATGTTGCCGATGCCTCATGCAAGAGCCTTGGCGGACAGCCAAGGACAGGTGCGTTTTTCGGTCGCGCGACGAGGCTTTGGATCTACTGTTCACTATCGCGACAACAACGATGACGAATGGCAGCAGTTTGAGTTAGGAACGTTGTCGATATCCCATGCACAACCCATCAGCTTTGCCGCTGACAACCAAGGCGTATTTTTTTCCGGCTATGTGGACGGTGGTACTGAAGGCCTCTTCTTTATGGATCTTCGGGATCAGAGTGTGGAAAAGGTTTATCACAATGGCGCAGTCGATCCGACACGTTATTTGCTCGACTATCAACAGCGTCACATCATTGGTGTCGCCACGGAGTTTGGGCTTCCTGAATACCATTATACTGACCAGCAACATCACAAGGCTGTACTACACAGAGCGTTGCGCAGGGTTTTTCCTGATAACGAGGTGGTGATCACCAGTTCCACCAAGGACGGTGGAATGAGTCTTGCTTTCGTCTATTCAGATACCAACCCAGGTGAGTTTTTCCTCTATCACCGAGACGACAAGCGTTTGGAGTTTTTGTTTCGCTACATGGAACAGGTCGACCCTGCACGGATGGCGAAGCGACGACCGATCGCGATTGAAGCTCGCGATGGTTTACAACTGCACGGCTACTTGACCTTGCCTCAGAACCAGTCGAAAAATTTACCCATGGTTGTCCATCCTCACGGCGGACCACATTTCGTGCGTGACCGCTGGCGGTTTGATTCGGCAGTGCAAATGCTCGCGCATTACGGCTACGCCGTGCTGCAGCTGAACTTTCGTGGCAGTGGTGGTTTTGGTAAGTCCTTTGAGGCGGCTGGCCAAGGACAATGGGGTGGTGTCATGCAAGATGATTTAACAGACGCCACGCGCTCACTGATCGAGCAGGGAATTGCCGACCCGCAGCGAATCTGCCTCTATGGCAGTAGTTATGAGGGCTACGCAGCGTTGATGGGCGCTGTGAAGGAACCGGCGTTGTATCGATGTGCGATCGGTTCAATGGGCGTATACGACTTGCCCATGATGTTTCGAGAGGGTGATATCCGAGAGTCTTCGAGCGGTCTTGAATACTTGAGACAAACCCTGGGAACAGACAAAGAACTGCAGCAAGCCAGATCACCAACTTACAACGCTGCTAAGATTGAGGCTAACGTGCTATTGATCCACGGTACCGCTGATAAACGCGCACCGATTAAGCATGCTCGAGCGATGAAGTCAGCCTTGGATAACGCTGAGAAGAGCTATGAATGGTTACAAATCAAAGCCGGGGGTCACGGCTTTTATAACGAAGAAAATCGCGAAATTGCATACCGCCGCGTGCTGGATTTTTTGCATGCAAACATCGGCCAGCCTGACGAGCCTGTTTCTGCAATTTCCGTCGATTGAACCCTTGGGAACCCTGTCTCGGTCTTATTGCCAACGCTAGAACATACGGGCATCGTTTCGTCCTTGTTGGATGGTTCTGCCGTCTGTAGTAGCTAGAGCATCATTAGAGAAAAGAAGGTAAAGAATGAGGGAAAACACATCACTGGCGGCTTGGCAGCGCGATGAGCAAACCATCGGCCTATGGCTCAGTCTGGCAAACAGTTATTCGGCAGAGGCTATGTCTCAGCTGGGTTTTGATTGGATCTGCGTCGATATGCAGCACGGACTCATCGACTACACAGACTTAGTGAACATGCTGCCAGCCATATCGACCTCCAACGCTACGCCCTTAGTGCGCGTGCCGTGGAATGAACC
>SHBD01000065.1 GCA_004212735.1 SAR116 cluster bacterium
AACACATGAAGAGCGCCCGGCCGGTGAGCCAGGCGAGCTTTGGGTACGCGGCGGCCACGTCATTCGCGGCTACCTAAATCGGGCTGAAGCCACCGCAGAAACCATTATTGACGGCTGGTTGCGCACCGGTGATATGGCGCGAATCGATTCTGACGACTTTATTTACATCGTCGACCGCATCAAAGACATGGTCTTGCGAGGCGGCGAGAACATCTTTTGCGCCGAGGTCGAGAGCGCCCTATTCGAGCACAGTGATGTTGCTGAGTGCACCGTCTTTGGCGTTGCCGATGATCGTCTTGGAGAAGAGGTTGGCGCCGCCATTTATGCCAAGCCTGGCAGTGCGTTAGCCGCAGCAGCGTTGCGTGAACACTGCATGCAGCTGATCGCGCCGTTTAAGGTGCCACGCTACATCTGGTTTATGGATGAAGCCCTGCCGCGCAACGCGTCGGGCAAATTTTTGAAGCGCGAGCTGCGAGAATCGTTAGATCCTGCTAAGGCAAGTTGATTGGCGGATAGGTCAGCTGCGACGCTCCTGGTGCGACCCAATTTTTTTAAGCCAGACCCAGCGGCTCTGACGCCCGTCAGAGTCGTTTCAACCATGCCGGCCCGACCAACACTTGGCGCAAACAAAAGACTATAACTGATGCGCAGCGAGTCTAAGGTTAATTCCCGAACCGATAGCGCAACTTAACAACGACGTTATCCACTATTGGATAACTGATCGAATCCTGGAACAGGTCCGAGAATTCGGCGTTGAGCTGGCTCGGAATGTTGCTGCCTCGGGTATACACCACAAACAAGTCTGATAGCGGCCCGATTTCCCAGCGATAGCGTAACTGTGAGGTCAATCGGGATACCGTGAAATCGCCGTCCAAGGCAGCTACGACACCGGCTCCTACCGGATCATTTATGCGGACCAGTTTGCCGCCGCCAACCGGAATCAGGTAATGCTCCTGCGAGTCGGCGGTGATGCCGGCCCATTGCAGAGTCAGTCGCAACTGTTGTTTGGCTGACAGGAACCAATCCATCGCCAGCCGCGGCTGTAAATCGTCCGCAGCATAAGTCGACATAACGCGACCGGTGTTGTGTAACAACCAGCCATCGCGATCAAAGTAATTCAAATCAATATCCAGCGAAAAGCGATCGCTGGGTTTGAACGTCATACCCAAAGAAGAACGTACAGTCCAGCCGCTCAATTCTTCCTGGCGCATACCAATCAGACCGCTAAGAGATACCGGCTTAGAGGTATCCGTACCGAGCGCGACCTCACCGACCCAACGATCATCAATGCGAAACGAGCCATTATCGAAGCTGTTGCGGTCGTCCCATCGCGCCGGGAAGTAATTAAATTCGGTGCGCAGTTCATTGCGGTTTTTGAACGTCCAACCGTTACGAAAGAACAACCCAGAGCGAACAGACCTACCGTCCATATTCCACGAATGGCTGATCATAATGCTGGTGCGTTTGTTGCGCAGACGCGTGAGCCCTCTGCCCGTCGACGAGTTGAAGGAATAATTAGCCGTGGTCACATCATTGCGACGAATGAAGCCGAGATCGCTGACATCCAGTTTAGCGTCGAAATAGTCCAGCGCGAGTTTATGTTCGATGCCCTGGCGCGGCTTATACTTCATGTCGTACATAGCGCCGTAGCCTTTGATCTTATCGACATCACTGGCCATAAGCTGACCGTCAAGCTGCCAGGCGCCATTTTTCGATAGCCAGTGCGCGTCCAGCGCATTGACCTGAGCATCTTGTTTCCGGTCATAGCGCACCAGCGTACCGAGATAGCCAAACGACACTCGCCCTTGGCCTACCTTTTCATAAAGCACCCGTGCCACGCCAAAGTCGCGCCCGCTTGTATCGAGATTAAGCTCGCCATCTTGCTGCGCGCCGCTGTTATAAACAGCCGGCAGACGCATATCGTCTTCAAACGCGGAAAGCACGCCATACCGAAAGCTACCCGCTTGGCCGGTAATCTTTGCGGCGCCCATCAAGTTTGTCGGTTTGCCTAATTCAACGCCGCTCACATCCACATCTTTAGGCACATCGACCTGCGGCGGACCGCCAATACGGCGCGTATTGAGCAACGTCGTCGGCTCAGGATTAAAGGTCGTTGTGGTTTGTCTTGCACCCTGGCCAGAAGGGCTCTGCCCCCGCACCTGGCTTCGCGGCGTTGTGTTAAAGACCTCTATGCCTTCTAAGAAGAACAGCCTTTTCTCCGGGAAAAAAGTCTCAAATGCAGTGAGGTTAACGACCACGTCATCGGATTCCACCGCACCAAAGTCCGGGTTAACGGTTGCCGTAACCTGAAGTTTGGAATTTGGCCGCCAGAACACGTCGGCGCCTACCCGCGATTTATTTTCCCCGCTGATGTCATCCAGTGTCGCTGATGCATACGGGAACAGCGCAATTTGTTGCCGCGTCGCTACATCCGGAGTGCGCATGGTCGCCAGCGCCGACATGAACCGCTTTGACGCGAACGGCAATGCCGGCCAACTCCAGCGCTCGTCCAAATGCGCCACTTTGCGGTTCAGCCAAAAACCAAATTTACGATCGTTGGGATCACCCTGCTTGCCTTCAGCGATGGTCATCATCGACCAAGGTAAAAAGAACTCAGCGCTCCAGCCATTGTCCAACTCAGCCGTAGCGGACTCCCAAGGCCCATCCCATTCCCGCGAAAACTGGCGCTCCGGAGCGACTTTACCGTCGCCTTGGGTACCGCCCAGATTGACCGAGAACCAATAACCATAGAGGCCTTCGCCGGAGGTATCGATGGTAATACCGAAACTATCGCGATTAACGAACTCATCACGGCTGGACAATCGAGCAATTAGCGTTTCGGGAGGCTGCTGCATAAATGCACCGATATACAAACCGTCATCGGTATAGAAAAACCGCGCGGTAGTGGTGTAAGACGGATCGGCGAGCGTATCCGGATCCATGACCAACATGTTGTCGTAACCGGGAATTTGCTGCCATAGCGCCTCGTCGAGACGCCCATCCAACTGGATACCCGCCTGCTCTGAGGGCAGCTTCGGGATCGTAATATCGTCGCGGTCGGTGTTTTCAGGAATCAGTAACGAATCAGACCCGCCGGCGGTCAAAGCCTGTGCAGGCGTCGCAACGCTTGCTGCGGAGGACCCTGGCACACTGGGATCTTCCGGCACCCCATTATCTTGACGCGCACCACTCCTCGAAACCTCTGCAACGGCAGCGGGTGCTGACTTCACAGTATCCGGCACTTGCGCCAAAGCCGAGCCGCTCGAGGGTGGCATATCAATGGACCAAGCAGACTCGAAACCCATTGCGCGGGCACGACTAACCGCTGCCGACTTGCTACCGCTATAGGGCCAAACCACTCTATACCGCTCGCTTCCAGCAACCAGCACACGCCGGACCTCTATACGCTCGCCAAGCTTGGCGGCAACGTCCTCACGGAGACGCACGGCATTGTCGGATTGAGAGAAACTACCAAAAACAACCGCCGGTTCTGCGTTGGCAAGGCTATGGGTAGTGAGAAGAACAAAAAGCAGTAGGTGTGCGCGAATACGTGACATGACGGCTAATCGAAAGGAAGTGACCGGATAGTATAGCCGCTTTGCCACTTTAATTAACCCGTTTGGTTTCGACGATATAGCAACGGTTTGGAGGCTCGAGGCTGCTGTACCAAGCGCCGCGGCGTTTGCTTTTGCTATTCCATCACTAATGGTTGCGCCGCTTTGTCCGCCGCAATGACCTTTACAATGTATAGCCAGCAGACAACTTTTGGTAGATCGGTTGCCCACGCGCTGCCAATGCCGAGGTACACAACGTTATGCGAGCTTTATGTGCTGCGGGTAAACTCACGCTATAAGGCGAGCAAGGCGCTTCTTAGTCCGCGTCCAAACTCGAATGCAAGTCTGTAACGCACGGCTGAAATGCGAGACCGGAAAACACATTGGAGTACACGACTCTATGCAGAGCTCCTGTACGGGTTTGCACCACGCAAAAAGGGGGACAGATGGTTTGGATATCTGCTGTTGTTTACTTAGTTTTTATCGCCTGCGCTTCGTATTTTCTGAGCCGCGGCCATACCCGCGGTAGCGAAGGTTTCTTTCTTGCTGGCCGCTCACTCACGGGCACCTTTATCGCCGGTTCTCTGTTGCTCACCAATATTTCCGCCGAGCAAATTGTGGGGCTTGCGGGGTCTGCTTACGCGTTTAACTTTAGCTCTATGGCGTGGGAGGTTACGGCTGTCATCACAATCATGATCGCCGCCCTATTCCTGTTACCCAAATTCCTTGCTCGCGGCTTCACAACACTGCCAGAATATCTAGGCCAACGCTTTGGCCGCCCAGTCCAAGTCGCATCGGTCATACTATTTTTGTTGGGCTACGGCCTGGTGACTATTCCTTCTGTCCTCTACTCCGGCACCATCGCCGTGCTCGAAACATTTTCTGCCGACTTCGCGACTCTCCTTACCGGTCAAACCGGTTTTATCGTCAGCATGATCGTAATCGCATTGATTGGCACCGCTTATACAGTTGCCGGAGGCCTCCGCGCAGTCGCCGTCTCGGACACCCTCAATGGGCTAGGCTTGGTGTTATTCGGCTTTCTGATCCCAATCTTAGCGCTGCAACAGGTAGGCGACGGCTCAATGTTCGCAGGTTGGCAGGTTCTGGTGGCCAACCACCCCGAAAAACTCAATGCCATCGGCAGTAATACCGATCCCACACCATTCATCACGTTATTCACCGGCATGCTCTTTGCGAACCTGGCTTACTGGGGCACCAACCAGTATGTGATTCAACGCACCTTAGCAGCAAAAAATCTCGCCGCAGGCCAAATGGGCATGTTGAGCGCAGGCTTTTTCAAACTGTTGATTCCGTTCTTCGTCATGGTCCCGGGTGTGGTGGCGTTTCATTTGTATGGCCCCGGTCTGGGTAGCATGGATCAAGCCTACCCACGCTTAGTGGGCGACATTCTGCCCCCCTATCTAACGGGCCTATTTTTGGCTGTCTTATTGGGCACGGTGTTTAGTTCGTTCAACAGTCTGCTGCAAAGTGCCGCGACCATGATTACTTACGACGTTTATGTACCCATGCAGGCACGACCTGTTAACGACGCCGAACGCGTACGCGTTGGTCGCTGGGCCTGTCTCGCCATTACCGTAATGGGTTTGTTAGTCGCGCCGAGCCTGCAGCTTGCGCCAGAGGGCTTGTGGCAACTGATCCGCAAATTCACCGGCTTTTACAACATCCCGCTGATCAGCATCGTGCTCGCGGCACTGTTTATCCCGCGCGCATCCGGAAAAACCGCCTTCGGCGTCATTCTTTGGCATATCCCCATCTATGCTGTAATCACCTTTGTCGTCGACACAGGCATTCATTTCATTCATTGGTATGGCATTCTGTTTGTGCTGGAAATGGCTGCGCTGGCAACCTTTCGAAACACTGCTGATGTAGCGAAAGCGACAGCCAACCCGACGCCGGCACACACTCAAGTGGACATTGATTTGACCCCATGGCGCTATCGTTGGGTTGCCGTGGGTTTGCTCTGCGCCGGTATCATTTGTCTCTATATCATCTTGTCTCCGCTCGGCGTCGCCGAACTTTAGGAAGCAAACAAATCAGCAAAGCGGTCGCGCAATAAGTTCTTTTGCACCTTCCCCATCGTATTACGCGGCAACTCAGCCACGTTGACGACCGCTTTGGGTTGTTTAAAGCGGGCCAACGTATCTTGGAGCTGCGCATTCAGTGCCGCTAGCTCACAAGGCTCAGTAGACG
>SHBD01000066.1 GCA_004212735.1 SAR116 cluster bacterium
GTCAGGGTCGTCTTACCATGATCAACGTGACCAATCGTCCCTATGTTCACATGCGGCTTGGAACGATCAAACTTTTCCTTGGACATCTCTTCTAGTCTCCTGTTCTTAACGTCTGTTTAGGCCAGCTTGGCGCGAACTTCATCCGCTACCGCCTGTGGCACCTGTTCGTAATGGTCGAATTGCATTGAGTACTGGGCGCGGCCCTGGCTCATTGAACGCAGCGTGTTGATATAGCCAAACATGTTGGCCAACGGCACCATTGCGTCAATCGCACGGGCGTTACCGCGCTGATCCATACCGCCAACATTGCCACGGCGGCTGTTCAAATCACCGATGATATCACCCATGTATTCCTCGGGTGTGATCACCTCAACCTTCATAACTGGCTCAAGCAGCTTGGGTCCCGCCTTTTGCATGGCATCACGAAATGCCGCCCGGCCAGCAATCTCAAAAGCCAGCACAGATGAGTCAACATCGTGGAAAGCACCATCAAAAAGCTCAGCTTTAAAATCAATGACAGGAAAGCCTGCGATGGTGCCGCTTTCCTTTGCCATGGCAATGCCTTTTTCTACCCCAGGAATATATTCCTTTGGCACATTGCCTCCGGTGATTGAACTGACAAACTCAAAACCGCCTTCTGTAATTGGCTCAAACCTCAACTTAACCCTCGCAAACTGCCCAGTTCCACCGGACTGCTTCTTGTGAGTATAGTCAACCTCGACTGCCTTGGTGATGGTCTCACGATAGGCCACCTGAGGGGCTCCAATGTTGGCTTCAACCTTAAATTCACGTTTCAGCCGATCAATAAGTATATCGAGGTGAAGTTCCCCCATACCACGCATAATCGTCTGGCCGGACTCAATATCTGTCGTCACCTGGAAAGATGGATCCTCAGCGGCCAACCTTTGAAGACCAGTGGACATTTTCTCCTGGTCGTTCTTTGACTTTGGCTCCACGGCGATTTCAATCACCGGATCAGGGAATGTCATGGTTTCAAGAACCACCGGCTTGGCCGTCTCACACAGCGTATCGCCAGTTGTACTTTCTTTCATTCCCGCCAAAGCGACAATGTCACCGGCATACGCTGACTCTATCTCCTCACGGTTGTTAGAGTGCATTAACATCATTCTACCAATACGCTCTTTCTTACCCTTGGTTGAATTCAGAATACTATCGCCCTTGTTCAGCGTGCCTGAGTAAACACGGACAAAGGTCAAGGAGCCAACAAACGGATCATTCATGATTTTAAACGCCAACCCGGAGAGCGGCTCATTATCATTGGCACTGCGCTCAATGTTCCGGGTTTCCGTCTGGTCACCAGGTGCAAAACCTCTGTATGCGGGAACATCAAGCGGACCAGGGAGATAGTCAATCACCGCGTTTAGAAGAGGTTGAACCCCCTTATTCTTGAAGGCCGATCCACACAGGACAGGCACGAAAGACATGTTAAGCGTTCCGAGGCGGATAAGACGCTGCAAAGTTGCCTCATCCGGCTCCTCGCCCTCGAGGAAGGCTTCCATTGCATCATCATCCTGCTCAACAGCCAACTCAATCAGCTCAGCGCGCATCTCAGCAGCCTTATCGGCCAGCTCAGGACGGATCTCCCGCAGCGACCACGTCGCGCCAAGATCCTCTGAGTCCCACACCCACTCTTGCATCGTTATCAGATTTACCAGACCCTCAAACTCATTTTCCGAGCCAATAGGCAAATGGATAGCCGCAGGCACAGCACCAGTGCGGTCACGGATCATATCAACGCAATTGAAAAAGTCTGCGCCGATTTTATCCATCTTGTTAACGAAAACAACGCGCGGCACCGAATATCGGTCTGCCTGACGCCACACTGTCTCGGTCTGCGGCTCAACGCCAGCATTGGCATCCAGCACACACACTGCGCCGTCCAGAACAGCCAGCGAACGCTCAACCTCGATCGTGAAATCAACGTGGCCGGGTGTGTCGATGATATTAAACCGGAATTTTGCTTCTTCTTCCGTCGCACCATGCTCTCCAGATGGCGTTGTGCCATCATTGGTCCTGAACCACATGCAAGTGGTTGCTGCAGAAGTGATTGTAATACCCCGCTCCTGCTCCTGCTCCATCCAGTCCATGGTGGCATTACCATCATGCACTTCACCAATCTTGTGAGACCGGCCAGTGTAATAGAGAATACGTTCGGTAGCAGTTGTCTTACCTGCATCAATGTGCGCCATGATGCCGAAGTTACGATAACGCTCGAGGGGATATTCGCGTGCCATGGATCGGTCTCCTACCTTAAACGGCTTACCAGCGATAATGCGAGAAGGCTCGGTTGGCTTCCGCCATCTTGTGCGTGTCTTCACGTTTCTTTACGGCGTTGCCACGGTTGTTAGAGGCATCCAACAGCTCAGCCGAAAGGCGATCAACCATAGTCGTCTCGCCACGTTTCCGAGAGCTTTCGATAACCCAGCGTATAGCAAGCGCCTGAGCACGTTCAGCTCTAACCTCAACAGGAACCTGATAGGTGGCACCACCAACACGGCGTGAGCGCACCTCCAAGTGAGGACGGACATTTTCTAGTGCGTCATGAAAAACTTTAACTGGCTCGTTACCAGTTTTACCTTCGATTTTATCGAAAGCTCCATAGACAATTTTCTCCGCTAAAGACCGCTTTCCATCAAACATCAAGCAAGACATAAATTTTGATACAACAACATCCTTAAACTTCGCGTCTGGAAGAACATTGCGTTTTTCGGCTCTGTGACGACGTGACATCTGTGCCTCTCTTTATTTAGGACGCTTGGCGCCGTATTTCGAACGACGCTGGCGGCGATCGGCAACACCCTGTGTATCGAGCGTACCGCGAATGATATGATAACGGACACCGGGAAGGTCTTTCACGCGACCACCGCGGATCAGCACTACCGAGTGCTCCTGCAGGTTGTGACCTTCACCTGGAATGTAACTAGACACCTCAAACCCGTTGGTGAGGCGGACACGCGCCACTTTACGCAAAGCCGAGTTCGGCTTCTTTGGTGTTGTTGTATAAACCCGGGTGCAAACGCCACGCTTTTGCGGACACGCTTCCATCGCAGGAACCTTAGTACGGGCAACAGGACGCTTGCGTCCGTGCCGGATCAACTGATTAATCGTCGGCATTGCTGCCCCTTTTTTGTCTCGACCAATAACACTTAACGTGCAACAGGGCTGTTTGGCTCACTTAACGACACTGAGCAAAACACCCATCCAAACCCCCGGAAGGGGTAATTTTTCACCTTTTGTACCGATCCAGCGTCTAGCTCTTTGGGTGCAAACTGCATCCTATCGCCACTACCTAGATCAAAAAGGTGAGCGGAACCTATTTTAACAGCGCGGGCGGGTCAAGCGCTTTTTGCCCAAACCCGTCCGTTCTGTTGTATTTTTTGTGCTTTGGGGCGACTTGCCCCAAAACAAAGACCTAAGCCTCGTTTTCCACCGACATTTCGGTCGCTGCTTCGTCTGATTCGGCAGCAAATTCGGTGTTTTCGATCGCCGGAGCCTCAGCAGCGCGCTGCTCCATGATCGACTTGTCACGATCCGCCGCAATCCGCCGCAGCCGATTCATCACCGAACCCGTACCGGCGGGAATGAGGCGGCCAACGATGACATTTTCCTTCAGACCATCAAGCGTATCCTGCCGTCCACTAACCGACGCTTCGGTCAAAACGCGGGTTGTTTCCTGGAAGGATGCAGCCGAGATGAATGACTTGGTCTGCAAAGACGCCTTGGTGATGCCAAGCAACACCGGCTGCGCCTTGGCTGGACGCAGGCCTTCAGCCTCAATCGCGGCATTAGCTTTTCCATATTCTTCGCGGTCAACCTGTTCACCCACAAGGAACGTGCTGTCACCAGCATCCTCAACCTCGACCTTCTGCAACATCTGGCGGACGATCACCTCGATATGCTTGTCATTGATCTTCACGCCCTGCAGGCGATAGACGTCCTGGATTTCCTTGACCAGATAGGCGGCCAATTGTTCGACGCCCAGAATGCTCAAGATATCATGCGGGACCGGGCTGCCATCAAGCAAAAGATCACCCTTGCGGACGACATCTCCCTCATTGACCGCCAGCGGACGGCCCTTGGGCAGCAGATATTCCACTGGTTCGGCATCGCTTTCCATCGGGATCACTCTGATCCGCCGCTTGGCCTTGTAGTCATTGCCAAACTCAACACGGCCCTCGGCCTCGGCAATCACCGCAAAATCCTTCGGCTTGCGTGCCTCAAACAATTCTGCAACACGCGGCAGACCACCGGTGATGTCACGCGTCTTTGATGATTCCCGCGGAATACGTGCAAGAACGTCACCAGCCTCAACCTTTTGGCCATTTTCCACCGACAGGATCGCTCCTGCCGAGAGGAAGTAACGGGCCTCAAGACCATTGGTCAGCGTCAACACCTCGCCAGCTTCATCACGCAGGGTCACTCGTGGCCGCAGATTGGCACCACCCGCTGCCTGTTTCCAATCGACGACCTCGCGGCTGGAGATGCCCGTTGCATCGTCAGTAACTTCACGAACTGAAACACCTTCGGTTAAATCGACGTAATTGGCAACGCCCTGCATCTCGGTAATGATCGGCATGGTGTAAGGATCCCATTCGATCAGCACCTTGCCGGCAGACACGTCCTCGCCCTCACTGACAAACAGCTTACCGCCATAAGGCAGGCGATGGCGGGCACGCTCGCGCCCCTGTTCGTCAAGGATCAGCAGCTCAGTGTTACGGCTCATGACAATCTGGTTACCATCCTTGTCCTTGACAAGATTGGCGTCCTCCAGCTTGATGCTGCCGCCGATTGCAGCTTCGATATTTGACTGCTCTGCACCACGCTGCGCTGCGCCACCAACGTGGAACGTACGCATTGTAAGCTGTGTTCCCGGTTCACCAATAGACTGCGCCGCTATTACACCAACAGCCTCACCGATATTCACATCCGTCCCACGAGCCAGATCACGACCGTAGCATTTGCCACAGATACCAGTCTCCGCCTCACACAACAGAGCAGAACGGATCAGCGCCTGATCAACACCTGCATTCGCAATGCGGTCAGCATGTTCCTCGGTCACCATCTCGCCAGCCGCAAGAACAACCTCACCGGTTTTCAGATCAACCATATCCTCAGCCAGAACACGACCAAGGATGCGATCGAACAGCGGATCGATGACCTCACTGCCGTTCATCACCGGACGGATTGTCAGGCCCTTTGAGGTGCCACAGTCAATCTCGTTGACGATACAATCCTGTGCAACATCAACAAGACGCCGTGTCAGATAACCCGAATTCGCCGTTTTCAACGCCGTGTCGGCAAGTCCCTTGCGGGCACCGTGTGTAGAGTTGAAATACTCCAGAACATTCAACCCCTCTTTGAACGAGGAAATGATCGGTGTTTCGATGATTTCACCAGATGGCTTGGCCATCAGGCCCCGCATACCGGCAAGCTGTTTGATTTGCGCCGCAGAACCACGCGCACCTGAATGTGCCATCATCCAGACCGAGTTGATTGGCTCACCATCCTTTGTCGTGGAAATGCCCTTCATCATCTCGTCGGCAACCAGATCCGAACAGCGTGACCAAACATCAACCACCTTGTTGTACTTCTCACCCTGGGTGATCAGGCCATCAAG
>SHBD01000007.1 GCA_004212735.1 SAR116 cluster bacterium
CAGTAAAGGACCATGAACAGCCAATAACTCTTTAATTAGATCAGACGTGCTTTCTGTTGCAGACACTCTCTTGATCATCAATATCTCCCTTAAAAAAATGTGCCTCCAGAGGATAACTCTGGAGGCAACGCTGTTTAAACCCTAGAAGAATCCGTCAGGAACTTCTGAATAGGACACAAGAACGTTCTTGGTTTGCTGGTAATGGCTAAGCATCATTTTGTGTGTCTCTCTGCCAATACCTGAGTTCTTGTAACCGCCAAAAGCGGCATGAGCTGGGTAGGAATGGTAGTTGTTTACCCATACGCGACCAGCTTCGATACCCCGCCCCATCCGGTAGCAAATGTTGGCATCTCTCGACCAAACGCCGGCACCAAGGCCGTAAAGCGTATCATTTGCAATGGCAAGAGCCTCAGCCTCATCTTTGAAGGTTGTGACTGACACAACTGGGCCAAAGATTTCTTCCTGGAAGATACGCATCTTGTTGTTGCCCTTGAAGGCTGTGGGCTGAACATAATACCCACCCCCAAGTTGGCCATCCAAAGCGCGCTTTTCGCCGCCAAACAGCACCTCAGCGCCCTCCTGGCGACCGATATCCATGTAAGACATGATCTTTTCGAATTGCTCATTGGAAGCCTGGGCGCCTACCTGAGTGTTTAAATCAAACGGATTGCCACAATTCAACGCAGCAGCGCGTGCCTGAACCATTTCCATAAAGGGCTCAAAGATATCCTCATGGATGATCGCCCGCGACGGGCAGGTACAAACTTCACCCTGGTTGAAATAAGCGTGAAGGAAACCCTCTACACAACGGGATATGTATTCGTCCGAGCCTTGCATGATGTCTTTGAAGTAGACGTTGGGGCTCTTTCCACCAAGCTCTAGAGTCACGGGGATCAAATTTTCAGAGGCATATTGCATGATCAATCTGCCCGTGGTCGTCTCACCCGTGAATCCCACTTTCTTGATCCGGTTACTGGATGCAAGGGGCTTTCCGGCTTCCACACCGAAACCCTGAACAATATTCACAACTCCAGCTGGCAAAAGGTCTTCGATCAATTCCATCAGAACGCAGATGGAAAAAGGTGTCTGCTCAGCAGGCTTCAAAACAACAGCGTTACCTGCAGCCAGAGCTGGTGCCAATTTCCATGCAGCCATCAAAATTGGAAAATTCCATGGAATAATCTGGGCGACCACACCAAGCGGCTCGGGATAATGATAGGCCATCATCCCCTGCGCAGAGTTACCAC
Organism: SAR116 cluster bacterium; assembly: GCA_004212735.1. Classification (GTDB taxonomy): domain Bacteria; phylum Pseudomonadota; class Alphaproteobacteria; order Puniceispirillales; family Puniceispirillaceae; genus MED-G116. Next base: position 1,248 of record SHBD01000007.1, read on the forward strand.
CGCCAGACTGCATACCATCGATATTGCCGATCGTGCCTTCCTGTGCACGGATTGCGCCGGCAAAATAGCGGAAATGATCTACGGTCAATGGAATATCAGCCGCGAAACCCTCACGGATCGGCTTGCCATTATCCAGGGTTTCCGCCAGCGCCAACATCTCTGTGTTTTCTTCGATGCGGTCAGCAATCTTCAGAAGAATGTTGGCACGAATTGCTGGTCCGGTTCGCCCCCACGCTGGGGCCGCTGCATGAGCTGCATCCAGTGCCAGCTCAACATCATCTTTGTTGGAACGTGGCATTTCGCAGATAATTTTGCCACTGGTCGGCGAGACGTTCTCAAAATATTGGCCATTTTTTGGCTTGGTCCATTTGCCACCAATAAAGTTCTCATAGCGAGATTTGGGTTTCAGTTTGGCGCCCTCATCGCCGGGGTAAATAAAGGGAGCTGCTTGATCCATATTTTCCTCCATTTTTTAAGACATCAATCTGGACAACCACGCGCTTCGCGTCAACTGCAGACGGTGCGCTTAATCAGCACAGCATATATTTGCTGATTGAAAATTAGAGGTGGCAAAACCCCGCGCTCCCGTCATATTTTCTGTGATTAATCTGTGACTCAAACACAAAAAAACCGTCGCTTTCATAATGAAAACAACGGCTTGAATGGCGGGAGTGACGGGACTCGAACCCGCGGCCTCTGGCGTGACAGGCCAGCGCTCTAACCAACTGAGCTACACCCCCAAACCTTTTGTCAAAAGCCCGAGGCGCACGGTCGAAAACGGTGCGCCCTGAAGGGTGAGAGACAATTAGAGGAAGCCCGTCTGGCTGTCAAGCAAGGCAGCCGAAGAAAACGTTTTTTTTCTGCCGCAGGGATAGGTTTGATAGGTTGCACCGTGATCAACCGGTCTTTGGGCCGTCACTTGCCAAAAACCTGATTTGGCAGCCACAGTGCCAGTTCCGGAAACAGCATCATGATCGTCAACATCACCACCATCACGCCAACAAAGGGAATGACCGAGCGATAGATGTCGATGATCGAAATTTCCGGTGGGGCCATCGCCCTCACAAGGAAAAGATTATAGCCAAAGGGCGGTGTCATATAGGCGATCTGGCAGGTGATCGTATAGAGCACCAGCACGACCGAGGGCGGCCTCAAAATACCAAGTGACGAGCCAGCTTGAATAACACCGGTAATCATCAGTTTGTCATAACCGCGTTTGAGCAATTCCGGCAGGGCAATGGTCGCGCCAATGGCCATGCCAGCAACAGACCGTCCATTCATCGCCGAGATCAGCACCATCAGCCCGATCGTGCAGATGGCAAGTCCGCCATTGAGCGGCCCCATCCAGACATGGAACATCCGGTATAAATCATCGGCAATCCAGCTTTCCGACATCACATAACCCATCAAAACGAACATCGGCAGGGTGAGCAGAGGGTACCATTCCATCAATTTCATTGAGGCGGTGAACCCCAGCTCCGATCCACCAGTTCCATAGAGGAGAAAAGCGGAAATCACCGCGACAAAGCCGATCGCAACAAATACCCGCTGGCCAGTCAACAGCATCAGCATCATTGATGAAAACATCAAAACCGCAATGAGCTCATAGGACATGTGTCAGCGCCCCGCTTTGCGCTGTAAACCATGGCGCGGCGGCGTTGGCGCACTGCCCTGACGAAGCATCAGAATATCACGGAAAAATTCGGCAATTGATTGTAGCAGCATCAAGACAATGCCAAAAATCATGACGACATCGGGTGCACGGTTTACAAAGGCAGCTCATGGGACAACAACCCATCTGCGCGTGGCCGGATAATAACAAGGAAACATAGAAGTAAATGGTGGGTGGTGAGGGGTTCGAACCCCCGACCTACTCGGTGTAAACGAGTTGCTCTCCCAGCTGAGCTAACCACCCGACACCATTCTTCCGTTAGCGTGAATATATGATCCACAAAAGACGCCGACCCTTATATCGGGCCGGCGTCCAAAAAGATAGTCGAAAATTATCCGTTAACTGCGTCTTTCAAAGGAGCGCCTGCTTTAAATTTAGGCTGTTTTGAAGCTTTAATCTGGATTGTCTCACCAGTGCGTGGATTGCGGCCTGTAGTGGCAGCGCGATGGGCAACAGAAAATGTACCAAAACCAACAATGCGAACATCTCCGCCTGATTTAAGAGCGCCAGCAATGCTATCAAAAACAGCATCAACAGCGCGGCCAGCATCAGCCTTTGTCAGGCCTGATGAATCAGCGACAGATGCAATAAGATCATTTTTATTCATGGTTTGTACCCCCGATATTAGGTTGTGTTTTAGATCCGTTGACCGTACAGAAAATTATAAAAAACGCCAGAAAAAAGCAACGGGCTTGGCAAAAAACCCAAGCCCGACGCCAAATTTACGCTCTATTAATTTTTAGTGGGCAACAATATCGTCAACGCCCGTGCGCTCTTCCGCACCGGCGATTGGTGCATTTGGATCGGCTGCAATCGCAACTGGCAGTGGTTCGCGCGTCAAGGCCTGTGACAACACCTCATCAACCATCGCCACAGGGATGATCTCGAGTCCGTCCTTCACATTGTCCGGAATATCCGCCAGATCTTTCTCATTTTCTTTTGGAATCAACACCGTCTTTAGCCCTCCACGAAGGGCGGCAAGCAGTTTTTCCTTAAGTCCGCCGATCGGCAGAACGCGGCCACGCAGGGTGATCTCCCCCGTCATCGCCACATCCCGGCGCACCTCAATGCCCGTTACAGCGGAGATGATGGAAGTGGCCATCGCAACACCGGCAGATGGACCATCCTTTGGCGTTGCGCCTTCAGGGACATGCACATGAAGGTCATGCTTGGCCAGATCTTCGACATCTATGCCATAGACCTGCGCCCGTGACTTAATGAAGAATTCAGCCGCCTGAATTGATTCTTTCATCACATCGCCGAGCTTTCCAGTGGCACTCACCTTGCCTTTTCCGGGAACGCGAACCGCCTCAATCTGCAGCAATTCACCACCGACCTCGGTCCAGGCAAGACCTGTGGTCACGCCAACTTGATCCGCCGCTTCAATCTCACCAAAGCGGAAGCGGGCAACACCGAGGAAATCCTCAATATTTTCTGGTGTCACGGTCATGCTGGTCGCCTCGCCACTGACAATCTTGGTCACCGTCTTACGGGCCATTTTAGCGATCTCGCGCTCCAGATTGCGGACGCCTGCCTCGCGTGTATATAGCCGGATTACCGTGCGGATGGCATCATCGCTGATCGACAATTCCCCGTCCTTGAGGCCATGATCATCGATTTGACGCTGGATGAGATGCCTCTTGGCAATTTCCAGCTTTTCATCTTCGGTGTATCCCGACAGCCGGATGATCTCCATCCTATCCATCAGGGGCTGAGGCATATTCAGCGTGTTTGCCGTGGTAATGAACATCACGTTGGACAGATCAAGATCAAGCTCGAGATAATGATCCTGGAAAGAATTGTTCTGTGCTGGATCCAACACCTCGAGTAGGGCTGAGGTTGGGTCCCCACGCCAATCAGCACCGAGCTTGTCAACCTCGTCCAGCAGAAACAGCGGGTTGTTGGTCGCTGCCTTTTTCATACCCTGAACAATTTTTCCGGGCATTGAGCCGATATAGGTACGACGGTGACCACGAATTTCCGCCTCGTCACGCACACCACCTAGCGCCATGCGGACATATTTGCGACCTGTCGCCCGGGCAATTGACTTGCCAAGCGATGTTTTGCCAACACCCGGAGGGCCAACAAGACAAAGGATCGGCCCCTTCATTGATTTTGTGCGTTGTTGGACCGCCAGAAATTCAATTATCCGGTCTTTGACCTTCTCCAATCCAAAATGATCCTCATCAAGAATTTCGCGTGCCAGCTTGATGTCTTTTTTCAGGCGACTTGCCTTTTTCCACGGAACAGCCAGCATCCAGTCCAAATAATTGCGGACAACGGTTGCCTCGGCACTCATCGGACCCATGTTGCGGAGCTTTTTCAACTCGGCGTCGGCTTTTTCACGCGCTGCCTTTGGCATTTTCAGCTCGGCAAGCGCCGCTTCCAGCTCATCCAACTCATTGCCGCCATCCTCGCCGTCACCAAGTTCCTTCTGGATGGCCTTCATCTGTTCATTGAGATAGTATTCGCGCTGCGTCTTTTCCATCTGCCGCTTGACCCGGTTGCGCACTCGCTTTTCCACCTGCAGGGCGCCAATCTCACCCTCCATCAGACCGAAAATACGCTCCAACCGCTCATGGATATTCAATTGTTCCAGCAATTCCTGCTTTTCCGGGATTTTGATTGCCAGATGCGAGGCGATCATATCGGCGATCTTTTCAGCTTCCTCAACCTGTTCAATCGCGTTCAGAACCTCTGACGCGACCTTTTTGTTGAATTTGATATATTGCTCAAACTGCTGCACAGCGGCACGGGCAAGCCCGGTGGTATCTGTCCCCTGGTCACCATGCTGATCAACCATCACCGCATCGACAGACAGAAAACCGGCATCCGCATTGAGGCTTTCTGGCAAAATCTGCACCCGCTCGCCGCCCTCGACGAGGACCTTGACGGCACCATCGGGCAATTTGAGAAGTTGCAAAATAGATCCCACTGTCCCGGTCACATAGAGACCATCGGCATCCGGGTCCTCGAGATCGGCCTCGGTCTGCGTCACCAAAATGATCTGCTTGTCCTCAGCCATCACGGCTTCCAGCGCCTTGATGGATTTTTCACGACCAACAAATAACGGTACGATCATGTGAGGAAACACGACAATGTCGCGTAGCGGCAGAACAGGCAATGAAATGACTTGTGACTCTGACATGATACGTCTCCGATGCCCTAGAGAGGGCGCGAAAGTGGCACTGATTTTCTTTTATGGATATGGGATGTGCCGCGCAGGCTTTCAACCAAAAAACCACCTAATTCACGTAAATTGGTGGCAAAAACCGGCTTCGTTGCAGGATTCGAGACATTTGAACGCAGAGGATGAGGTAAATCAGGCGCTTTGATCAGCGCCCTTCGCCACCTTTGAATGAACAACAAGCGGCGCTGCCCCTTCATTCACGACGTCGCTGTTAATCACAACCTCTTCGATGTCACCCGAGGTGGGAATGTCGAACATCGGCTCCATCAGAATATTCTCCATGATGGAGCGCAGACCACGGGCCCCTGTTTTGCGGGCAATCGCCCGCTGGGCAATGGCCTTAAGCGCATCATCACGGAATTCCAACGCCACGTCATCCATTTCGAACAGTTTCTGGTACTGCTTGACAAGAGCGTTGCGCGGCTCGGTGAGAATCCTGATCAGTGCTTCCTCATCGAGATCCTCAAGCGTGGCCACAACAGGAAGGCGGCCGACAAACTCGGGGATAAGGCCGAATTTGATCAAATCCTCTGGTTCGAGTGATGACAGCAATTCACCAATCTTGCGATCATCCGGCGCGCGCACATCAGCGCCAAAACCAATGCCTGCACCGCTGTCACGGCCAGCAATCAGTTTATCGAGGCCAGCAAACGCACCGCCACAGATAAACAGAATGTTGGTCGTATCAACCTGTAAAAATTCCTGTTGAGGGTGTTTGCGTCCACCCTGCGGCGGCACGGAAGCAACCGTGCCTTCCATGATCTTCAGCAAGGCCTGCTGAACCCCCTCACCCGATACATCGCGGGTGATCGATGGATTATCAGCCTTGCGCGAAATCTTATCGACCTCGTCAATATAGACGATACCGCGCTGTGCGCGCTCAACATTGTAATCTGCTGCCTGCAACAATTTCAGAATGATGTTTTCAACATCCTCACCAACGTAACCAGCTTCGGTCAGCGTTGTGGCATCGGCCATGGTGAAGGGCACATCCAACATACGCGCAAGTGTCTGCGCGAGCAACGTCTTGCCACATCCGGTCGGACCAACCAGCAGAATGTTTGACTTGGAAATTTCGACATCGCCCGTCTTGCCGGCATTGGCAAGGCGTTTGTAATGATTATGCACAGCGACAGCGAGCATCCGCTTGGCGCGTGCCTGACCAATCACATATTCGTCCAGCACGGCATTGATATCCGCTGGAGTCGGCACACCGTCATGGCCCTTGGACAGCGCTGTCTTATGCTCTTCACGGATAATGTCCATACAAAGTTCGACACATTCATCGCAGATGAATACGGTCGGGCCGGCAATGAGCTTGCGAACCTCATGTTGGCTTTTCCCACAAAATGAGCAGAAAAGCGTGCTCTTTTCACCGTCTTCAGTTTTCGCCATGATAAGGCTCCTTACTGCGTGTCTTGGCTGCGTGTCGTGACCCGTTTGGTTAAAGCGTGGCACTAGTTTAGAGGCGCATCGCCTCCAGATTCAATTGAAATCTTGCCTTTAGCTGCAATTCACATGCCCAAACGCACCGGATCGCGGCCCCTAGGCGTCATTATCGGAAACGGGACGATTTTCGACGACAGCATCAATCAGGCCAAATGATTTGGCATCTTCCGCCGTCATGAAAGTGTCACGCTCCATAATTTTATCAATTTGTTTCAATGTCTTGCCAGTATGCTTCTCGTAAATGCCATTGAGACGGCGGCGCAAGTCGAGGATTTCCTTGGCGTGGATTTCGATATCACTTGCCTGGCCCTGAAAGCCTCCGCTCGGTTGGTGCGTCATAATGCGCGCATTTGGCAGCGAATACCGCTTTCCAGCAGCTCCGGCAGTGAGCAGCAGTGATCCCATTGACGCCGCTTGCCCCATGCAGACGGTTGAGACGTCGGGGCGGATGTACTCCATGGTGTCGTAGATCGCCAGGCCGGACGTGACGATGCCACCGGGCGAATTGATATACATCGAGATATCCTTGTTCGGGTTTTCCGATTCAAGAAACAGCAACTGCGAGCAGATCAGTGCAGCAAGGCCATCATCAACCGGGCCATTGAGAAAGATGATCCGCTCCTTGAGCAGACGGGAGAAAATGTCGTAGGCGCGCTCACCACGGTTGGTTTGCTCGACGACCATCGGGACCAGATTGGCACTGGTTTTGTCGAATTCACTCATTGCATCTCTCCTTAAACCACCCAGCACAGACACGGCATGGGCAAGACCAGTCGATAACAGCGCAGTCAACGCCGAATTTGCCAGCGACCACACGTACCGAGACTATATGGGAAGGGTAGAAACGGGTTCAAGCAAAGAGTGACCCGTTTGTAAATTTAATCCACCCACCGGATGGTAAGTGGCACCACCCCGCCATCCATAATGGCGGGGTGTGCATCATTCGGCAGCTATTTTGCCGCTTTCTTTGTAGCTTTTTTGGCGGCCTTCTTGGCAGCGGCCTTCTTGGCAGGCGCCTTCTTGGCAGGTGCATCTTTCGCCGCAGCTTTTTTGGCAGTCGCCTTTTTGGCAGCTTTTTTGGCTGTTTTCTTCGCCGGTGCCGCAGTCTCTTCCGGCGCTGCATAGAGCGTCTCAACGTCAGTCTTGACCTCAGTCACATTGGCCATCTCCATGATAAAATCGATTGTCTTATCTTCGAAGATTGGGCCGGCAAGTTGCTGCATAGCCTCCGGATTCTTCTGAAAATATTCAAACACCATCTGTTCTTGACCGGGATAGCGACGGGCCTCCTCCAACACCGCGTTGCGTGTGTCTTCCTCGCTCACGTCAATGTTATTGTTCCGACCGATCTCCGTCAGCAGCAACCCAAGACGAACACGACGTTCAGCAACTTCACGGGCCTCCTGCCTGGCAGCATCGTCCATCCCCTCATCGGCGGCGGGGTGAACGTGATCTGGATCGTCATGATCATGATCATGCTGATCCTGCGCGGCAGGGTTCATCGCCCGCACAACGGACTCATATTCCTGAGTAAACAGTGATGGTGGAATGTCAAACACATCACCTTCGGCCAAAGCGTCCAGAACGTTCTTCTTCAGCGCCTGCCGCAGGGCAGTTGAATGCTGTGCGTTAATCTGTTCGCGGATCGCCTCCTTCAACCCGTCAAGGTCCGCAAAACCGAGACGAACGCCGAGCTCATCGTCAATCTTCGCTTCACCCTGCTCACTCATTTCCTGAACAGTCACCTCAAAGACAGCTGGCTTGCCAGCGAGATGTGCCGCTTGATAATCCTCGGGGAAGTTTACCGTCACGTCCAATTTGTCGCCAACTTTTGTGCCGATCAACCCATCCTCGAAGCCGGGAATGAAGCTGTTTGAGCCAAGTTCGAGCGAATGGCCCTCAGCGGCGCCGCCCTCAAAGGCCTCACCATCTATTCTGCCGATGAAATCGATAGTCAGAATGTCACCGGATTTCGCTGCCCGCTTCTTTTCGACCGCAACGCTTGGCTTGTTGCCATCGGCGATGTTGGTCAGGGCCTCTGCCACCTCATCATCACCAGCCTCAAGGGTTGGCCGCTCAATGGACAGCTTGCCAAGATCCGGCATGGATATTTCCGGCATCACCTCACAGGTCAGCGACGCTTCAAGGTCCTTGCCGTCCTCATAGCTTTTGATATCGACATTTGGCTGGCTTGCCAGACGCAAATCATTGCCCTCAATCGCCTGTTTGGCACCTTCATCAAGCGCCGCCTTGATGGCATCGCCCTGAGCCTGCGGACCAAAGCGGGATTTGACCACGGACATCGGCACCTTGCCGGGACGAAAGCCCGGCATATTCACGGTCTTGGCAAGCTCGGCCAATTTTTCCAAGACTTGCGTCTCGATCTCAGCTGCAGTGATCACAATTGAGTATTCGCGAACAAGCCCTTCGGCTTTGGTCTCTGAAACATTCATCGAACCCAAAATTCCTTCTTTTTCCGGGGCATTGCTGGCCTGTTTGGGAAAACTGCCGACACCCACTTTGCTGCGTTCTCAATACCGGTGCTGAGAACTCCCAAATAAACACCCACATCTGTCTGTGGGTTATGGTGCGGGCGGAGGGACTTGAACCCCCACGACTTTCGCCACTGGTACCTAAAACCAGCGCGTCTACCAATTCCGCCACGCCCGCACATTCACTTTTATTACCGTGTCCATGCGGACTGCGGCGCGCCGGCCATGAGAGCCAACTGATCCTGCCATCGCAGGAGGGAAATGGGGCGAGTGACCGGTTTTGAACCGGCGACCTCCAGTGCCACAAACTGGCGCTCTAACCAACTGAGCTACACCCGCCACCGAGCGATATGGATATCAATCTGTTCCGCGTCCTGTGAAAGACGCAAGATACCCGAATTCACGGCGGGAACATAGTCGAAGCCGATTTGCCTTGCAAGCGCGTTTTCCACGATGGTCGATTTAAACGGCGATTGCCAATTTACCGCCTCGCCTACACAGAAAATCTTGCTGATATGACCAGCAAGCCGCCCTAAAAAAGCGCCAGAACGGCGTCCAGATCATCCGGGCTGTCTAAATTGACGATTGTCTTATCGCTGAGTGTACGCTTAACCAGACCAGACAGTACTTTGCCGGTGCCAATCTCGACAAAAACACTTACACCTGCCGCATCAAGCGCCATCAGCGACTCGCGCCACCGCACCCGCCCAGTGATTTGGGTGATCAAATTGGCCTTCAGCGCGTCAGCTTTCTGCTCGCCTGCTGCCGTGACATTACAGATCACTGGCTGAGCGGCGTCAGCGAAGGAGACATCTGATAATGCAGCAGCCATCACCTTAGCAGCTGGTGCCATAAGGTCACAATGGAACGGAGCGCTAACTGGCAATTTGATGACTCTGCGCACCCCCTTGCCACGGGCACTTTCCATGGCCCTGTCGACCGCGACCGCACTGCCGCTGATGACGATCTGTCCGGGCGCATTGTCATTGGCGAGTTGGACCACACCAACATCGCCTGCCTCAGTCACAATCTCGGTGATCAGGGCTTCGTCTGCACCCAGAATTGCCGCCATTGCCCCCTCACCCACAGCAACGGCATTCTGCATGGCGTCACCGCGCAGCCTGAGCAACCGGGCGCCATCGGCGATTGATATGCTGCCAGCTGCCGCAAGCGCCGCATATTCGCCCAGCGAATGGCCAGCGGTGAAATCAGCCAGCGTAGCAACCGGCCGTCCGGTCTTAGCTGTCAGCACAGCAAGCGCTGCCATCGAGGTTGCGAACAGCGCCGGCTGCGCGTTCCGGGTCAGACGGATGGCATCATCCGGACCATCGCGCATGATGGCAAAAAGATCTTCGCCAAGCGCCTCATTAACCTCATCAAAAACGTGCCGCGCCTCACCGTGGGCTGCGGCCATCACGCTGCCCATACCAACGGCCTGCGATCCCTGGCCGGGGAATTGAAAGACAACCTTTTTGCTCACGCCGTAATCTCCATCTGCTCTGTGGCCAGCAGTTGGCGCAGATTTGCCGCGCACACAAACAGGCCTCGATGTCATAAGTTTTGTGTCATTTATGTGTCAGTTGTCAGTGCTATTCCATATCTGGCTGCCAAGATCAAGCGATGAGGACATCCACTGTACGGCAGGGGGATGCGGCTTTTGTCCCAGCAAATGCTTGCATGGCCGTGTCGTTCGTGTATGGTTCGCGCAGCGTTGGATGGGATCTGACCGCTTTTTCCGTCCCCCGCTGTTGAAATCATTGTAGTAATCCTTGCCGGGAAACCGGTTGGTCGGATGCCGATAGGGCCCCGACAATGAGCCAGAAGGAGAAGTTCATGCGCTTGTATGAAAGCGTGTTTATTGCACGTCAGGATATTTCTGCCACCCAGGTTGAGACTATGGCAGACGAGTTTGCCGGGATCATCACATCCACCGGCGGATCAATTCAAAAACGCGAGTATTGGGGACTGCGGTCTCTTGCCTACCGGATCAAAAAGAACCGGAAGGGGCATTATATCATGTTCAACATGGAAACAGACTCTGAAACGCTGAAAGAATATGAGCGGGTCATGGGACTGAACGAAGATGTGCTGCGTTTCCTGAACATCCGTATTGAGGAAGTTGAGGAAGGCCCATCAATCATCATGCAGAACAAGAATGAGCGCCCGTCACGCGGTCCACGCGAAGGTGGCCGTGATGATGATCGCGCAGACGCCAGCAAGGAAGCCACCGCACCAAAGAGTGACGATGGCGCCACCGAAAGCAGTGAGGGGTAAGTCATGACACAACTCGAAATCAAACGCGAAGCTGTCCGCAAACCATTCAGCCGCCGCCGCAAATCCTGTCCGTTCTCCGGCCCGAATGCGCCGACGATCGACTATAAGGACACAAAGCTGCTGTCACGCTACACATCCGAGCGTGGTAAGATCGTGCCATCGCGTATTTCTGCGGTATCGGCGAAAAAGCAGCGTGAACTGGCAACTGCCATCAAGCGGTCACGCTTTCTGGCACTGATGCCTTACGTCACATCGTAAGCAGCAGCCAGAAACAAGGAGACAGAAAATGCAGATCATTTTGCTTGAACGTGTCGAAAAGCTGGGCCAGATGGGCGACCTCGTCAATGTAAAGCCGGGTTATGCACGCAATTATCTTTTGCCTCAGGGCAAAGCGCTTCGGGCCAACAAAGCCAATCTGGAGCGGTTTGATTCAGAAAAGGCTCAGCGCGAGGCAGACAATCTCAGCCGTCGTGGTGAGGCCGAAGCCGAAGCCGGCAAGATGTCAGGCCTTGCTGTCAGCATGGTACGGGCCGCATCGGAAATGGGTCAGCTGTTCGGGTCTGTCACGTCGCGTGACATTTCCGAGGGCGTCACCGAGGCAGGTTTCACCATCCAGCGTGGTCAGGTGATCATGGACAAGTCGATCAAGACGCTTGGCCTCCACGACATCCGTGTCAGCCTACACCCGGAAGTGTCGGTTACCGTTGTTGTCAATGTGGCACGCTCACTTGATGAGGCTGAAACACAGCTGAAAACCGGCGTTGCCGTTACTGGCGGTGTTCAGGACATCGATGATGAGCCCGATGCCATCGCCGAAGCCGTTGCCGTGGTTGAGGAAGTTGAAGCCGCAGAAGCTGTGGCAGTGTCTGAAGATGACGCAGCCGACTCCACAGATGCGGATGATGCTGGTGACGCCGGTGATGCGCCAACCGCAGATGATGCAGGCGAAGAGACCGCCTGAGCGTCATCTAGCAGCAATCCTACACCAATCGATTAAACGACAGCCGGGTCAACATCCGGCTGTTTTTTTGCAAAAATCAACTTATCCCCATTATCATCGACCTTAACATGGGGTGGATTTCCATTTCATTGCTACGGTGCTGGCATGGCTGAGGAACAAAGCAACATCGAGACCTTCCCGAGCGCTGGCGGCGGACAGCAAAGCCGCCGTGTGCCGCATAATTTGCCAGCCGAGCAGAATTTGCTTGGCGCGATCCTGCTGGATAACAGCACTATTGAGCGCATTGATGACCGGCTGCGGGCGGAACATTTCTATGATCCGCTGCATGGCCGGATCTTCAGCATCATGTCACGCCTCATTGAGCGCGGGCAGTTGGCCAATCCGGTAACGCTGAAATCCTTTTTCTCGGCTGAGGATGATTTTACCGACACCAATGCCGAAGAATATCTGGGTGAGCTTGCCGATGGTGTGATCAGCATCGCACAGGCGCCTGATTACGCCACCACAATCCATGAGGCGCATATCCGCCGGGAGTTGATCTCTGTCGGCGATACCGTCATTCACGATGCCAGCCATCCCGATGTTGACGTACCGGCCAGCACGCAGATCGAGGCAGCCGAGGCGGCCCTGTTCAGGCTTGCCGAGACCGATCAGTCAGGATCGGGCCTGCGTGGTTTTGACAGCATCATGGCCGCCTCGATAAACCAAGCTGACATTGCCCGCAAAAGTGATGGCCATTTGTCCGGAACCAGCACCGGTCTTACCGATCTGAATAATCTGCTTGGCGGCCTGCACCGCTCGGATCTCATCATCCTTGCCGGCCGGCCGGCTATGGGCAAGACGGCGCTGGCGACCAACATGGCCTTTCATACCGCTACCACGACCCGCACTGGTGAGATGGCTGCACCCGTTGCCTTTTTCTCGCTGGAAATGGCGGCAGAACAGCTTGGAACACGTATCCTGAGTGAGCGCGCACAGATTGATTCGGAACAAATCAGACGCGGCAAGCTGGATGGTGAGGAGTTTGACCGGCTGATCACCGCAAGCAATGGCATTTCGGCAGCGCCTTTTTTCATTGATGACACGCCCTCGCTGTCTGTCTCGCAGCTTGCCAGCCGCGCCCGACGGATGAAGCGGACAACCGGCCTTGGCCTGATTGTGGTAGATTATCTGCAACTGCTGACCCCGCAGCTTGGTGTGCGAGCAGAAAACCGGGTTCAGGAAATCTCCAACATCAGCCGTACATTGAAAGCCATCGCGAAGGAATTGGACGTGCCGGTCCTGGCACTCTCGCAGCTTTCCCGTGCGGTTGAACAGCGTGAGGACAAGCGGCCAAATCTGGCTGATTTACGTGAATCAGGATCGATTGAGCAGGATGCCGATGTCGTGATGTTTGTCTATCGCGGGGAGTATTATCTGAGCAAGCGCGAACCAGAGCAGGATCTGCGCGACACCATGGAAGATTACAATTCGAAACATGAGGCCTGGATCCAGAAAATGCAGACCGCTGAGAACAAGGCCGAGGTTATTGTCGGCAAACAGCGGCACGGGCCAACAGGATCGGTGAATGTGCATTTTGAAAAGCGGTTCACCCATTTCAGTGATCTGAAGGAAAGCACGCATCTGCCAGAGGGGTTCTAAAATCGCGGCGGCTGTTTCAGGGGCTATCAGGATAGGGTGAATGGTTTTGCAGCATATGTTCGAGTCGGCTGACAGTCTGATTACCATCGATCTTGACGCCATTGCAGCCAATTGGCGCTTTCTGGATGGTCTTTCTGCCCCCGCGACAATGACCGCAGGCGTTGTCAAGGCTGATGCCTACGGCCTTGGTGCCAACGTCGTTGCGCCCCGCCTTGCCGCTGCGGGATGCCAGCTGTTCTTTGTGATGTCACTCGATGAGGGTGTAGAGCTGCGCCAGAACCTACGCCTCGCTGGATTTGACGGCCTACCCATTTTCTGTCTCTCCGGCTGCCATGCAGGACAGGAGGACGCTTATCTTGCCCATGGGCTGTCACCAGTGATCAATGACCTCGGCCAGGTTGCCCGGCTCGGCATGCTGGCCAAGCGCCATGATGTCGCTATTCCAGCCGCTCTGCATATCGACACCGGCATGACACGACTCGGCCTCACGCCGGATGAGACGGATTGGCTGATCGAACATCTGCAGGATGGGGCGAACGCGCTTGAGGGGATTGAGCTGGTCTATCTGATGAGCCATTTGAGCAGCGCCGAGACAAAAAATGCAACCAGCAATGGCCAGCAATTGGCTGCTTTTGACGCCTTGCGGCCCTTTTTTCCAAAAGCGAGGGCCAGCCTTGCCAACAGCGGCGGGGTGTTGCTTGGCCCATCCTTTCATTTCGACATGACCCGACCCGGCATTGCGCTCTATGGCGCGCACCCGGCTGGTACCGGCGTCACTGGTGTCACGGGAGAGCAGACTGCAGCGCTGCAACCCGTGGTGAGATGGGATGCCCGCATCCTGCAACTGCGTCATGCCAGCAGCGGTGAGGCTGTAGGTTATGGGGGCACCCATATCCTGACGCGCGACTCGTTGATTGCCACAATTGGCGTTGGGTATGCCGATGGTTATCCACGTTGCCTTGGCGGCATTGCCTCGGCACTGATCGACGGCCACAATGCCCCGATTATCGGCCGCATCTCAATGGACAGTATGGCCTTGGATGTCACCGACATTCCCGAGGCCACCATCCGCGCAGCCACCGCTGCCAGACTGCTTGGCCCAGATTATGACAGCAGCATGATGGCCCGTGATGCCGGAACTATCAGCTATGAAATTCTGACCGGTCTTGGCCGGCGGCCTGCCCGGCACTATCTTGACGACATCTGAGGCTTGACGACATCTGAGGCTTGACGACATCTGAGGCTTGACGACATCTGAAGCCCCCCACGCACTTGTCTGGTCCATTTGGCTGGTCCACTTGTCTGGCGTAATTGACTATAGCCAAAACTGGCAAATGGCGGCATAACTATAACGGACGTGGGGCCGGGCAACGCTGCTTGTTGGCAAAATGCGCCGGTGGATCTGGTACCGTCAATCAAGGGGATATAATGATCGGCTTTCTGCAGAACATTGGACGGGCGGCTCTTGGCTTTCTGGCAGCGTTCGGGCGGATCACATTGTTCACGGCAAATGCCGTGAGATGGACATGCCTGCCTCCCTATTATATGCGACAATTTTTTCGGCAGGTTCTTGATATCGGCTATTTCTCACTGCCGGTTGTTGGCCTGACAACGCTGTTTTCTGGCATGGTGCTGGCACTCCAATCCTACACAGGTTTTGCCCGTTTTTCCGCCGAGGACACTGTGGCGACGGTGGTTGTGCTGTCTGTAACACGTGAATTGGGCCCGGTCCTTGCTGGCCTGATGGTTGCTGGCAGGATTGGTGCCTCGATGGCAGCAGAGATTGGCACCATGCGGGTAACAGACCAGATTGACGCGCTGGACACGCTATCGACGCGGCCGATGCAATATCTGGTTGCGCCGCGAATCCTGGCAGGAACAATTTGCCTTCCTTTTCTGGTGCTAATCGGCGATTTGATCGGGGTGTTTGGGGGTTATATCGTCGGTGTCTACCGCCTTGGCTTCAATCCCTCGATCTATCTATCACGGACCCTTGAATATCTTGAATTTTCCGATGTTACTTTGGGGCTGATCAAGGCCGCGGTGTTCGGCTTTCTGATCGCGCTGATGGGCTGTTACCACGGCTATAACTCTGGGCGGGGAGCCGAAGGGGTCGGCAGGGCCACCACCAATGCCGTTGTGTCATCATCGATCCTGATCCTGATCTCCAACTATCTCGTAACAGCGCTTTTCTTCGGCTAGCGGCTTGGGCATTCTTTGATCATGGCAAAAAAGACAGATACAGGCAGCACGGATAAGGGCAGCAAGACAGCAGTGCCAAAGATCGAAATGCGAGACGTCGTGAAATCCTTTGGCAGCAAGCGTGTGCTCAAGGGCATCGATCTTGCCGTCAATGCCGAAGAGTCTTTGGCTCTGATCGGCACATCGGGCTGCGGTAAGTCAATCACGCTGAAATGTCTACTCGGACTGATCACCGCCGATGGTGGTTCGATCAAGGTTGATGGCACGGAAATTCTGGGAACCGACCGCAGAACGTTGGAGGGGATGCGTCGTCGTTTTGGCATGACTTTTCAATTTGGCGCTCTTTTTGATTCGCTGCCAATCTGGGAGAATGTTACGTTCCGTCTACGCCAGCAGCAGAAAATGAACCGTGCCGACGCCCGTGATCTTGCCGTTGACACGATTACCCAGCTTGGGCTGTCACCGCAAGTCATTGACCAATATCCAGCTGAGTTGTCGGGTGGCATGCAAAAACGGGTCGCACTGGCACGGGCCATTGCCGACAAGCCGGAAATTCTGCTCTTTGATGAGCCAACATCAGGCCTCGATCCGATCACTGGTGGGGTCATTGACCGTTTGATCATCGATGCTGTCAAACGTTTGGGCGCAACAGCCATGACGATCAGCCACGACATGGCCTCGGTCCGCCGGATCGCCGACAAGGTGGCAATGATCCATAATGGCGTGATCATCTGGTGTGGATCAGTGGAAAAAATGGATGATACGGGTGTCCCCGTAGTTGACCAATTCGTGCATGGCCGCGCCGAGGGTCCGCTGACCACGGCCGCCAAGGAAGAGGCACGGCGAGGATAATGGCAAAGACCAGTGTTAGTTTTGTCTGTCAGGAATGTGGTGGCACGCACCGCAAGTGGTCCGGCCGGTGCGATCATTGTGGGGCCTGGAACACCATAGCCGAGGAACGCGAAGAGGCTGTCGCTGGGCCGGGCAAACGTGCCGCCGGACGACGCATTGACATGCAGCCACTGGCTATGGATGCCAACACCAAACCCCTCCAGCGGATGATCACTGGAATTGCCGAATTTGATCGGGTTTCCGGCGGCGGCCTTGTCCCCGGTTCGGCGAGCCTGATCGGCGGCGACCCTGGAATTGGCAAATCGACCCTGCTGTTGCAGCTGGTGTGTCAGTTGGCAAAGACTGGTGTGCGCACGGCCTATATCTCCGGCGAGGAATCCGCCGATCAGGTGCGAATGCGGGCCCGACGCCTCGGTCTTGGTGACGCCAATGTTGAACTGGCGACAGCCACCAATGCCAGCGATATTGCCGCCTCAATGGGCGGTGCCGATGGACCGGCGGTCATTGTGATTGATTCGATTCAGACGATGTTTCTGCCGACATTGGACTCGGCACCCGGAACCGTCTCACAGGTACGCGGTAGCGCCCAAGAGCTGATCAGAACGGCGAAACAGCATAATGCAGCGCTGCTGATCGTAGGGCATGTGACCAAGGATGGAGCCATTGCCGGCCCGCGTGTTCTTGAGCATATGGTTGATACCGTGCTGTATTTTGAAGGTGACAGATCGCATCATTTCCGCATTCTGCGGGGCGTGAAGAACCGCTTTGGCGCAACGGACGAGATTGGTGTCTTTGAGATGGTTGAGGCCGGTCTTGCCGAGGTGCCAAACCCGTCGGAGCTGTTTCTGGCTGACCGCCGTGATGATGTTACTGGCGCTGTGGTCTTTGCCGGAATTGAGGGAAGTCGCCCTCTCCTTGTTGAAATTGAAGCTTTGGTTGCCCCCTCCTCGCTGGCCTCGCCACGGCGCAATGTTGTCGGCTGGGACAGCAGCAGACTGGCAATGCTAACCGCCGTTCTGGAGGCGCGCTGCGGGGTTCCGCTCTCCGGGCGTGATATTTTTCTCAATGTTGCCGGCGGTTTGAAAATTTCAGAAACAGCTGCCGATCTTGCCGTCGCTGGCGCGCTGATCTCTTCGGTGACCGGCCGCGCCGCGCCAGCCCGGACCGTATTCTTTGGCGAGGTGGCGCTCTCAGCCGAATTGCGGCAGGTGGCACAGGCCGAGGCCAGGCTCAAGGAAGCGGCGAAATTGGGCTTTGACAACGCGGTCTTGCCACGCCCGCGAAAGAAATTGCTTGCGCCAGAGGGAATTTCGCTGTCACAACCGGCGACACTCGCGGAATTGATTGATATGATGGGTGGTACGTCATGACCGGTATCACAAGCAAGAGCCTGCCCCGATGAGCATCGATATCAGCGCGCTGAACATTCTTGACTATGCCATCATCATCATCCTGATGGTCTCGGCGATATTATCGACATTGCGCGGCATGACGCGTGAGGCGCTGGGCCTTGTTGGCTGGCCCATAGCTATTTTCGCCGCAAAATACTCCGCGCCAGTGATTGAGCCGATGATCGTCAGCGTGATCAAGGTGGGCGGCATTGGTCAGGCGCTGTCGTGGGCGCTGCCATTTGCGGTTGTTGTTGTTGTGTGGTTTGTCATCGCCAGCGTTCTGGCACCGGGGTTGAAACGCGCCGGACTTGGCGCGCTTGATCGGTGGCTTGGCGTAATCTTTGGTTTGATCCGTGGCTATGTTATCGTGCTGCTGACTTATGCAGTTGCCGTTGTCATCATGGAGGGTGAGGACAATTTACCAAAACAGGTTGGCAAGGCCGCCTTCAATCCCTTCGTGCGGGCCAGCGTGATCAGCCTGTCCGCGATGGCACCCGATGACATACGCAGCCGCATTCTGGACAATGTACCATCAGCGCCCGATCTGAAACTTGATGATACGGCAGGCGACATGACCGTGTCGGCGAGTGATGGCGTCAGCGAACCCGTTTCTGATACGGCAAATGACGCAGCCAACACGATGACAGACGAGACAACGACCAATTTTAACCTTTTAGAGGATGAGGCCAAGAGCCAATGACACACCCTTTCGCCGCGCCGAACGATGATGACGATGACAAACTGAAGGAAGAATGCGCCATTTTCGGGATATATGGGTCTGAAGAGGCGAATGTGCTCACCGCCCTTGGATTGCATGCCCTGCAGCATCGGGGTCAGGAAGCCTGTGGCATTGTCACCTTCGATGGCCAGCATTTTCATGCACACCGGGGCCTTGGCCATGTGGGAGAGAATTTCAACGCCAATTCCGAACATATGGACGCACTTGCTGGTCATGTCGGCATCGGTCACAACCGTTATTCAACAAGTGGCAAGACCAATCCATTTCTTGAGATACAGCCCTTTTCTTCCAGACTTGCCTTTGGTGGTTTCGCGCTGGCACATAATGGCAATTTGACAAACGCCGCCCGGCTGCGTTCATCGCTTGTTGATACTGGCAGTCTGTTCCAGTCATCATCCGATACTGAAATCATTGTGCACCTTGTCGCACGCTCACATCAAGAAAGCGTCACTGACAGGCTGGTTGACGCGCTGCGGCAAATTGAAGGCGCATATTCACTGGTCTGTGTCGCTGACGACATACTGATTGGCGTGCGTGATCCTCTTGGCATTCGACCTCTGGTTCTGGGTGAGCGTGAGGGCAATTTCGTGCTGGCGTCTGAGACCTGCGCTCTGGATATTGTGGGGGCGACTTTTGTTCGTGATATTGAGCCCGGTGAACTGGTTGTTGTTGACCGCGATGGGCTGCGCTCACTGCATCCATTTCAATCAAAGTCATCGCGCTTCTGTGTCTTTGAATATATCTATTTTGCACGCCCTGACTCGGTTTTGGAAGGCCGCGGTGTCTATCATGTCCGTAAGGCGATTGGGGCCGAGTTGGCCAAAGAGTCCAGTGTCGAGGCCGACATCGTCATCCCGGTTCCAGACTCTGGTGTTCCGGCCGCCCTTGGTTTTGCAGAGGCGTCAGGTGTGCCGTTTGAGCTTGGCATCATCCGAAACCATTACATCGGCCGGACTTTTATCCAGCCAACGCAAAAGGGTCGCACTGACTCCGTTAAGCTCAAGCATAATGCCAACCCCGAAGCCGTTCGCGGCAAGCGGGTGGTGTTGGTTGATGACTCAATCGTCCGCGGCACGACCTCACGCAAGATTGTCGATATGATGCGGTCTGCCGGTGCTGCCGAAGTGCATATGCGTATTGCCAGCCCGCCAACCAAAAGCCCCTGCTTCTATGGTGTCGATACACCTGATCAGGATCAATTGATTGCAGCGAAGATGACAGTCGAGCAGGTCGCCAAGGATATCGGTGCCGATAGCCTTGCCTTCATCAGTCTTGATGGATTGTATAGAGCACTTGGTGAGGAAAAGCGCAAGACAGCATCACCGCAATTCTGCGATGCCTGTTTTACCGGCGATTATCCGATCGGTCTGGCATCGGGGTTGAGTGACAAGCGCGTCTCGCACGGCAGCAGCGCCTAGGAGTGAATTTGATGACAGATTTATCTCACGGTCTGGCTGACAAGCTGGTTCTGGTCACTGGCGCAAGCCGTGGCATTGGCCGGGCCGTTGCCGTTTCTGCCGCCGTGGCCGGTGCCGAACTGGTGATAACCGGAAGAACAATCGGCGCGCTTGAGGAAGTCGATGACGAGATCAAGGCCGCCGGTGGAAAAGCGACGATTGTCGAACTGGACATGAAGGACACTGCGGCGATTCCACGTCTGGCCGCCGCAATCGAGGGGCGCTGGGGGCGTCTGGACGGTCTGGTTGCCAATGCCGGAATGCTGCCCGCACTGACCCCGGTTGCACATCTGCAGGAAAAAGACTGGAACGAATCTATTGCAGTGAATTTGAGTGGCCAATGGCATCTGATCAAGGCGATGGACCCCTTGTTGCGGGCAGCACCCGCCGGCCGCGCTATTTTGGTTTCGTCAGGTGCAGCGGTTGGCAGTAGACCTTTTTGGGGACCGTACGCCGCAGCAAAAGCCGGACTGGAAGCGCTTGGCAGATCATGGGCAGGAGAGAGCGAACAAACCAATCTGCGGATCAACATCCTTAATCCCGGCGGCACCGCGACAACGATGCGGGCCTTGGCTTATCCCGGCGAGAACCAGGCCACCCTGCCCCAACCCAAAGATATCACCCCTGCCTTCCTGCAATTGTTAAGCCCCGATTGCAAGCATCACGGCGCTCTGCTCGCTGCGCGTGAAATGCTTGGACTGACTGCCTAAAGCCGACTTGCGCGGTCGCAAAAGCGATAAGGATCGAGCAGTTGCCGCGTCGGTCGGTCAAGCGACACCGCGCGCCCAAGCATGAATGCGGCCAATTGATCACCAAGAAGCGGCGCAAAGGTAAAACCGCGCGCGCCCAGAGCCCCAAGCACAAAGATGCGTTCTGCCAGCCTGCCAGATATGGGGTTGCGGTCGGGTGTACTCACCCGGCGGCTGGTCCGCCCCGACAGGCTGTCTGGTCCGATAGCGGCAAAAAGGTCACGCAGCCCGGACGGCAACAGGTCAAGATTATGGCGATGCCCCGCGGAGGTGACCTCCATGGCTGCATGCCGGTCAAAGGTCGCGCCAAGCTCGTGCAGGCCGTCGATGGCCGGGGTCAGATAGCCACCATAGCTCAGACCTATACCAAGCCCGGCAGATTCTGCGGTTGCCGGAAGATGGCTGACCTGCCCCGCAGTCACATCAAGTGGCACACCTTGGCAGTCGAATTTCATAAGTAATTCAGGTATTTCAGCGCCATTGGCGAGAACGATGGCGTCAAACCTTTCCTGTCGACCATTTTCTGCGGTGATGGTTATTCCGTGATCATTATGCGTACAGGACGCAACACCAAAATCCGTAGTGACTGAAGAGCGCTCAGCCAACCAGGCAATCAGCTTTGCTGGTTTGATGACACGCCCGTAATCATGGCGCATCGCTGGCAAGTGGATTGCAACACCACTCTGCACCGAGGCAGAGTCCGCCGATAGATCTTGAGCGAGCTCATCCGGCCATGACTGGCGACGGAATTTGGCGTGCCGTTCGGCCTCACGCGCTGGCCAATCAAGGGCAAGCACCGGCGCTGCAACACTTGCGCCTGCTTTGTCTGACAGAGCGGCGGCAAACGCAAGGCAGGTCGCCGAAAGCCGACTTGCGGGATTGTGATCGACGGCCAGTCTCGGGCTCTGTAGCGCAAGTCTGTTTCCCGACGCGGCATTCGCAAGGTCCGGTCCAGCTTCCATAATCATCACCTCGGCGCCGCGCCGGACAAGCCCTGCCGCCACCGATGCACCGGCGATGCCGCCACCGATGACGCCAATGCGCGCCAATGACGTCCGGGCATCACTTGCGCCACCTGTCCCCGAAACCTTGTGCCCAACGATCATGTCCCTCTTGCGAGCAAAACCGCGCCGCTTTTCGATGGTGAAGCCAGCCTCAGTCAAGCCATGACGCACGGCGGCCGCAGCTGTGAAGCTGGCGACGCTGCCGCCGGCTTTGGTCAGCCTGCCGATCTGCTGCAGAATCCCCGGTGACCAGAAATCAGGGTTTTTTGCAGGGGAAAACCCGTCAAGAAACCAGCAATCAGCCCTGAAATCGCATGCTGGCAAAACCGTATCTGCCGCCCCATAGAGGAGATGAAGGCTGAGACGCCCGCCAAGCAATGCAACAACATGCTGGCCCGGCCAGCGAGGGGGCATCGCTGCCCTCAGAGCCGCAGCATAATCCGCCATTTCGGGGAATTGATCATGGACAAACGCCATCTGGTCTGTATCCAGCGGGTGCGCCTCAACCGAGAGAAAATCGACATGCAGATCTGGAAAGCGGGCCATCTCTGCCATCAATGCCAGCAAATTAAGACCTGATCCAAACCCGGTCTCGGCGACACACAAATAGCTGGTCTGGCCCATCCGGGCGGGAAGGTCATTCCCCGCGAGAAATACATGCCGGGTTTCAGCCACCCCATCTTCACGCGAAAAATACACATCATCATAGCCATCGGCCCGCATCACGCCGTCTCGCACCGATATCTCAGGCGGTATCAGACGATAATCCGAGCCGTCATGCGTGTTTGGCTTCCTAGGCATTTCAATAACTCTATCCAGCAGTCAAACAACGACAGGAAGGTCTCAAACAACATTTATCAGAAAGGTGTTGCTTGATGTATTCCCATTAACAGTTTGTTAGTTTTTTCACGGTAATATTGTGTGAAATCGTTCACTTATTGAGCTTGATACCTCATGTTTGACCAATTGGTACTAACCGTTTTCTCCCAGTTCATTATCTGTGGTGAACTGAAATTGAGTATTGGCGACGGCACCCATGTTGTTATACGCGGCACGGTGCCCGGACCGGCTGCATCTATCCATCTTGCTGGCAGCCGAACTCTATGGCGCATTGTGATCAAGCCAGATCTGGCAATCGGCGAGGCCTATATGCAGGGCAAATTACGCATTGATGATGACGATCTGGAAGCATTCATACATCTGCTCATGGCCAATTCCAAACATTGGGAATCCCATTGGGCCGGTCGGTTAAGCCTCTTTTTCAGTGACAGGTTTGCACCATTGGCTCATCTCAACCTGCTGCGCGCGTCAAAACGTAATGTTGCGCATCATTATGATCTGACGGATGCGCTGTTTGCCAGTTTCCTGGATCCACACCGCCAATATTCATGTGGCTATTTTGCGGAAACCGATACATCACTCGATGAGGCACAGGTTATCAAGGTGGCGAGGCTCGCTGCAAAGCTAAACTTGCAGCCAGGTGATAGAGTGCTAGACATCGGCTGCGGCTGGGGCGGTCTGGCCGCCGCAATGATAAAATGCCAACCAGATGTGCATGTCAGCGGCATCACCCTGTCGGAACAGCAATTGGCCTATGCCAATGAGCATCTAAAGACAACAGCATCCAGTGACAACTTCTTCCTCGCTCTGCGGGATTATCGCCAGCAGACCGGGCATTTCGATAAAATCGTGTCGGTTGGCATGCTCGAACATGTGGGACCGCGTAATTTTAGAACCTATTTCAGAAAGGTCAGAGATCTGTTGGATGCCAATGGCATCGCTGTCATCCACAGCATCGGCGTGCATGGCCGGGCAAGACCGGTCAATCGCTGGCTCCAGAAATATATCTTCCCGGGGGGCTTTTTGCCGTCACTCGACCAGATGGTCGCAGCAACGGAAATGCAGGGGCTGAAAATACTCGATCTGGAGATCATGAGGGGACATTATGCTGAAACACTCAAACAATGGCGGTTGAATTTTTACAGCAATATCGATGATGTGCGCAAACATTACGATGACACCTTCATCCGAATGTGGAATTTCTATCTGCTTGGATGCGAATATTTTTTCCGCCAGCAGCATGGTATGGTGTTGCAACTTCAGTTGGCGCATAATCAGATGGCGGCTCCAGCAAACCGCCGTTATATTGGTGAACTCCAAGACAAATTCAGGGATATATTGTGCACGGACAACCCTTCTGGAAAACAAAGCAACTCAGAGATATGAGCAGTAGCGAGTGGGAGTCCCTGTGCGATGGCTGCGGCAAATGCTGCGTGCTGAAGCTCGAGGATATCGACACCGAGGAAATCTATTACACCGATGTCGGATGCAAGCTGCTGGATTGCGAAACCTGTCGATGCCTGAATTATGCTGACAGAAAGAAACTCGTCCCCGATTGTGTCGTGCTGACGGCGGATGGGCTTGATGCGCTCCATTGGATGCCAAAAAGCTGTGCCTACAGGCTGGTCAATGAAGGCCTCGACCTGCCAGATTGGCATCCGTTGGTAACGGGCATTGCCAACAGCACGCAATTGTCGGGCAACTCGGTCTCCGGTCAGATTGTCACGGAAACAAGTGTTGCCGAAGCGGATATGCCTGATCACATCCGTGAATGGTGAAGATTGGAGGGTGATTAAATGAGCCGAAATATGTGGATACTCGCCGCCCTGATTGCGCTTCTCTCGTTGGCAACAATCTATCGCAGTGAAAGCGGCATGCCGGACCCGAAATGGTCACTGTGCAAGGAGTCACTTGTCACACAGATTTTCACGGGTGACTGCACACTGCGCTTTAAGGGTGAACAGGCACCTTCATAGGTGGCTGGCCTAAGTGGCTGGAGCAATATGCCTCAATTCATGCCAAACAGCTTTTTCCACTGCTCCTCGTTCAGATCCTTCAACTCCTCACGAAACTCGGCACCGACCTTCATTCCAGCAAGCACGGCAGGACGGTCGAACATGCGAATGCGCCAGCTTTTCACATGCGGATAGTCATCAATGTCGACACTCTGGCGGTCAAGGCTGCGTGTCCATGGAAAAATCGCAATATCGGCGATGGAGTAAGCACCTGCGACAAATGATTTACCGGCGAGTTGCCTATCGAGAACGCCATAAAGCCGGTTGGCCTCATTGCTATAGCGTTCCATCGCATAATCTATACGATCAGTCGCATAATAATTGAAATGATGCGCTTGGCCCAACATGGGGCCAAAGCCGCCCATCTGCCACATCAGCCATTCCAGAACAGTTTTGCGTTCCGGCCCCACCTCAGTTGGCATCAATTTCCCTGTCTTCTCCGCCAGGTAAATTAGAATGGCACCAGTTTCAAAGATACTGACCGGCTTTCCGTCAAAGCCATCATGATCAACAATTGCCGGAATCTTGTTATTCGGGCTGATCGCCAGAAAGTCTGGATCAAACTGATCACCTTTGCCGAGATTTATGCGATGCAGCGTATAGGGAAGGCCTAACTCTTCGAGAGCTATAGTAATTTTATGCCCATTCGGCGTGGGTGCGTAATAGAGGGCGATCATCGGAATGGCCTTTGTGTTTGCGTTTGACTGCCATTCTATAGATGGTAACTGATGAAGAAAATGAAATGACAGATGGTCTTTTTCAGAGTCAAATATCATCTGGTGTTTGCACCACCATGTCCATACTGGTAGACAGCAGGCGAACAAAGTAGCGGAGTCAGGGCAATGTTTTTTGAGCCGATGGATTATAAGAATGCCGGTCTGGCACACAATCCCCTTAAAGCCATCGTCGCACCCCGACCTATTGGCTGGATTTCTTCATGCGGCAATGATGGTAGTGTCAATCTGGCGCCCTACAGCTTTTTCAATGCGGTGTCCGAAGACCCGGCAATTGTTATTTTTTCGGTGCAGGCATCCGGCCCGAACCACCAGAAGGACACATTGCGTAATGTCACCGAGACCAGCGCCTTTACGGTGAACATTGTTGGCGCCAATCAGGTGCAGGCGATGAATGTCAGTTCGGGTGATTACCCCTATGGCGAGAATGAATTCACCACCGCCGGGCTCCGGATGATCCCGGGCACAACCGTGAATGTGCCGCATGTCGGCGAGGTGCCGGCGGCGCTTGAGTGTACGCTTTTGCAGACCATCACTCTGCCAGCCAACGACCGCGGCGGTCATTACACAGCAATCCTAGGAACGGTCACCGGCATTTTCGTTGACGAGTCCGTTATTGTTGACGGCAAGATCAGCTATGCGCTGCTTGCGCCAGTCGCCCGCATGGGATACAGAGACTATGCCAACATCAATGACTTCTTTGAGCTGGGGCGTCCTGTTATCAAAGGTTGAGAGCTGCTAGCGCAATGTGCAACTGGAGACGATCACCCGCACATATCCACGCAGATCGGATTTCTCGAAGCGCAGTTTCAGCAGCCACTGCTCAGCAGGAATGATTGCTTCAAGCGGGAGCATCCCGCTGGAAATCTTCTGGCCATTCAGGAACACCTGCCGCACTTTGATTGGCAGTGACGGGTCGAACCAAGGCGACTCCCGGGCTGCCTTCTTGCCGGTTTCACCCTCGATATGCAGATTAAGTCCCCCCTCAAACAGCGAGAGTTTTGACTCAGGCCCCGCATATAGCGGGGTAGCCACGGCAATGTTCTGGCGATCAACCTCCCGGCAATTGGATGGCTTGCCAAGCCCCTGAACTGATTGCAGAATT
This sequence comes from SAR116 cluster bacterium, assembly GCA_004212735.1. Classification (GTDB taxonomy): domain Bacteria; phylum Pseudomonadota; class Alphaproteobacteria; order Puniceispirillales; family Puniceispirillaceae; genus MED-G116. The sequence goes on from SHBD01000007.1 coordinate 28,015, forward strand.
TGTTCCGGCTCAACCCCGCGGGCAATCTGTTTGGTCACGATGCGCTGTAGTTCGGCCTTGTTACCCTCGGTGAGCTCGACCGTTTTGCGGTGCGCCTCGGCCTCAGCCAAAAGCCGCTGTAATGACTGCACTTCAGCACTCAGCGCGGTAATCCTCAAATTGTTCTCATAGATCACAAGATCGGCCTCAGCCTGTAGACTTGTCTGCTCCGCATGGCCCCACAACCAGCCAAGCCAAAGAACACCGGCAACAACGCCGGTACGAAAAAACAGCAACAACCAGCCACGCATTTCGCGTTTGCGGTATCTTTCCTGAGTTTCAAAAAAATCCATTTGCGTCTGCTTCGGACAAAATGAGAGGTATCTGTTGATGGCGTGTCATGCGTCTCTAAGGTGATACAGCAAACCCGTGAAAAGGCAAGCCACCACGCCGTTCAGGGCTTGAAACATTGGCATCGTATAAGGCACAGTGTGACGATGGTTTCAAAGGCAAAGTCATCCTCATCAAACTCACCAAAAGTCACTGCCACAGGCCGCGCATGGCAACGGATGCTGAGTGGGCGACGCCTTGACATCATCGACCCTTCGCCGATGGATATCGAGATCGAAGACATTGCCCATGGGCTGGCCCGGGTTAGCCGGTGGAACGGCCAGACGAAGGGCAAATATCCCTTCTCCGTTGCCCAGCATTCGGTGCTTGTCGAAAAGCTCGTGATTTCGATCGCCCCTAATCTCGATCAGAAATGGCAGCTTGCCACTCTGCTGCATGACGCGCCAGAATATGTGATCGGCGATATGATCACACCCTTCAAGGGGGTGCTTGGTGATCGCTACAAAGACATCGAAGCACGGCTTGAGGCGGCCGTACATATCCGCTTTGGGTTACCGGCAACACTGCCCGATTACGTGAAAAAAACAATCAAACGTGCTGACCGGATGGCTGCCTGGCTTGAAGCAACACAATTGGCTGGTTTCACCGAACAAGAAGCCAGCAAAATCTTTCCAAAACCACGCGGAACGCCCGCAACCCTGCGCATCCGCTCCCGCGCCCCAGCCGAAGCAGCCAGCCAGTTCCTGCAGCGGTTCGCCATTCTGGGCGGCAAAAGAAAAATCAGCCTTTAGTGTCCTTGGAGGTGGCTAGCGCGCCACACGTACTGCCGAATTTTGCCTTTGTTTACGCCTGACTTTTCGTGCCTTCGTCATTTCCTTAGCGGTGCCAAGGGTCATACAGTCAGGGCAGACACATTTGCCGGCAAGGTCAAAATTTTGCCGCAGATTGGGCAACTCCATACACCAGCAATGATCCTTGCCAGGCGGTGCACCGCAATTGAAACTTGTCCCGCATTCTTCACAGGTCAGCTTATCCATGAGGCCCTCCATTGCCTATGATGGTCCAGCCTGTCCTAGTTCATGAATTTCGGCAATATCAAAATGGCCCGTTACCGCTGCTGGTGCATCAACCTATCCAGTAAAACCGCAACATGCGCCGCCTCACGGCCCGTGCCATCCATGATCTGACACCGGCAGGATGTGCCGTCAGCGGCGATCAACGCATCCGCTGGGGCACTGCGAATGGCAGGCAAGAGGTTGGCATTGGCCATTTTCATCGATACGTCATATGTGTCAGCACCATAACCAAAGGCACCCGCCATCCCACAGCAGGAGGTCTCAATCGGCTCAACCTTAAGCCCGGCAAGCTCGCCAAGCACCTCTTGCACTGGTTTTACCACATCAAAGGCTTTCTGGTGGCAATGCCCATGTAGCATGACTGTCTGTCCAGACCCGGCAATTCCCAAATCCGGGCGATCCTCGGCCAGCAATTCCTCGAACGTACGGACCGCGCCAGCGACTGCATTGGCCTCCGGGCTGTCAAGCAATGCCGGCACCTCATCCCGCAGCGCCAAAGTACAGGACGGCTCCAGCCCGACAATCGGAATGCCCGCAGCAACAAACGGGTGCAGAGTGGCCACAAGACGCTGCGCCTCAGCGCGGGCACGATCAACCACGCCAGCCGACAGATAGGTCCGCCCACAGCAGAGTGGCCGCCGGTTTTCGGGAACAGGGGCAAACACATCATAGCCAGCTGCCGCAAGGACGCGGCAGGCTGCGCGCAGATTCTCCGGCTCAAAATAGCGATTGAACGTATCGGCAAACAGAACAACCGGCTGTCCACCACCCGTAGGCGCGTCAGCAACATCGCCCGCACCAAACGGCCGAGCTTGCCATTTCGGCAAGGCGCGGCGGGCGGTAAAACCGGTAATCCGCGCCACAAGGGGAGCAAGAAGCGGCACATGCCGCCAAACGGATTGCAGTAGATTGGCAAATGACGCAATACGCGCCGCATATGGTGCATAGTCAGGCAGAAAAGCAATCAGCCTGTCATGCAGGGACAAGCCCTTTGCAGCCGTACGCAGGGCCGTTACCTCCACTTTCATGCGCGCCATGTCAACACCAACCGGACATTCACGCTTGCACGCCTTGCAGGACACACACAGCTTCATGGTGTCCGCCATCTCATCACTGATCAGCGCGTCTGGTCCCATCTGACCAGATAATGCAAGACGAAGGCTGTTGGCCCGACCGCGCGTCACATCCCGCTCATCACGGGTGGCACGATATGACGGGCACATCACACCCCCCTCAAGCTTACGACAGGCACCATTATTGTTGCACATCTCGACAGCGCCTTGCAGGCCGCCTGCCTTTCCCGGAAAAGCCTGCCAGTTCAGCTGTGTGGGGAAATCATCAACATGATAGGACGGCGCAAAGCGAAACAACGCGCGATCATCCATTTTCGGCGCATCGACGATTTTGCCCGGATTGAACAGATTGTCCGGATCAAACATCGCCTTGATCTGCCGGAACAAGCCGGGCAGTACCGGCCCAAACATAATGTCATTGAATTCAGAGCGCACGATGCCGTCACCATGTTCGCCCGAGTGTGAGCCACCAAATTTGCGTACCAGCGCAAATGCCTCCTCAGCGATGGCCCGCATGGTGGCAACGTCATCCTGTTTTTTCATATCCAACACAGGCCGGACATGCAGGCATCCCACCGACGCATGCGCATACCAGGTTCCCTTTGCACCATATTTGTCAAAAATGCTGATCAACTGGTCCGTATATTCGGCAAGATCAGACAGCTCGACGGCACAATCTTCGAGAAAGGAAACAGGCTTTGCCGAATCTTTCATGCTCATCATGATGTTGAGGCCAGATTTGCGCATTTCCGCAATACGCCCCTGCATCGCCGGGTCGATGGCGTCAACCACGCCGCCGCACCATTCATCTGATTTGTCCCAGCCAAATCCAAGGTTGGCCATCATCTCATGCAGCTGCGCCAGACGGCGATGGTTCTCATCCATGTCATCCTCGGCAAACTCAACCACCAGCAGCGCTGCAGGGTCACCCTTTACCGCTTCTTCGACAATTGGCCGGAAAATAGCAATGGAACGCGCCAGCTCGATCATCGTATCATCGATCAGCTCGACCGCCACGGGATCAAGGGTGACAAGATGTTGGGCTGCATCCATCGCTTTGTAAAAACTCGGAAAATGGCAGATACCCATGAGCTTTTTTGCGGGTAGCGGCCATAATTTCAGGGTAATGGCCGTCGAATAGGCAAGTGTACCCTCAGACCCCACAAGCAAATGCGCCAGATTGATCCCATCACCAGCCGCCCCGCCCGGGCGAAGTGCCATGGCATCAGGCATCAGTGCATCAATGTTGTAACCACCGACACGCCGCAACACCTTTGGAAAGCCGGCCAGAATATCCGCTGCACAATCGGTTCCCATCGCCAGCAGATCCGGCAACAACCGGCCAAGCTGGCCCGCCGTTTTGGTACCAGGCGTCAACGGTCCGAAATGGGCCTCGCTGCCGTCCGCCATGATGGCGTCAATGCCCAGCACGTTGTCACGCATCATTCCATATCGAATGGACCTGCCGCCACAGCTGTTATTGCCGGCCATGCCTCCAATGGTCGCCCGGCTGGAGGTCGACACATCAACCGGAAACCAAAGCCCATGCGGCTTTAACTGGCGGTTCAGATCGTCCAGCACGATACCCGGTTCAACGACACAGGTTTTGTTTTCAACATCGAGATCAATGATCCGGTTCAGATGCTTGCTGTTGTCGATCACGATGGCGTGGTTGACTGTCTGGCCACATTGCGATGTTCCACCGCCGCGCGGCAGCACCGCAATGCCTTCGCGCCGGGCGAACGCAAGGGTTCGGCGAACGTCATCCAGATTTTCCGGAATGACGACGGCATGCGGCATCATCTGATAGATCGATGCATCAGTGGCATAGCGGCCACGAGACAGCGCATCGTCCAAAACTGCCCCACTTAGTCCCGCCTTTAAAGAGGAGAGTTGTTGCGGTGTGGTATCGTTGTGCATAATTTTGCCGAGAAGCCTTGGATAGTTAAGAAGACGAAGAGAGTAAAAACCCCAGGCTGCCTAAGGTGCGCTCGAAGCAATGAACCCGGTGTGTTAAATTCCTACATAAATTTTGCGCCATCTCCACCCGCTAAATTGACGCACACTTAATATAGTCCCGCTCACTTGAAATTAGGCAATTGTGGCTCGGTCTTACCAATAGCTTAGCCATGGCTTCGAAAACATCCGGCTGCTTAAACCCGCTAGTTGCGGTTTCAAACGGCACAGGCGAGACTGTTGAAAGAAACCGGAAAATGTGTAAATGTCAGACTAGCCAAGCCAAGCTAAGATAAGATGTTCAGTCCACAGCCGTTTGATCTCCCCATGGCTCGAATGCGCTTTTCTAAGATCACTCATTTAGGCAAGAATTTTTCCTGAAATTCGATCCCGGCCAGCATATCGTCAAGTGATCCAAACGCGTTCATGTAATGACCTTTGTACCCAGTGTCTTCGATCAATTGAAACATCTCTTTCCAGTCAATCATGCCAGTTCCGGGTTGCATATGCAGTTCATATTCACCGTTGCTGTCTGCCATTCGAACCTCGCCCAATCTCTTGATTGGCCCACCTCGCACGAATCCTTCAATACCTTCTGGCACCAAAGTGGCGTGATTGATCGTGAACGACCAACCCAAATTGGGGGAGTCAATCCTATCAAAATAGTAGTTCACTTCCTCAAGATTGTGAGCAAGATAGTGCACTTCGGCTCTGTCTGGTTCCCAATTTGTGTTCTCCAAAAGCAAATGAGCGCCTTTTTTTTCTGCATAATCAACAATTCGCTTCAATCTCTCCAGACCAGTGTCCCTCCTCTTCTCAAAATCATCGGAGAAATGATAGCCCGCGTGCACAACAATCCACTTGGCGTCCAGTCTGACAAAAGTATCGATGTAAGCCTTCAGGTAATCATCAACAGCGTCATCCACAAACGGTGAAAACTCGGCGATGTTCACTGACGAAAGTGTGTGCAGGCCTAAATTAATGTCATTCTTGCTGCAATGTTCCCTGATCGGAGCGCATCTCTTCTCATCGAAGGATTTGAGTTCGTTAGGAGCAACGTCAATTTGACAGTCTATGTATTTGATACTGTTGGATATCGCCCATTCAACCGCATTCTCAACTGATAGTTTACGCCCAATATCTACACCAATACGTTCTTTCATATCATGCATCTCCCGTTCATCTTGCAATGCTAGGCAGCCATGTAGCCAAGCTCGGAACGCCTATAATGATCAACAAAAAACCCAGTATACCGAGTAAAAACGGTAAGTTAGCCCTCAGCACCTGAATTTGATCCACCTTTGCTATTCGGCCCGCAATGATAAGGGCGATCGCCATCGGTGGGGTGACCTGTCCAACGACAACTGCAATCACCATCAACACACCGAAATGGATCAAATCAATATCAAATGCCAACAATGTTGGCAGGATTATTGGCAGCAAAACTGGGATTAATGGGTCAAGAATCATACCCGCCAATATGGCCAATCCAACCAAGACAAGGATCCTGAAATATTCACTGTCAATAGTTACCAAACCATCAATCATGCCAACCAGAAACTCTGGAACATGCGCGTTTGTTAATCCTGCTCCCAAAGCAAAGGAAAGTCCTACAATGATCAGCAATTCTCCAGATAATTGGACGGCATTTACCAAAACTCGATACAAGCCTTTGAGGTCCAAGGCTTTGTGAACAAACATGGCAAGAACGAGTGCATATACAACGGCGAAGGCGCCAGCCTCTGAGGGGGTAAACACACCAAGAACCATCCCGCCTACAATTATCAACGGCAAGCCAAATGATAGGATGGCACGTTTGCCTGTCCTTAAAACCTCCGGCAAATCAAATGCAGAATATGGCAACCACCCCTTTTTCCTCGCAAGGTACGCAACAATCAGCATTTGCAACAATCCAAGCAACAAACCGGGAATCAAGCCGGCGAGGAACAGCGCACCTAAAGACACACCTGTCACGGCTGAATAGAGTATCATTGGCGAACTGGGCGGGATCATCGGTCCAATGCCGGCAGATGATGCCGTCAATGCCGCTGAGAAATCTGCTGGATATTTTGCATCTTTCATTGCCGGTATGACAATCGAGCCTGTCCCCGCTAAATCCGCTGTCGATGAACCGATCATGCCACCAAAAAACATGCTGGTCACAACATTAACATGCGCTAATCCACCACGAAGGGAGCCAACGATTGCTCTTGCGAAATCAAATAAACGCCCGGATATCCCACCCGAGTTCATCAACCCCCCTGCCAAGACGAAAAGTGGCAATGCAATCAGAACAAATCTACCCAGCCCGGACATCATCGTCTGAGGCAAGCTCAAAGCCCACGCTCCAGAGAAATATATGTTTAAAAATACAGCTGCGGTTACTGAAATAAGCATTGGGATTCTTATGATCAGTAAAAAACACAGCAGCAACACGGCGGCACCTGCTCCCATAAGTGGTGTCATGTTTCTGCATCCCCTCTTTTGAGACTGAGTTGTTTATTTCGCCATAAAACAAAAAATTCTGCAAAATAAGCCATCGCTGCACCGGCGGCGCCACAAACAAGCGCGGACGTAGACCATCCGGTCGGCACCTCGACATATAGAGCCACGTCACCCCCAAACAGCATTACAAAATCAAGTGACACATAGGCCAAACCGAGAAGAATAGCGATATTCATCATGTAACCAAAAATGGCTACTGCGGCTTGAAACCGCTGGGGAATTTTTTCAAAAAAGTAATCTATTCTGATCATCGCACCGCGACGAACAGACAGGAAAACTCCTGTCATAGCGAGCCAAGGCATCGACATTTGAACGAATTCTTCAGCCCAGGGAAAACTGAAATTCAGTGCATAGCGGCCTACCGCATTCACAAAAACAACCACGACAATTGAGGACAACACGGTGACCCCGACTATTTCCACGATGGAATTCACCACCCTGTTAATCAGGGACAAACCCGCATCCGGATTTGCAAGCTCCATACTTTTGGAAGCCTCGGTTATTTTTTTTGCTAGCTCGTCCAATTTACCACACACCCATTTCTAGCCTGCTCCCAAAAACATCTTTTTTTGAGAAGCTCATAAACCTAATAGAGAGTTCTTCAATCAACGAAAGAGGGAAGGCGGACATCTCCGCCTTCCCTGAGAGACTTAACCACCTTGGGCAGCAGCCACAAACTTAGCTGTGAAATCTTTGCCAGCAATTTCTGCAATTTCATCCGCAATCGGCCCCGCAGCGGCCTTGAATGACGCTGCGTCGATGTCATTGAACTGAACGTCAGGAGCCTTTTCCCGAATCTCAGCTTCCAGATTCGCGTCATTTTCCGCACCGTAATTACGGCTCATTTCGACGGCTTTCCGAGCGGCATTGTGAACTTGTTGTTTCTGAGCATCAGATAGCCCGTTATACCGCTTGAGGTTCATCACAAAGGTGATCGGCGTATAAACGTGGCGAGACACTGAAATGTACTTCTGGACCTCGTACCATGATTTTTTGACAATGTTTCCATATGGGTTTTCCTGCCCATCGATCACGCCCTGCTGAAGTGCCAAATATATTTCACCCATATTCATCTTGATTGGTGAGGCACCAAGCATTTTGAAGGACAAAATCCTTGTCTTGCTTCCGGGTGTTCTCAATTTGAGGCCCTTCAAATCCGCCGGCGTCACGACAGGCCGAACATTGTTCGTAATCTGCCGGAAACCGATTTCCCCAAATCCAAGAACTTTCAGTCCCGCGCTTTTCTGGAAGGACTTGTCCAACTCGTCACCGATAGGTCCATCCAACAAAGCTGAGACCTGCTCGCGCGAAGAGAAAAGGAAGGGAATGTCAAACACTGCAAATTTGGAATCGAGTTGTACAGCATCGGAGCCGATCGGGATCACATCAAGCTGACCCGTCCTTACCTGCTGCATGTGAACAATTTCGTCACCCAGCGTCCCACTATCGAAATATTCGATATCCACATCATTACCCATCTCCTGCTTCAAAGCATCGCGAAAGGAGGCAAGCATATGTTGGGTTGACGCACCTGGGGTGCTCTCAACGGATAATCTTAGTTTCAAAGGTTCAGCGACAGCTATTCCAGCTACCAACATACAAACAGTAGCGAGAGCGGACGCGCCAAGCCTCATTATTGATTTACGCATAATTTCCTCCATTTTTGGTTTTGTGATTTTATTCTTTACTGGTTTTTGCAGTTGTGTCAAACTCAGCCAATATCTTCGAAAGTTGTATTCGCCTAAATATCACGGAAGTCATATCGATATTTGTCGACCGTTAACCAGTCCAAGGTCACACCAAGACCCGGTCCTTTTGGGATCTCCATATAGCCGGCTTCTTTCCTCAAACTTTCCGCAATCAGATCATCCTTTACGCCTATTGGCCCAAGAGATCCAATTTCATTGACACATCTTATCTCAGCGCAGCTGGCCGCTAAATGAGCCTCCGCCACCGCTCCCAAACCTGTCTGAAACACGTGTCCAAGAATCACCTCAAGGCCAGCTGCTCTCGCCATTTTGGCAATTGCTCTCGCGTCCGTCAGCCCATGCTTGGTGACTTTGACTTTGATCCTATCAGTGGCATCCAGCCGAATTACATTCATAGCATCCTCAACTGATGCGACCATGTCATCGGTGGTAATTGGGATACTGACTTTTTTCCTCAGATTTTTCATTCCAAGCAGGTCAAAACGGCCAATGGGCTGCTCGACATGCTCAATCATACAATCTTCGATTTTGTTTATTAGCGAGACCGCTTCAGCGACCACATAATGATCGTTCGCGTCCACCCGGATGGAAACATCATCCCCGACAGCCTGTCGCACCGCCCTGACCCGATCAACATCAGCCGCAACTGTTTCGCCAACCTTAATCTTAAGGGTCTTGATCCCGTCTCTAACTTGGTGAGCTGCTACCTCTGCCATTGCATCAGGCGACATAATGCCAATCACATCCCCAATGACGGGTATGCGGGATTTTACCTCTCCACCAAGCATCGTCAGCAATGGTTGCTTTTGCGACTTAGCCCACAAATCGTGCAGAGCAACATTTGTAGCGGCTTTCGTCCAATTTTTACCCTTTATTGATTTGTGCACCAGTTGCATTGCTTGATTGAGATGGGTTGCCTTTGTTCCGACCAAAGCAGGCCCAATGTAATTCTCGATGGCACTGACTACCTCGCCGGGAATTTCCTCGGGTTTTCCGGGTGGTGCACAGGCGATTTCAGAAAAACCATAAATGTTTTCATCATCTGTTTTCAAAATTAGGAGAACTGCAAAATGCGCGTTGGCGCGACCCTCCGATATTGCAAAATGAGTATCGCCAAAAATTTTTAGCGGTATGGCCTCAACGGCGCTAATAACCAAGTCACTCATGGAAACACTCCGGCGTTGATGTAAATGTAGAGTCTCGATAGCGATGCAAGAGACTCCTTGCAATAAATTAGAAGATAAACCCTGAATTTTGCGACCGTATCGGCAAAAAAAGTCTTTGAGCTTAATATTTAAAATGCGTCAATTTTTATTTAGACACTAAGGTTCAAAGACGTAATATCCCTTGATCATCATTTTCAGTGATCGTCCATCAGATTTTGTACTGCAAAACTTAAAGTTGAAGATTTCACCAGTATTACACAATAAACACGTGAGGACAAATTATGCCGAACAGAGATTACAGTGCCGGTCGCCATTTCCTTCAGATTCCCGGCCCAACAAATGTTCCTGATCGCGTTTTGCGGGCAATGGACCATCCAACGATTGATCATCGCGGACCCGCCTTCACCGATTTGGGAAAGCGCTGTCTTGACGGCATGAAGACCATCTTCAAAACAGACACGCATGTGGTGATCTATCCGGCCTCAGGAACAGGTGCCTGGGAGGCGGCGCTGGTCAATCTGCTCTGTGAAGGTGACACGGTCCTGATGGTTGAGACTGGACATTTTGCCTCACTGTGGCAGAAAATGGCGACAAGCCTAGGACTCAAAACAGAGTTTCTGGAAACTGACTGGCGGCGCGGCGTTGACCCGCAGGCCGTTGAGGATAGGCTTCGTGACGATAGCGCTGGAGAAATTCGGGCCGTCTGCGTGGTTCATAACGAGACCTCCACCGGATCGCGCTCGCGCATTGGCGAGGTTCGCAAGGCTATGGATGCAGCCGGCCACACAGCCCTGTTGATGGTCGACACCATTTCTTCGCTGGCATCAATCGATTATCGGCATGATGAGTGGGGCGTCGATGTGACCGTCTCCGGTTCGCAGAAAGGGCTGATGCTGCCCCCGGGGCTGTCTTTCAATGCCCTTTCAGAGCGCGCCATCGCCGTGTCCAGGAACGGTGGGATGAACCGCTCCTATTGGGATTGGCATGATCAGATTGCCGCCAACGCTTCCGGTGCCTTTCCGTTCACGCCAGCAACAAACCTGCTTTATGGTCTCGCCGAGGCGATCGACATGCTGCATGAAGAAGGGCTGGATAATGTCTTTGCGCGCCATGACCGCCACGCCGAGGCAACGCGGCGCGCCGTGCAGGCATGGGGGCTGGAGGTTCTGTGTCAGGAGCCACAGGATTACTCAAGCTCGCTGACGGCGGTTTTGTTGCCTGAAGGACACGATGCTGATGCCTTGCGGGCGACAATATTGCAGCATTTCGATATGTCGCTTGGCAATGGGCTGTCGCGCCTTGCGGGTAAGGTGTTCCGCATCGGGCATTTGGGTGATTTCAATGATCTGATGCTGATGGGAACGTTGAGCGGTGTCGAGATGGGCTTGAAACTTGCCGATATACCGCATCAGTCAGGTGGCGCCGCCACCGCAATGCAATATCTAGCACAAACGGCTGATGTCAGGAGTGCTTCATGACGGAGGAACTGCTCTATGAGGTGGAGAACGATATAGGCCGGATCATTCTCAACCGGCCACACCGCCGCAATGCGCTTACCTTTGCCATGTATGACCGGATCAGGGAAATCTGCCGCATCGCTGGCACGTATGATGACCCCGACGAAGTCAAAGTGCTAATCTTTTCGGGTGGCGGCGATATGGCCTTTGCTGCTGGAACGGACATCTCTCAATTCCGCGATTTCACCGACAAGCAGCACGCCATTGATTACGAAGAAAAGATCGAGGTGGTGATGGAGCAGATTGAGCAATGCGCCGTGCCAACCATCGCCGCTCTCAACGGTTTTGTGACAGGCGGCGGTGCCAGTGTCGCCGCGTCCTGTGCGATCCGCATCGCCAGCACTGATGTGCAGATTGGTGTGCCCATTGCACGCACTCTGGGAAATTGCCTGTCGATAGGTGGGCTTAAAAGGCTGGTGGCTCTGGTCGGTGAAGCACGGGCGCGCTATATTCTGTTGACTGGGCAATTGATGGATGCCACCGCAGCGCAATCTGCTGGCTTCATTTCCGAGACGCTTGCCGACAAACAAGCGGTTGATGCACGGGCAATGGAACTGGCCCAGATGATGACAGCATTTGCACCGCTTACAATCAAGGCGACAATGGAAGGGTTACGGCGTCTGCGGGCGGCAACGCCCACACCACGCGACCATGATTTGATTGAAATGTGCTTTGGCAGCGAAGATTTCAAAGAGGGTATCTCAGCCTTTTTTGAAAAACGTAAACCAGACTGGCAAGGCAAATAGCAACACCATTGGCAACTGGAAAAACCCCCGTTGGCACAGCAGAGATCAATCCTTTGCTCTTTGCCTTTTCCCAATTTTGGTATACCATATTTCTTAATAGAAATGACCATTGACAGAACACGGGCTGTCACTGTCCATCGTCTTTGTCGGTAGATTCCGGAAATTCCTCAGGGATTTCAGCGGAGATCCAGCCGGATTTTAGTGGAATTTTTAGTGGGAGAGCAATCCTAAATGACATACGCGCATTACATCGCTGGAGAGTGGGTCACCGACGACGCCGTTTCCATCAATATCAACCCATCCAATATAGATGACATTGTCGGTGAGTTTTCGCGTGGTGACGCGGCCCGTGTTGACGAGGCCGTTGCCGCGGCGAACGCCGCACAGCCAGACTGGGCGGCCGCCAGCCCCCAACTGCGCCATGATGTGCTTGAAAAGGCCAGCAATCTGATCACCAGCCGCAAAGATGAATTGGGCCGTCTGCTCTCGCGTGAGGAAGGCAAGACACTGGCCGAGGGAATTGGCGAGACAATGCGCGCCGCGCAGGTCTTCAAATTTTTTGCCGGTGAAGCCATTCGCAACGTTGGTGACGCTGTCGCCTCAATCCGTCCCGGTATTGATGTAACGGTGGAGCGCGAGGCTGTCGGCACAATCGGCCTGATTACCCCTTGGAATTTTCCGATTGCCATTCCAGCCTGGAAGCTGGCACCCGCATTGGCCTATGGCAATGCGGTAGTGATGAAACCAGCAGAGTTAACGCCGGGTTGCGCCTGGGAGCTTGCGAAGATTCTTCATGAGGCAGGTTGTCCGACGGGTGTGTTTAATCTGGTGATGGGACCGGGATCAACCGTTGGTGCACGGATTGTCGAACATCCGGGCATTGATGCCATCAGCTTCACCGGCTCAGTCGCCACTGGCAACACTATCGCTGTGCAGTGCGCCTCTACCGGTAAACGTGTGCAGATGGAGATGGGCGGCAAAAACCCACTCGTTGTCGTCGATGATGCCGATCTTGATGTTGCTGTCGCCACAGCCATCAATGGTGCGTTCTTCTCAACAGGTCAGCGCTGCACGGCCTCTTCCCGGCTGATTGTGACCGCCGGCATCCATGATGCCTTTCTGGAGAAACTGACAAGTGCCGCCGCCAATCTGATCGTCGGTGACGCACTAGATGCGGCAACCCAGATCGGGCCCGTTGTCGATCAGAAACAGCTCGACCAGAATTTGCGCTATCTGAAACTTGCCAGTAATGAAGGCTGTGACGTACGCGGCGGCGAGTTGGCAAACGGCCCGGGCTTTTTCATGAAACCGGCAATCTTTGCCGGGGCAACAAATCAGATGACCGTCAGCCGTGAGGAAATTTTCGGTCCAATGGCCTCGGTTATCAAGGTGGCTGACTATGACGAGGCGCTTGCAGTGGCAAATGATACTGAATTCGGCCTGTCAGCCGGCATCTGCACCACATCACTGAGATATGCCTCAGACTTTCGCAAAAAGGCACAGGCGGGAATGGTGATGGTCAATCTGCCGACCGCCGGGGTGGATTATCACGTTCCCTTTGGCGGACGAAAGGGGTCGAGCTATGGTCCACGTGAGCAAGGAAGCTATGCGCGGGAGTTCTATACTATCGTCAAGACCAGCTACATAGCCCCCTGACCAACCACCTAGCCCCCTGATAAGACACAATCCTCCAGAGAGCAAGCAATGATAGCACGATCCTATTCCGGCATTTGGCCCGTGGCCCCCACACCGTTTCACGACAATGGCGCGTTGGATGACGATGGTATGCGCAACGTTCTTGACTGCATGATTGATCAGGGTGTTGACGGCATTTGTATTCTGGCAAATTTTTCAGAACAATTCCTGATCTCCGATGCCGAGCGCGATCATCTGATGAGGTTGTGCCTCGCGCATGTCGATGGTCGTGTTCCGGTGATTGTGACGATCAGCCATTTTGCCACACAGATTGCCGTGGAACGGACGCGCCTTGCCAAGGAGTTGGGGGCAGCTATTGTCATGATGATGCCACCTTATCACGGTGCCTTGCTGAAAGGTACCGCCGACCAGACATTTGAGCAGGTTAGGGCTGTTGGCGCGGTTGGCATTCCAATCATGATCCAGGATGCCCCACTCTCAGGGGTCGAATTGCCGGTCCCGCTTCTGGTGCGTATGGCGACCGAGATTGAGATGGTCAAACTTTTCAAGATCGAGTCCATCGGTGTTGCTGGCAAACTCCGTCAGTTGCTTGCTGCCGGCGGCAGTGCTATCGAAGGACCGTTCGATGGCGAGGAAGCAATCACCCTTCTTGCAGATCTGGATGCCGGAGCAACCGGATCGATGACCTCGGCGCTGATCCCTGATCTGATTGGACAGGTAATCACGGCGCATGCCGCCGGCAACAGGCAAGAAGCCGTTGCTGGTTACACACGAATTTTGCCTGTGATCAATCACGAAAACAGGCAATGTGGCTTCCGGGCGGCAAAGGCTGCCATGGTTGCGGGCAAAGTCATCAAATCCGATTTCTGCCGTCATCCAATCGCGCCGCTTCATCCAGAAACAAAGGCCGGTCTTCTCGAGTTGCTAACCCCTCTTGACCCGATTGTATTAAAATGGGGACACTAATGTATGGCTAAGCAGAATGTCCTGTCAGCATTGGTGAATGATGGCCCCATCATTGCCAACGAGCATAGATCGCTCAGTGCCGAGACGGCAGAAAAGCTGCGCGAGTTGATCCTGCTTGAAAAGCTGCCACCGGGCATGCATATCCCTGAGCGTGATCTGGCCGAAGCGCTCGGCATAAGCCGGACTCCAATGCGCGAGGCATTGCGCACCCTCGCAATTGAAGGGCTGGTCGAATTCACCGCAACACGGCGCTCGCGCGTGGCCAATCCCTCCATCGACGAGCTTCGTGAAAGCATGACAGTCCTAGCCACATTGGAAGCACTTGGCGGCGAGCTTGCCTGTGCGATCGCCACGGACAGAGAAATCACAGCGATCGCTGACTTCAATCAGAAAATGATTGAGTGCACCGATAAATTCTCAGCGATCAATTTCTTTAACACCGATATGGCGTTTCACAGCAGCATCATTGCCGCCACCCATAATCAGGCGCTGATCGACACACACCGGCAATATAATGCAAAGCTATGGCGGGCCCGCTTTATGTCATCGAAGCGCAAACAAGGGCGCGCTAAAACCTTGCAACAGCATCAGGATATCACCAATGCGTTGATCGCCCGGAATGCGCCCAAGGTGGCGCAAGCCATGCGCGGCCATATTGAGACGGCGATTGAAAATCTTAGCATCCAGCAAAACGACACATAGTTTAAGTGCGCCACAAGACAGAGACAACAAGTAGGAGTTTGGCATGAAACCACGCATTGGCATTATTCCGGGCGAACCGGGCGGCATCGGCCCAGAGCTGATCGCAAAATTGCTGAATGATACAGAGACATGCGCGAGGGCAGATATTCTGTTGATCGGCGATCAGCATTTGTTTGAACTGGGTCAGACGCAGGCCGGCATGGATTTTGCCATGACCCGTTGTGATGGCTGGAAGGATGAGTGGACAACGCTGCCAGGCTTTGCGTTGCATCCGATGGATACGATCAGCCCGGACGATGTCAACATTTCCGAGGTCACATATGCCGGTGGTCACTCAGCACTGTCCAATCTGAATTGCGCTTTGGAAATGGCTCGCGATGGCATCATTGACGCGATCATGTTTGGCCCTTTCAACAAGGTTGGTTTGATCAAGGCCGGGCTTGGTCATGAGGACGAGCTGCATTACATGGCTGAGTTTCTGGGTGTCGAGAGCTATATCTCTGAATTGAATACTCTCAACGGCATCTGGACGAGCCGCGTTTCCAGCCATATTCCGCTAAAGGATGTTCATACTTTCATCAACGAGCATCGCATTTCAGAGGCGGTGGATCTGCTCGACAAAACATTGCGGCACTCTGGTGTCGAACGTCCACGCCTGTCAGTTGCGGCGCTCAATCCTCATGCCGGTGACAATGGCAATTTTGGCATGGAGGAGATCGAGGTGATCATCCCGGCCGTCAAAAAGTTGCAGCACAAGCAGGTCAATGTCGATGGCCCGTGGCCATCAGACACCGTTTTTCTGAAGGCCAAGGCTGGCGAGGTTGACGGCATCATCACCATGTATCACGACCAGGGCCAGATTGCGCTGAAACTGATGGGATTTGATCGCGGTGTAACGGTTCAGGGGGGCATTCCCTTCCCGGTGACAACACCGGCGCATGGCACCGCCTTTGACATTGCCGGCAGTGGCACCGCCGATGTCGGGGCCACACGCGAAGCCTTTTTGATTGCCTGTGACATGGTCAGCCATTGGGAAAAAGCAGCCCGTTAGGCCTACCATTCAGGACTGTCAGCAGACGCCAGCCGATGAAACTGGCCAATGAAACTGGCCAATAAAAACGGCAAATGAAGCCGCCCGACAAACCTTGCGTTTATCAGGAGTCCTTCTGCTTTGTGATCATTCTCACAATCTGTGAGCCGAACAAGCCGAGGAATGACAGCACGAGGAACAACAACGCCAGAGGTTGCGCTGCAATCAGCCACCAGGCTCCATCAAACATCTTCAGTGAATTCTGCAGATTGACTTCGACCATATGACCAAGGATCAGACCCACGGCAATCGGTGCAACCGAGAATCCATGGCGACGGGCAAAGAAGCCGACAACTCCAAAAATCAGGGCAATCCAAACATCGAGCAATGACGCGCTCAGCGAATAGGCACCAATCACCGACAAAGCAAAGACAATGGGCCACAGAATCGAGGTTGGCACCATGGAGATGCGTGCAAACAACTTGGCCGCGTAGAGGCCCATCGCCAGAAAGATGATGTTGGCAACCAGCATCGCTCCAAAAATCTGGTAAACCGTATCAACCTGCTCGGTAAAAAGATATGGTCCCGGGCGCAGTCCATGTACCATCAACCCAACAAGAATGATCGCGGTTGTGCCGCTACCTGGGATGCCAAGGACCATTGTTGGTACCATCGCTCCACCCGTTGCCGCATTGTTGGCAGCCTCTGCACCAGCGATCCCCTCGACAGCGCCCTTACCAAATTCTTCTTTGTTCTTTGACCAGCGCCGGGCCTCGGAATAGCCAATCATCGAAGCAACAGTCGCACCCTCTGCCGGCAGAATGCCTATGAAGGTGCCAATGCCCGACGACCGCGCAATGGTTCGCCATATCCGTTTGTAATCCTCTTTTGAAGGGAGCTTGACTGCCTTGAGGCTGATCACCTCGGCCACGAGATGTGCCTTTTTCGACTGCACAAGCAGTTCCGAAATGGCAAACAGGCCGATCATCACCGGGACAAAGGATAGGCCCTCATACAATTCGTAATTGCCGAACATGAAGCGCTCGATCGAGGTCACGCGCTCTGCCCCGATTGTTGCCAACCAGACACCAAAGATGCCGCCAATCAGATTGCGCACAGCACCCCCTGCTCCCACGCTGGCAAGCATCGACAAGCCAAAGATCGTGAGAGCAAAATATTCTGGCGGTCTGAATTCATAGGCAACCCGGGCCAGCATAGGCGCGGCAAAACACAGCACAATAATCGAGAAAATGCCGCCAATCGTGCTGGCAACAACGGCGATGCCGAGCGCCCTTCCAGCCTCACCACGTTGGGCGAGGGGAAAGCCGTCAAAAGTGGTCGCCGCAGCCGCCGAGGTGCCAGGCGTATTGATCAGGATTGCCGTGATCGACCCGGCAAAGGTTGCCGAGACATAGAGCGTCGCCAAAACCGCAATGGCATGTACAGGCGACATCGTCAGGGTAAATGGTAACAGCAGCGCTGCGCCAGTTGTGGCGCCAAGCCCGGGCAATACGCCAATCACGATGCCACCAATAGTGGTGACAAAGATCAGCATCAGCAGATAAGGGTCCAGCATAACCGAACCAATGGCCGAAAGTGCCTCATACATTGCGTATTTCCCCTAACCGTAATACCAGTTTGTGATCAGCCCACGCGGGAATCTGATCTTCAGCACTTCGTCAAAAATCAAAAACAACGTCAGCGGCACGGTCAGCGCGACAAGTCCGGCAACATGCAGCCGGCGCTCCCCCCATGACACGCTGAGCAAAAACACGACGGCGGCAATCGCAATGAAAAAATCCGCATAGGTGGTCAGAATATAGAACAGGGCGAACAGACCAATGCTGATCCAGGTGGTCGGGCCTTCCATCTTTACCGGTTCAGGCGGATTTTTCAGATTCTGCCAGATCATGATGCCAACCAACAACAGATTGATCACCATCAGGAAAATGGGAAAAGATCGCGGCTGCATACTGGCCCCGACAATCAATGGCGGCGACGTTCTGAGCTGTAGAGCGAGGTAGATGATCACCACCGAGAACAGGGCAATGATACCTGGAATAACTAACGGTCGCATGGTGATTGGCCCCTGTCACAAAACCGGTGAGCAGCATAACAACACTGCCCACCAAAAAGTTTGGACAGAAGTCCTATTCGATCAAACCCATTTCCTTGAGGGCTGGACCAAATTCGTTGACCATCATCTTGATCTGCTCACCCCAAGCTCCAGATTCCATCGGCGAGGTGTTATCAAGGCCAGAATTCATCAGATAGGCCTGATAGAGTGAGTGACCCATAGCCTTCATCATCGCTGCTTCCATCTCGGCGCGGCGCTCTTCAGAGACACCAGCATGAGTGACAAAACCGCGGGTTGTTGACAGAACCAGATCGATGCCCATTTCCTTGGCGGTCTTTGCCGCTGGGATCGGGTCCATGCGGTTCTCACCAAGAATAACCAGTGGACAAAGATCGCCTGCCTCGATTGGGGCTGATGCCTCAGACAGGTTCAGTGTGCCAACATCGACAGCACCAGCGACAACCTGTGTTGCCAGCTCACCGCCACCACCAAATGGAATGTAAGTCGGCATCGGCTGACCCGTGCGCTTGGCCCACAGATAGACAGTCAAATGGTCGATTGTACCTGATGATGTGCCACCAAATTTCATGGCATCGCCATTCTTCATGCCAGCAACAAACTCCTCAGGGGTCTTGTAGGGGCTGGTCTTGCAGTTGACCATCAGGATCTGCGGGTCATTGGTACCACGGGCGATTGGTGCCATCTCCTCGACTTTCAGGTCGGTCATGCCTTTGGCCATAGCAATGGCGTGACCAACGGTGAAGGTCAGGATTGTATTGCCATCAGCTGGGCGGCTGTGAAAATACTGCATCGCCGCAGCACCGCCGCCACCACGCTTGTTGACAACAACCATGTCTTGCTTGAGATGCCGACGTGTCCGGATCATCATCATTCTTGAGTTGACGTCGGTACCACCACCGGCACCAGCGTGGGTGACAACCTCAATAGTACCCTCCGCTGCAATTGCGGGCGCTGTTGTCATGGCCATAACACCGGCCATTGATGCGATACCGACACCGGCCGCAAGAATCTGCTTTGTATTGAACATTTGGTTCCTCCCAGAACTTTAAAATCAGAATATTTTACTCACTCGGTTTGACCAGTGTTATCCGGCCGCTTATTTGTTGCTGCCCCGGTCAATGCCGACACGGCATTCACCCGAACCTTCGCTGCAAAACGGCATCATACATGCCCCGTTACCGTATTATGGTATACCAAAATTTCTGGCGAAACAACGCTCAATTACGCAAAAGGAACATTGCCTGAAATGTATCGTAACTGTCGTTTAACTTGTTGATTTATTTTATATGTCTTTAAAGTTAATCACCATCAAGCGGATCACTCGACAACAAGACCTGCCTCACTGGCGCGTGCCACCATATAATCCCGCCCCGTCAGCATATCCTCGATGCTGGCAAAGCCATTCATATAATGTCCCTTGTAACCCAAACCTTCTATCTTGGTGAACATCGCGCCAAAATCGATTGTGCCCTCACCGGGTCTCTGATGGATCTCGTAGGAGCCGTTATTGTCGGCAAGCCGCACCTCATGGCACAGTGAAAAATCCATTGCGTCGATAAAACCATCAATGCCAACACCAGGCAGAAAATGCGCGTGGTTGGCCGTAAAGGACCAGCGCAACGCCGGGCTCTCGATCTGGCGGAAGAAATGCATGCATTCTGCTGGTGTCACCGGCATGTAATTGACTTCAGCCAGCACCGGCTCCCAGTTCAGATTTTCGAGGAGCAGAAGCACATTCTGGCTTTCAGCGTAATCCGCAATGCGCCGCAACCGGTCGATTGACGCCTGCATGCGCAAGTCACGGCAGGCAGTAAAATGATAGCCTCCATGGACGATGATCCACCCGGCACCAACCTTGCCAGCAAGATCAATATAGGCACGCATATATTGATCAACAGCGTCTCGGCAGAATGGTGAAATTTCGGCAACATTCACACCGGACAGGGTATGCAATCCCAGTTTGACACCGTGGGTATCGGTCAGGCTACGAACGTGCCGACAACGTTCATCATCGAAGGACTCAAGCTGGTTTGGCGCTATGTCGGTCTGCGCATCAATGAAATGAACATCATTGGCCGCAGCCCAGACAATTCCTTCCTCGACCGGAACACGCCTTCCAAGATCAATACCTATTCGTTGCTTCAGATTGAGCTGTGTCATCATTTCTCCCTTTGTCCAAAACCCACTTTAACATCAAAGGCGTCTAGCGACCCTTAAAGGCGGGCTTTCGCTTTTCCATGAAGGCGCGGCGGCCCTCAACATAGTCTTCACTCTCAAAACAGCCTGTCACCATAGCCTCGATACGGGCCAGATCACGATCGCTGTCAGGTTTATGCAGTTCATGAGTTATGGCCTTGATCGATGCCATGGTAAGCGGGGCGTTCTCGGCAATGCGCGTGGCATAATCGGCAACATAGGCGGACAGCATGTGCACCGGCATGACCCGATTCACCAAGCCCATTTCGTGCGCTTCATCGGCAGTGAACTGACGTGCCGTAAAAAATATCTCTTTGACCATCGACGGGCCGACCAGATCAGCAAGCCGTTTAACCCCCTCAAATCCATAACCAACACCTAGCTTGGCAGCTGGCACGGCAAATCGGCTTCGGTCCTCGCAGATGCGCAGATCACAGGCAACCGCTAATCCCATGCCCCCGCCAATACAATAGCCTTGGATCATTGCAATGGTCGGCTTGGGAAAGCCAAAAACAGCATCGTAGAATGTCTTTGTGGCGGCGCTGTATGTGGCAACGTCGTCGCTGCTTGACCGTTCCTTTTCAAATTTGGAGATATCGGCACCAGAGGCAAAGGCCTTGCCGCCTGCCCCCTGAATGACCAGTAACCGCGCCGACGGATCGGCTGCCATTGCCGCCACCTGGGAAGCGCCAGCCTCATACATTGCCAGCGAAATGGCATTATGTCGCTCTGGATTGTTGATCACCAGATAGCCGATATTAGCCACCACACCAGCTAGAACTTTGCCGTCGGCGAAGGCGTCAAGGTCGGAAAATTTCATATGGCGCCCGCCTCTTCAAAGGCTGCTATTTCAGCCTCGCTATACTCACATTCAGCCAGAATTTCGCGCGTATGCTGGCCCAGCTTTGGCGGCGGGCGGCGGATGGTGGGTTCGGACTCGCTCATGATAATGGGTTGTCCGACGATCTGAGTTGCGCCGCGTTCCTGGCTGTCCATATCCCGGGCTATGCCCAGATGCACGACCTGAGGGCTGGAAAAAACCTTGTCGATGCTGTTGATCTCCCCGCATGGCACGCCGACCTTGTTGAGGCGGGATATCCAGTTATCAGACGTGTCAGCGCGGGTGTTCTCACTGATCAGTGCATTCAGCGTGTCGCGGTGCTCACTGCGGGACTCGGCTTCGGCATAGATATCCGCGTTCAATCGTGTATCGCCGATCTCGTCCTTCAAACGCTGCCAGATATGTTGCCCCGCGGCAGCGATATTGATATGGCCGTCAGCTGTCTCAAAAACCCCAGTTGGAATTGATTTGGGATGGTTGTTGCCAGCCTGATGCGGCACCTCACCATCCATCAGCCAGCGTGTGGCCTGAAAATCGAGCATGGCGATCTGCGCCTGCAAAAGAGAGGTTTGCACCCATTGACCTATGCCCGTTTTTTCCCGGCCAAGCAAGGCCAGCAGCACACCCTGCGCCGCAAAGCCACCAGCCGTCAGATCTGCAATTGGAATGCCGACGCGCATCGGCCCCTCACCCGGCGCACCGGTGATCGACATCAGTCCGCCCATACCCTGGGCGATCTGATCAAATCCGGGACGTGTGGCAAGTGGTCCATCCTGGCCAAAACCAGAGATCGACGCATAAACGATGCGAGGATTGATCGCCTTGATCGTCTCATAATCAAGGCCGAGGCGAAATTTTACGTCCGGCCTGTAATTCTCGACTATGACATCGGCGTTGGTCGCCAAACGCTTGAAAATGGCCACACCGGATTCATGCTTCAGATTGAGAATGATCGAACGCTTGTTGCGATGCAAGTTCTGGAAATCCGAGCCATCACGTGATCCACCCATATCCGCACCCGCCGCATTTGGTGCCTCAATCTTGATTACATTCGCGCCCCAATCAGCGAGCTGCCGCACACAGGTCGGCCCGGAGCGAACACGTGTCAGATCAAGAACAGTGATGTGTGACAGGATATCGCAAGCAGGTTCAAACGCCATTTTTTCCTCGGTAACTTTTCAGATTCTGTCCCTGAAACCCAGCGACACCCCTGACTCTAAAAATTGTATACCAAATTAAGAAGCTATTACCCGGGTATGTCAATCGCCTTTGCCCGCGGCCTTTTGGACGCATTGAAATTGATCTGCGTTGTGAAACAGGGTACATCTTCTGCCGTTACATGCTTGGGATGGGTTCGATGACAAATATTCTTTATGATGGGGTTTTCGCGCCCCATGCCGCTAGCGATAAGGTCTTTTTGTTCACACCCAACGGCGACGTCAGTTTCGCCGTTTTCACCCAGATGACAAACCGTTTGGCCAACTGCCTTGTCGAAAATGGCATGCAGTCCGGTGACAGGGTGGCGGTACAGGCGGAAAAATCGGTTACACAGCTGGCGCTTTATGCCGCAACTATCAAGGCGGGGGGTGTTTATCTGCCGCTCAACACTGGGTATACACCACATGAGCTGGATTATTTTGTTGGTGATGCAAAGCCGGCGATTGTCGTCGCCGCCGACAGTGTCAGCGCGGCCATTGCGCCGCTGACGGAAAGCATTGGGGCATCATTGTTGACGTTGAATGCCGATGAGACCGGAAGCCTCACCCAGCAGGCAGACACAGCCTCGCCAGATTTTGTAACCGTGGCGCGTGGCAGTGAAGATCTGGGAGCCATTCTCTATACTTCAGGGACAACCGGGCGATCCAAGGGGGCAAAGCTGTGCCACCGCAATCTGCTGTCAAACGCTGAGGTGTTGGCCGAGAGCTGGCAATTCAGCGGCGATGATGTGTTGCTGCACATGTTGCCAATCTATCACACCCACGGGCTGTTCGTTGCCAGCAACCTACTCTGTATGGTGGGCGGCAGCATGATCTTCCTGCCAAAATTCTCCGCTGCTGATGCGCTGGCCTGGATGCCGCAAGCCACCAGCATGATGGGGGTTCCGACCTTTTATACGCGGCTTCTCGATGCCCCCGAATTTACCCGCGAGGCTGCGATCCATATGCGGCTGTTCATTTCCGGTTCTGCGCCCCTGTTGGCCGAGACACATGTCCAGTTTGAGGAACGCACCGGCAAGATGATCCTCGAACGCTACGGTATGACCGAGACCAATATGAGCATTTCAAACCCTTATGAGGGCGCACGCATCGCCGGCACCGTGGGCAAACCTCTGCCCGGGGTGGAGATTCGCATTGCTGATGCCGAAACAGGCGCGCCCGTTGCACCTGGTGAAATTGGAATCATCGAACAACGCGGCGACAACGTGTTTTTAGGGTATTGGGAAATGCCTGAAAAGACATCTGAATCTTTCCGTAATGACGGGTTTTTCATCACTGGCGACATGGCGCAACAGAATGCGGATGGCTACATCACCATCGTTGGCCGGGACAAGGATTTGATCATTTCTGGCGGTCTGAACGTCTATCCAAAAGAGATCGAGGGGCTGATTGATGAATATCATGGTGTTCTGGAATCAGCGGTAATCGGCGTCCCCCACCGAGACTTTGGTGAGGCCGTGGTTGCTGTTATCGTATCGTCCGATGGCCCTCTTGATACCGATGCCATCCGTGCCTCACTTGCCGGCCGGATTGCCAAATTCAAACAACCAAAGGCGGTCATTCTGGCAGACGCCCTGCCAAGAAACACCATGGGCAAGGTGCAAAAGGCTGAATTGCGGAAAACCCATGCAGATCTGTTTGCATGACAGCTTATCCAGCACCGCGTCGGCTTTTCTCGCGCCATAGGATGAACACTGACGAGAGCACAATGACGATGCTGCCAACAACAATTTCAAAAGTCAGCATTTCACCAAAGACCATGATTCCGGCGATGATGCCAAACGGAACCGAGAGATAGCGAAACGGCGCGAGCAGGCTGGCCGGGGCAAGCCGGTGGCTGAGTGCAATAAAAAACTGCTGAAAGCTGGACAGAGCACCAATCAGCACGAGGATGACAAGACTGGTCTGATCCACTGGCATCCTTTCACCTTGCCAGACAAAGAGCAGCGCAAACAGCATTGCGCCAGCGCCATTGTACCAGATGGCGGTGCTGGCCGGGTTGTCACTACGGCCTAGCTTGCGCAGCATCACCAGCATCAGAGCCCCAAAAAAGGGAGCCCCAAATCCCAGCATCACACCCACTGGTGACCAGCCGTCAGCACCCGGGCTGATGACCATAATCGCGCCCCCAAAACCGACAATCACGGCCGTCCACCGGCGCCACCCAACATGTTCACCAAGCAGAAATGGCGCAAGAAAAGTGATAAACAAAGTCAATGTCTGAAACAGCGTTGTGACCTTGGCCAGCGGCATCAGATCAAGCGCCGCATAGAAACAGGTCAGGCTGCTCAGCCCCGCGATAATCCGTGCGGCCAGAATGCGATATTGCGAAACAGCGAATGCGGAACGCCCATGCTGAAGAACCGCAACAAGGATTAAAAGTTGCAAACACAGTGCATAGCGGAACATCAGAATAGTGATGATTGAGAAATCTGGAGCGATAAATTTCACCAGCACTGAAATACCCACAGTCAGCAGGATTTCAGCGATTCCAATGGAGACTCCAAGGGGAATGTTGAGATGGCGATCAGACTGTTTTGCAGCATCCACCATCACAGGTAACCAGAGCGAGGAATGAGCGTCACATCAGCCCTCGATGTCGAATTGATCGACATATTTATCTGAAATGCTGATCCCAAGACCCGGCAGCGTATCATCCAGATCGAGGTGACCATCAACAGCGTCTGGATCACCATCGAAGATATAGTAGAAGAGTTCATTGCCAACCTCGACATCAAAGACCGGGAAATACTCGCTGATCGGGCAATTGAAATTGGCCATCGTAAGGTGATAATTATGCATCTGTCCGGCATGTGGAATCACCGGAATCTGGTGCGCCTCGGCAACCGCGTTGATCTTCTGGGCGGCGGTAATGCCACCGACACGGTTGGTGTCATATTGCAGAACGCTGACGGCCTTTTCCTGCAATAGCTGTGCACAGCCAAGCAGCGAGAATTCATGCTCGCCACCGGAAATCGGTATAGGCCCGCGGTTGAGTTCGGCATAGCCCCGCAAATCATCGGCGATCACAGGTTCCTCGAGCCAACGCGGCTCAAATTTTTCAAGCTTGGGAAGCATGCGACGGGTGTAATCAAGGTTCCAGCCCATATAAGCCTCAAGCATGATGTCGGTATCATAGCCGATCACCTCGCGCACCGCCTCGACGCGCTTCAGATTTTCCCGCATCCCGGTCATTCCGTCTTTCGGTCCGTAGCCAAAGCGTGTCTTGAAACCGGTATAGCCATTTTTCAATGCCTCTTCGGCTTCCGCCTGCATGGCCTCGATCGCCCCCGCATAGAGTTTCGAATAATAGACCGGGATTTTTTCCTTGGTACGCCCCCCGAGAAGTTTGAAAACCGGCTTGTTAGCCAGCTTTCCCATGAGATCCCAGATGGCAATATCTATGGCTGAAATAGCAACCATGCCAACACCTTTGCGCCCCCACGCATGGGTGCGGCGGTACATTTTTTCCCATAGATAGGCGTAATCAAACGGATCCTCATCAATCACCAGCGGTGCATAGAACTCGTCAATGGCTTTTTTCGTCAATGACGGGGCAAGCGCCGCATTGCCGATGCCGACAGTGCCGCAATCGGTCATGATCTCACAGGTGAGCCACTGGTGAAAGCGGAAGGAACTCATCGCATCACCCCGCTCCCACAGCGCGTCTGACGCATTAGTACAGAAATTTCCCTGTGGCGGAACGGTTGGCCCTTTCCAGTTCCAGACGCGTGCCCTGACCGACATTATTTTTGCCATATTCCTGTCACTCCCCCACAATACGATCGTCCATCCTAAATTTGGTATACCGTTTTCGCAGGCGGCAAATCAAGATCAAATCTTGGTAGGCATTTTGTAGTCGCTGTGATATGCACCTCCCACCTTACAGGCGCGGCGGGCGTGATGGAATGGTAGACATAACGGACTTAAAATCCGTGGGCCCTAGGCCGTGGGGGTTCAAGTCCCCCCGCCCGCACCACCCAGCAGATGGGCCGACCGGGTTCGGCATCACTTTCCTCTTGGACTTTCCTCTTGGTGAAACGCCACAGCGCCGATATTGATATTGCTGCTCATGGGCAAAATAGCCTAACGTGATGTTGGGATATCAGGACAAAGTTAAATGTTTATTCAGGGAATTTAGAGATTATGAAAATTACAGGCAAGAAGGCCATCGTCCTCGGCGGCACCTCAGGAATTGGTTTGGCGACAAGTATCAGGCTTGTTGAGATGGGAGCAAACGTTGTCGCCGTCAGCCGCGACCCAAGCAAGGCTGGCGATGTGCCTGCCGGCATTCGCCTCGCCGCGCTGGACACTCGTAACGAGAGCGATGTGCACGCCTTCTTCGAGGCAGAGGGCAAGATTGACATTCTGGTTAATTCGGCAACAGGTGGCTCACGCGCCTTCGGCCCATTTCTGGAAATGGATATGCAGGGCTTTAAAGGATCATTCGACAAGCTATGGGGCTACGCCAATGTCGTTCGCCATGGCGCTCCGCATGTCGCAGATGATGGTGCCATTGTTCTGGTGAGTGGCAGCCCGGCACGCAGGCCAAAGCCCGGCCAGATTGCCCTGTCTGCTGTTGGCGGTGCTGTCGAGGCGCTAACACGGGCATTGTCTGCAGAAATTGCACCAAAACGGATCAATGTTGTGTCACCCGGGATTATTGATACGCCGATGGTCGCGCTGAGCGGTGAGGAACGCGATAAGCATTATCAGAACGTTACCAAGTCGCATTTGATCGAGCGGGCTGGCACTTCTGAGGAAATCGCCAGCGCAATTATCTTCGCCATCGAAAACGACTATGTCACAGGCACGACAATCGATGTCGATGGCGGCTGGCTGACGGCGCAATAGCCACTATCTATTGGTCGCGCAGATGGGTGATAGTGACACCAAGCTGTTCCAGCGCCAGATCGGGCATGATCAGAAAGCCCAGAAAATTAGACAAGATAATCGGCTGCTGGGGGCGCACTGAAACCTCCAGCCCTCCGCCCTGTTTCAACAGGGTTTCCAATGGTCTGGCCATGCGCCGCCCATTGCGCGGCAACATCCCTTCCAGGGTCTGTGTCAGCATCGACCGCAAACTGCTCCGCATCTCGGCTGGGCTAACATTTTGTTCTGCCGCCATCACATCAACCAAAGTGTCGACCAGCCCGGCATCAAGGTAAGTCGCATTCAAACTGGCCAGTTCAATGCCGCCAATCAGATTGAGCATCTCACTCTCTTTTGCCCTGCCCTGCGCTGCCATGCTTTCGAGCGCGACAAGCGTGGCCAGCTTGACCTCAAAACCTGAGACCAACTCCAGGGACGCCATTTCATCCATTACCAGATTGAACGCGTGTTCGGCGCGCAGCTCACCACCCACGAAATTGGCAATCTGTGACACCGCAAAATCAAACTCTGCCGCACGCAAGCCGCGCGCCGCCAGCGTGTCGGCAAGCTCTTTGAACTCTCGGTTGACCGTGCCAAGGTCAAAACGCAAATCATCAATCAACAGCCCGCCATTTCTGGCATAACGCTCGCCCGTCGGCAGCGCGTCAAAGACAAAGTCCAGCGTCTCCACATTGCCGACTGTGACCGTGGCCGACTCATCGCTGAATTCGATCCCCCGAACCTGCAGAAAACTGTCATCAAAAAAGCCAGCTGCACCAGCGTCAAAAGAGACGTTCCTGACCGGACTATGCTCGCCAAGCAACACGCCAAAATCCACATTTCGCGCAATTGCGCTGGAAAAACGTAGATCCTCGCCGGTGATCTCTGCATTGATCACCTCAAGGGATTTGACAAAAAAACTGCCTTCCTTGGGCTGACCGCCGGTTTCCAGATCAATCTGATCAGCTGTCATCACCAACTTATTATCGACAAAGTAGGAGACTCCCTGCATCTCGCCGCTATACCGCCTGACGTCAAAATTGCCTGATTCGAAGGAAATCCTCTGCGTCTCGTCAATATCGATGGATATCTGCGCCGCTGCACCGGTCGCAAGGAAGCAGGCAAGCATAGCGCCGGATCTGAGAAACCACGGCCGCCAGCTGCGAGGCACACACCCTGTCATTATCAACATCTCCTCTTTCAAACCTTGCCGATAAGTCAAACGGCCTTTGGGGCCGCGATGATCACATAGAATTCCATACATTGAATTCCACACAACGAATTTCACACACAATTGGCCTTCCATCTGGGCCAAATGGTAATCACATATAAGTTTGTATATAGTAAGTAATTGGGAACAAGTAAAAAGCCACCATGTTATTTTTTCCACTCTTTGACGATAATCCAACCCGGCGCCAGCCCTACGTGTCGTGGCTGATTATCGCCACCTGCATCATTGTCTTTTTCTGGCAGGAATCACTTGCTCCCGCGAGTGAACGTGAGGCCATATTCCAGCTTGGCTTCATTCCAGCCAACGCCAGCGGCATCGCGCCACTTCCGGCTGATTTTGCCCTGCTGCCAGCTTGGATGACCATCTTCACCTCCATGTTTCTGCATGGTGGTTGGATGCATATCGGTGGCAACATGCTTTATCTCTGGATTTTTGGAGACAATGTCGAGGAATCGATGGGGCGGTTCAAATTCGTCCTGTTTTATGCACTTTGCGGGATTGCAGCGGCATTTGCGCAATCTGCCGTGGATCCGGCTTCGCGGATCCCAATGATCGGTGCATCAGGGGGCATCGCCGGCATTTTGGGCGCCTATCTGATGCTGCATCCCAAGGCAGCGATTCGGACTTTTGTACTGATCATCATTTTTGTCAGATTCATCAACCTGCCCGCATGGATCGTTCTCAGCATCTGGATTGGCGGCCAGTTCGTCGCTGTGCCGAATGCACTTGCCAGCGATGGTGGGGGCGTTGCCTATTTTGCGCATATTGGCGGCTTTGCCGCAGGGATGCTTCTGATACCATTTTTCAAACGGCGGGATGTGCCGCTCTTTGGCCGCGATGACACGCCGACTCAGAACTGGACAGGACAACCGATCAGCTTCTCCACCATCAAGGCAGAGGCACGTCACAGGTATCGGTCCGGCCGGGGGCGGGACCCGTTGGGCTCCCGGCGGATCAACCGGCCAGCCCCTCCAGCGCAAAACGACAGTAAAACAGACGAAAAAACCACCAAACAGGTAACGCGTGGATCCGTGCCAACGGTGAAACGATGTCCGGCTGAAAAGCGCGGTCCCTGGGGCTAGGCAGTATCACCGGCAGCAACAATGAACGCATCAGCACCGGTTGCTTTCACCGCCGTGGCGACCGCCTCAGCCGCCTGTTCGGCAACGGCCTCATCAAGCCCGCTGATGACAACGGCCGTGCCAAAATTTCCCGGTTTGAACCAGGGATAACTGCCGATGGAGATGCCGTTATGCGCGGCCTGTACATTGGCAAGAATGGTGGCAATTGTACCCTCACCTGTGGCGCATTGTACGGTAATCCGGGTCATCACAACGCCACCCGGCAGGCGGGAAGCCAACCCCTCGAACATCGCCTGCAGGATTGACGGCACACCCGGCAGAACATGCACATTCTCAAGAATGAAACCCGGTGCAGCACTCAGCGGATTGTCAATCAACGTGGCGTCCTTTGGTATGTCGGCCATCTTCTGTCGTGCGGCGTTGAATTCCAGATCTGTATTCTGGTAGTGCTTTTGCAATACTGCCTCGGCCTCGGGATGTCGGATCACCTGTTTGCCAAAGGCCGCTGCAATGGCATCAGTAGTGATATCATCATGAGTGGGCCCTATCCCGCCACTGGTGAAGACAAGGTCACACCGCGCCGACAAGTCGAGAACCGTATCGATAATCACCTGTTTAATGTCGGGAATGATCCGCGCTTCGTGCAACGTAATACCCATCGCGCCAAGCTGTTCAGCCAGCCACCCAATGTTTTTGTCTTTTGTGCGGCCTGACAGGATCTCGTCACCAATCACGATGATCGCCGCTGTCGGATTCGGTTGTGCGGGCTGGGACATCTATACTCTTTTCTATAATTTTGCGACTGCGACCTTATGTAGTGCCATCGGGGGCCGGCAAAAAGGGTGCACACCCATTTCTGCCTTAAATACCGTTAAAATACTCCAGCGGGGGCTTGGCAGGACAACCTTTTGGCTTTAGTGCTATGCCCTGGCTGACAGCAACCCGACCACAGCAGGCAAGGCAATGCGAAACGAAGCAGTTATGCGCCACACAGAAGATGGTTTTGCCGGTATGCGCGCGGCCGGAAGGCTGGCCGCAGAGGTGTTGGATATGATCGCGCCACATGTCGTGGCCGGGGTCACAACAGAAGAACTCGACAGGCGCTGCCATGATTACATCCTTGCGCATGGTGCCGTGCCGGCTCCGCTAAATTACAAGGGCTTTCCAAAATCCACCTGCATCTCGCTAAACCATGTTGTCTGTCACGGCATTCCCGGTCCAAAAACCCTGCGCACCGGTGACATTCTGAATATCGACGTTACGGTGATTCTGGACAGCTGGTATGGTGATACGTCACGGATGTTTTTTGTCGGAACACCATCGATCAAGGCCAAATTGCTGAGCGAGGTTACCTATGAGTGCCTGATGCGCGGCATTGCCACCGCGCGTGCCGGAAATACCCTTGGCGATATTGGCCATGCAATCCAAAGCTATGCTGAGGCAATGCGGTTTTCCGTTGTACGTGATTTTACCGGTCATGGTTTGGGACAGACATTTCACTGCGCACCAACGGTGTTGCACTACGGCAACCCTGGAACAGGACTGACGCTGGAACCCGGCATGATCTTCACCATCGAACCGATGATCAACGCCGGCAAGGCTGAGACAAAAATTCTTGGTGATGGATGGACCGCGGTCACCCGTGACAAATCCCTGTCTGCGCAGTTTGAACATTCGATTGGCGTAACCGAGGGCGACCCGGAAATTTTCACTCTGTCACCTGCCGGGCACACACAACCGCCTTACAGGTGATCATTTCCTGCGATCTGTTAACTATTTTTTTAGGATCAATGCTGTACCAAAAGGTATGGTTGACCATCACACAAAAGGACATCGCCAGCGCATGCGTGAAAGGTTGCTGAGCAAAGGCGCCGAAACGCTGACCGAGCTGGAGATACTCGAAATGCTTTTGTTTGCCGGGCAACCGCGCGGTGACACAAAACCTCTTGCCAAAAGTCTGATGCGGCAATTCGGGTCGCTTGCTGCTGTGCTACGAGCGCCCGTGCAGCGCCTGGCCGAACAGCGTGGGCTCGGTGATGCGTCCATTAGTGCGCTGAAACTCGTTGACGCAGCCAGCCTAAATCTGGCGCATTCCGATATCCACAACCGTCCGGTACTGACCAGTTGGGGGGCGGTCAAACATTATTGCATCAACCGGCTTGCGCATGAACCGATCGAGTATCTGATCATGCTTTGTCTTGATAACCGCAATCGCCTGATTGCCGAGGAAACATTGTCAAAGGGCACCGTTGACCAAACCCCGGTTTATGTGCGTGAGGTGATCAATGCCGCGCTGAAACATCATGCGCAGGCCGTGATCCTTGTTCACAACCACCCGAGTGGAGAGACAACGCCATCGTCAGCAGATATCGAGATGACCGAGGAATTGCAGCGCGCGCTCAGCCTGGTGACGGTTGATCTGCATGACCATTTGATCGTCGCCGGCACACAATGTATTAGTTTCAAGTCACTGGGCCATCTATGATCTAGGCGTTGTCGCAGCTATTTGTCAGGTGACGTGACCTTGTCCTTGGCTTGGCGGGTCAACTCCCCAGCGCGTCGACTCGCCCGCAACAGACCCGGTTTCGCCGCCTCTAACGCCTTGCCAGCTGCCTCACCAGCCTTTTTCTGAACAGTTGGATTCCGTGCAGCCTGCATTAAGGCGCCAAAAATGATCCGACGTAACAGCATCTTGTGGTTATCCTCGCATTACAGCCACAAATTGTAGGTTCAGCACTGGTTTTTATCCGCATGTGATGGTACAACTTGGACCGATCCAACGCAAAGGAAATTGACCGCATGATTCCGCGATATTCTCGGCCAGAAATGAGTGCCATCTGGTCGGAGGAAAGTAAGTTTCAAATCTGGTTCGAAATTGAGGCTCATGCCTGTGACGCGCAAGCTGCACTTGGCGTGATCCCTGCCGAAGCGGCGCAAACAGTTTGGGAAAAAGGCACCTTTGACATCGACCGCATCAACGAGATTGAGCGCGAGACAAAACATGATGTTATCGCTTTTCTGACAAATCTTGCCGAACATGTTGGCCCGGAAGCGCGCTTTGTTCACCAAGGGATGACGTCCTCAGACGTTCTTGACACCACACTTGCGGTGCAGATGACGCGCGCCAGCACCCTCATGCTTGAGGGAATTGAGCGTCTGTTGATCGCATTGCGTACGCGCGCGTACGAGTTCAAGCGCACTCCAACCATTGGCCGCAGCCATGGCATCCACGCCGAACCAACCACCTTTGGCCTGAAACTTGCCACGTTCTACGCCGAATTTGCCCGCTGTTACCGCCGCCTGCGGGCAGCGCGTGACGATATCGCCACCTGTGCCATTTCCGGGGCTGTAGGCACATTTGCCCATATCGATCCCGCCGTTGAATCCCATGTCGCGGCAAAGATGGGGCTAACAATCGAACCTGTCTCGACACAAATCATCCCTCGTGACCGGCACGCGATGTTCTTTGCAACACTTGGGGTGATCGCAAGTTCAGTTGAGCGTCTGGCAACCGAGATCCGTCATATGCAACGCACCGAGGTTCGGGAGGCGGAGGAATTCTTTTCTGCGGGACAGAAGGGTTCATCGGCGATGCCGCACAAGCGCAACCCTGTATTGACCGAAAATCTGACAGGCATCGCGCGAATCGTGCGAGCCGCTGTTACGCCGGCACTGGAAAATGTGGCGCTCTGGCACGAACGTGATATCTCGCACTCATCCGTGGAACGCGTGTTCGGCCCAGATGCTACAATCGGCCTTGATTTTGCCCTGCACCGGCTCGCTGGCGTGATGGAAAATCTGTTGGTCTACCCAAAGCAAATGCAGGCTAATCTTGATCAGCTTGGTGGACTCGTTCATTCGCAGCAGGTTCTGTTGGCGCTCACCCAAGCCGGAGTGAGCCGGGAGGACGCCTACAAATTTGTCCAGCGAAATGCGATGCGGGTATGGCAGGAGGGTGGCAGCTACCTTGATCTGCTGAAATCCGACGAAGATGTGCGGGCCCACCTCGATGATGCGGCGCTGGAATCCCTGTTCGATCTGGACCAGCATTTCCGCCATGTCGATACAATCTTTGACCGTGTTTTTACCGATCAACCAGCAACAGATGCCGCATAGGGGACTGACGCACACATGACTGACAGACAGCAGCTTTATGAAGGCAAGGCAAAGGTCATTTTTGAGGGGCCAGAGGACGGCACACTCGTTCAATATTTCAAAGATGATGCGACCGCTTTCAACGCGCAGAAGAAAGATGTGATCACCGGCAAGGGCGTGCTGAACAACTATATCAGCGAGCACATCATGCAGGCGGTGGAGCAGATCGGCATTCCCACGCATTTTCTTGAACGGCTGAATGACAGGGAACAGCTGATCCGCGAGCTCGAGATCATTCCGGTTGAAATTGTAGTGCGCAATGTGGCTGCTGGCTCGATCTGTCCCCGGCTGGGGCTTGAGGAAGGATCTGCCCTGCCCAACACGCTGGTGGAGTTCTGCTTAAAGGATGATGCTCTGGGTGATCCAATAATTGCCGCCGAACATATCACAACATTTGGCTGGGCCAGCGCGGATGAGCTGGATGTCATCTATGATGACACGCTGCGGATTAATGACTTTCTGACAGGATTGTTTCACGGCATCGGTGTGAGGCTGGTTGATTTCAAGCTGGAATTCGGCCGCGAGCAGAGAGAAGATGGGGTAAGAGTGATTCTTGCTGACGAGATTAGCCCGGATAACTGCCGCCTGTGGGACGCACAAACGAACGAGAAAATGGACAAGGATAGGTTTCGGCGCGACCTTGGCGGCCTGATTGATGCCTATCAGGAGATTGCCCGTCGCCTCGGTGTCACGGTACCGGATCTGGCCTAGCGACAATCACAACAGACAAACTGACAGCAACATACCAAAGGTAGACACATGCAAGTCATCGTCAATATTTCACTCAAAGAAGGGGTTCTGGACCCCCAGGGTCTGGCCATCGCACGGTCATTGAATGATTTGGGATTTCAGGAAGTTGACGGAATTCGTGTCGGCAAGAGAATTGTCCTTGAAGTTGACGAAACCGATGAGGCAAGGCTTCACCAGCGTGTTGCCAAGATGTGCGAGACGTTGCTGTCAAACACGGTGATCGAAGATTACAACATTGACATTCCAGACGGACAATAATGATGAGCCTCACCTCAATGCGAATTGCCATTCTTGTTTTCCCCGGATCAAATTGTGATCGGGACATGATGGTAGCCATAGAAAGGCTGACAGGCCGACGCCCCTCGCTCGTTTGGCACAAGGAAAGCAGCCTTGACACGATTGATCTTGCGATCATTCCGGGCGGCTTCTCATTTGGCGACTATCTGCGCTGTGGCGCGCTAGCGGCGCGCGCGCCGGTGATTGACGCGGTGCTTGACCATGCCGCGCGTGGCGGCGCTGTCATGGGCGTATGCAACGGATTTCAGGTTCTGCTTGAAACCGGTCTCCTGCCCGGTGTTCTGGTACAGAATGCGGGGCTGAAATATATTTGCCGCAACGTTACCGTGGACGTATGCGACACCATCGACTCACCCTTCACCCAAAATCTTGAGACCGGAACGCGGCTGACCATGCCAGTCGCACATAATGAGGGGAATTATTTTGCTAGCGAGGATGAGCTGGCGCGGTTGAATGACAATGGGCAGATTGCCTTTCGCTATAAAGACGGACCTGCCCATGGGCCAGCCAATCCAAATGGATCATCGCTCAACATCGCTGGTATCGTCTCCGCCAATGGTCGTGTGATGGGCATGATGCCGCATCCTGAAAGAGCCATATCGCCCGAGTTGGGCGGCTCTGACGGTGCCACATTTTTACAGGGATGTCTGGAGGCATTGGCATCATGAGTGAACCGGAAATGACCTTTAAGAATGCAGCGTCCATGGGATTGTCAGAGGATGAGTGGGGCCTGATCCTGAAACGCCTCAAACGGACGCCAAACCTCTGTGAGCTCGGAATTTTCTCGGCAATGTGGTCAGAGCACTGCTCATACAAATCATCAAAGAAATGGCTGAAAACTCTTCCCGTAGATGGCCCACAGGTGATCGAGGGGCCGGGCGAGAATGCCGGCGCCGTCGATATTGGTGACGGTCTTGCCGCCATCTTCAAGATCGAGAGCCACAATCATCCCTCCTACATCGAGCCCTATCAGGGTGCGGCGACCGGTGTTGGCGGGATCCTGCGCGACGTATTCACCATGGGAGCGCGGCCAATGGCATTGTTGAATGCCTTGCGCTTTGGGGCCGCCGATCACGAGAAAACCAAGCATCTGCTTGGTGGTGTTGTCTCAGGAATTGGTGGATATGGCAATTGTATTGGCATTCCAACCGTTGGGGGTGAAGTCAATTTTGATGCCTCCTACAATGGCAACATTCTGGTAAACGCAATGGCTGTCGGTCTGGCCAACAGCGATCGTATTTTCCGGTCTGCTGCCACTGGCCCGGGAAACCCGGTTATTTATGTTGGTGCAAAAACAGGGCGTGACGGTATCCATGGGGCAACCATGGCATCAGCCGAATTTTCTGATGAGACCGAGTCGAAGCGACCAACCGTGCAGGTGGGCGACCCATTCACTGGCAAATTGCTGATGGAAGCCTGTCTGGAACTCATGGCCTCTGACTCCGTCCTCTCAATTCAGGATATGGGGGCAGCTGGTCTCACCTCCTCATCGGTGGAGATGGCATCAAAGGGTGGATTGGGTATGGAGATCGACCTCGATCTGGTGCCCGCCCGCGAAGAGGGCATGAGCGCCTATGAATTGATGCTCTCGGAAAGTCAGGAGCGCATGCTCATGGTTCTAAAACCCGACGCAACACAGACAGCCCGCGAAATCTTTGATAAATGGGATCTCGATTTCATGCCAATCGGTCAGGTCACCGAAACAGGCAGACTGGTCCTGCTCAAGGATGGCGTCACGGCCTGTGATATTCCGCTTGATCCCCTCGTTGATGACGCCCCCGAATATGACAGGCCGCAGGCCGAATTTGTCCCGCACCCTGTTATTGAAAGCAACACAATCACCTCGGGTGCGCCAATCAGCAACATCCTGATGCAATTGCTCGGAACAGTTGATCTTGCCAGTCGTAGATGGATTTACGAGCAATATGACAGTCAGGTCATGGCGGATACCCTGCAAGGGCCCGGAGGCGACGCCGGCCTGATCCGGGTTCATGGCAGCCAGCGCGGTTTGGCGATGTCGACAGATTGCACGCCACGCTATGTCGAGGCCGATCCGCGCACCGGTGGTGCACAGGCGGTAGCCGAGTCCTATCGCAACATCTGCGCCGTCGGGGCCCGCCCGCTGGCAATCACCAACAATTTGAATTTTGGCAACCCGGAGAAGCCAGAGATCATGACACAGATGGCGCAGTCGGTGGTGGGAATGGGCGAAGCAGCGCTGGCCCTCGACACACCCGTGGTATCCGGCAACGTGTCGCTCTACAACGAAACCGATGGGCGGGCAATCCGTCCCTGCCCAGTGGTGGGCATGGTTGGTGTGATTGATGATATTGCCAACGCTGTTAGGATCGCCCCAACGGCATCTGGTCAGACGCTGATGGTCATCGGGCAGGATAAAAGCTGCAATGATGGTTGGCTTGGTGCCTCACTATATGCCCGCCATCTGGCCGGAGAACCGCAGGCGGCACCCCCTCCTGTCAGGCTTGATTCTGAGCGCAGGACCGGCGAATTCCTGCAAGCGCAGATAGGCGCTGGCAATATCATCGCGGCGCATGATGTCAGTGATGGTGGTCTGGCCGTGACCATTGCCGAGATGTGCATGGCAGCTGGGCTTGGAGCGACCATCGCGTCGCCAGATGGAGGCAATGCCCATGGGTGGGCCTTTGGTGAGGATCAGGGCCGCTATGTGATTGCTACAGATAACGCAGAGGCATTAATCGACGCCGCCAAAACTGCCGGTGTCAGCATTTGTGTCCTTGGTATGATCTCGGCCACAGATGAATTGAAATTTGGCGAGGGTGATGCCATATCAGTGGTGAAGATGAAAACCAGTGTCGAGGCAACAATCCCGGCATTGATGAATGGCTGAACAGATACCGGAGACAGCACCATGGCGATGCAAGCATCAGAAATCGAGAGCCTGATCCGGGCTGCCTTTCCCGATGCGACCATCACGATCGAGGATTTGCGCGGCGATGGTGATCACTATGCCTGTAATGTCGTGTCCTCGGCCTTCGTCGGCAAGACACGGGTCCAGCAGCATCAAATGGTCTATCAGGCGCTTGGTGGACGAATGGGTGGGGAACTGCATGCCCTTGCCCTGCAAACCTCAACCCCAAAGGGCGGGTGACAGATCGCAACCGCCAACCCAGATGTCAGCGCCACGGTTAAATCAATAAAAGGAGTTTTGAAATGTTGGATGACGCAACAAAAGAACGGATCGACGCCGATATCGCCAGTGAGGACGTGGTTCTCTACATGAAGGGAACACCTGTGTTTCCGCAGTGCGGGTTTTCAGCCGCTGTCGTGGGCGTGTTGACGCATCTCGGCGTTCCTTTCAGGGGCATCAATGTGCTTGAGGATGACAGCATCCGTGAGGGCATCAAAGCCTATTCAGACTGGCCAACGATCCCACAGCTCTATGTGAAGCGCGAATTTGTCGGTGGCTGCGATATCATCCGTGAAATGTATGAAACAGGTGAATTGACCGAGATGTTCCAGACGCAAGGGATTGACGCAAAACCGTCCTGATCACGCCTCAGGTTCGCGTCCTGCGTCCGAATCAAGGCTGACATCAAAAGTGCGGTGACCAACAATCTCGGCAATGCGGACATGGTACCAATCGTAAAATTCCAAGCGGCCCATTTTCTGCGCGGCAAGGTGTTCGACATTTACCCGCCAGTTGCGAATTGACTCGCGGTCCTGCCAATATGACACGGTTATCCCGATGCCATCGTCACCGCGCACTGACTCAACCCCGAGAAAGCCTGGTTGCTGCTGCGCCAGCGTAACCATTCTGTCAGCGGTAATCTGATACATATTTTCGTCCGACATGGTACGTTGCGCTGTAAAAATCACCGCGAAATAGGTGCCTGGCCACCCGTCTCTCATCGCTACCGGTGCTTGCTGCACCTCATCCTCAGCCATTAATCACTCCCATTACAATCAACGCTTTTAGGCACCATTTCTTTTGTGAAATAAATCCTCGAGAACCCATCTTCAAGACGGCGAGCCATCTCAACGAAACCAATCTCGGGGTACCAGGTCAAGTTCTGTTCCATGGCCTCATTCGTGTAAAGATGGTAACGCTGAACACCCCGCTTTTGCAAAAATGTCTCGCAGGCCGCAATTAAGGCCGAGCCAACGCCCCGTCCCTGCGCCTCTGGGCTTACCGCAATATTGTCGAGGAGCCATTCTCCATCCCTTTGAAGAACAATGGCATAGCCCAGAACAGAGCCCTGCTTCTTCTCACTTTGTGCAATAAAAACAGTATCTTTTAAAATATGTCCTGAAAAATTTGCGTTCATCGGTGCTGGCGGTTTGCCAATCAATGGGACATAACGTTCGAAAGACTTTCGGGCAATCAGTTTGATTGCCGGCACATCAGTGGTCATGGCCAGACGGATAAAAGGCTGTTTCTTCTCATCATCTGATGTCATGATTCATCACCGCTAAAAATAAAAGGGGCGGGACTATTTTACCACCCCTTAACAAATCAGCGATAGCAACGCTTACGTCACTAGCGGAAGCCTATCTAGCGTGAGTAATACTCGACAACCAGATTTGGTTCCATCTGAACCGGATAAGGCACCTCATCCAACGTCGGCACGCGGACGAAGGTTGCGGTAAATTTATTGTGATCAGCCTCAACATATTCGGGCACATCACGCTCAACAGAAGCAATCGCTTCAAGCACGGCGGGAATGTTCTTCGCCTTTTCCTTGAGAGCAATCTGATCCCCCGGCTTCAGCAGCACCGAGCCGATGTTGCAACGTTTGCCATTCAGCATCACATGGCCGTGGTTGATAATCTGGCGGGCAGCAAAAACAGTTGGAACCATCTTGGCGCGGTACAGAACAGCATCGAGGCGCGTTTCCAGAATACCGACCAAATTCTGGCCAGTGTCACCTTTGCCAGATGCGGCCTTGGTGTAATATTTTTTGAATTGCTTTTCACCAATATTGCCGTAATAGCCCTTTAGCTTCTGCTTGGCCATCAACTGCACACCGAAGTCAGTTGGCTTCTTGCGGCGCTGACCGTGCTGACCGGGGCCATATTCACGTGAATTTAGAGGAGATTTTGGACGACCCCACAGGTTTACACCCAGACGACGGTCGATTTTATGCTTGGCGGAATGCCGCTTGTGATCAGACTTTGCCATAACTGGCTCCTTTGATGTTGCCCGGTAGGGTTTTGGCTATCGCCGCAACCGGCATCACACCCCGCTGGTGCAATCCGCGTTCCCGAGAATGGCGGAAACTACGCACCCCGCCGGTTATTGTCAACCTGATTTATCCCCGCCATCACGGCGTTTTGTCAGCGCCTGGATGATCCCGTGCAGGGTGCTGATCTCCTGGCTTGATGGAGCAGCACGGTTGAACAACGCACGGATGTTTCTTTTGACAACAGGCGCCATCTCTGTCGACAGGAAAAACCCACCCGCATCCAGTTCATTCTCAAGCCGTTGATAGAGATAATCCCGCTCAGCAATAGGCGCCGGTAAGGTGGCTGGAGGTGATGTGGCGTGTGATGCGGCATCTGTCAACACTGCAAGCATTTCGACCCGCCATTCCCATGCCAGCAACAAAACAGCCTGCGCCAGATTGAGTGACGGATAGTCGGGATTGAGGGCAGCGGTAACAAGCACATCCGCCTGCACGACCTCATCATTGTCGAGGCCCGATGCCTCAGGGCCAAACAGCAACGCTGCCTTGCCCTGATGCGCCAGAATCTCACTGGCGACACCCCGCGGATCTGTCTCGCGCATTGGCATGTCGCGCCGGCGTGCGGATGCCGCCACGATGAAGCTCACATCATGGGCCGCCGCGGCGATATCATCATATACCGTTGCATTTTCAATGATCTGCGCACCACCAGCGGCCATCGGAACGGCAACAGGATTGGGCCAGCCATCACGCGGCGCAACAAGCCGCAACTCACTCAAACCACAATTCATCATGGCACGCGCCGTTGCACCAATGTTTTCAGCCATTTGCGGTCGTGCCAAAATGACGATAGGAGGCGCGTGACAAGACAGAGCGTGCACGTCTACCCCGTCACTTTTGGCCCGGGGACACCATCATGCTGGAGCTTCCAGATCATGCCATCTCCAAGCGCAGCAACAGACGCATCGATAATGTTCGTGGACAAACCGACAGTGCGCCAGACCGGGCCGCCCGGCACCCTGAATTCAATCATCACCCTGGTAATCGCCCCAGTGCCCGACTGCCCGTCACGGGCATCGAGAATGCGCACCTTGTAATCCACCAACTCAACATCCTCGAGGCTGGGGTAAGCCGCAATCAGCGCCTTGCGCATGGCGGTGTCAACCGCATTGACCGGGCCATTGCCAATCGCCGCCTCGTGATAGGATGCGTCGCCAACAGTGATTGTCGTCGTTGCCTCTGATTCGACGACAAGCTCACCCTTGGCGTTGAAACGGCGCTCATCCATCACCCGAAAGCGACCAATGGAAAAGTAATCTGGCACCTCGCCAAGCGCACGCCGCGCCATCAACTCAAAGCTGGCTTCCGCTGAGTCAAAAGACCAGCCCTCAAATTCACGTTCCTTGACAAGCCGGATCAATTTGTCGATCCGAGGGTCATCAGCAGCCACCTTGATCCCAAAGTCGGCAAACCGAGCCATCATGTTTGATTTACCTGCTTGATCCGAGACCAGATATTGACGCTTATTGCCGACCTTTTCAGGTGGAACATGCTCATAGGTCCTCGGATCCTTCTGCGCTGCCGAGGCGTGCAAGCCACCCTTGTGGGCAAACGCAGCCTCGCCAACATAGGGCGCATGCGCGTTGGGCGCTCTGTTTAGGCGCTCATCCAGCATCCGTGACAACGTCATTAAACGGGGCAAATTGGCCTCAGTGATTGAGGTGCTGTACCCCGATTTCAGCATCAGATTGGGGACCAGAGTAATCAGGTCTGCATTGCCACATCTCTCGCCGATGCCATTGATCGTGCCCTGAACCTGGCGCGCACCTGCGGCAACTGCAGCTATGGAGTTGGCCACAGCGACACCCGCGTCATTATGGCAATGAATGCCCAGATTGGCATCGGGAAGATGCGCACGGACGGCCGAGACGATCTCAAACACCTCATCCGGCAACGCGCCACCATTGGTGTCACAAAGGACCACCCACGCCGCGCCGCCATCAACCGCCGCCTTTGCACAGGACAGCGCATAATCTTCATTATTCTTAAATCCGTCAAAAAAATGCTCGCAGTCAAACATCGACTCGCGGCCACGCTTTTTAGCGGCGGCAACGGATTGGCTGATCATCTCCAGATTTTCCGTCAATGTTGTCTTGATCGCTGTCTCAACATGAAAATCCCATGTCTTGCCGACAAGACAGGTCGCCGGAACCTCAGCATCAATCACCGCATTCAGTCCAGGGTCATTGGCGGTGCTGCGCCCACCACGTCGGGTCATTCCAAAGGCGACGATCTTCGCAGTTTTCAGGACAGGAGGTGTCGCAAAAAAAGCATCATCCGTCGGGTTGGCGCCGGGCCAACCAGCCTCGACATAATCCATACCGATCTCATCAAGCGCGGTCGCAATCGCCAGTTTGTCGGCATGTGTGAAGTCAACGCCGCGCGTCTGGCCACCATCGCGCAGGGTTGTATCAAACAGCCAAATCTTTTCACCACTCATTCTCACGCTCTCCCCAACGTGCAGTCAAACCGCCTGCCACAGGGTCTGGTTAGCAAAATTGATGCCGCCTGGCTAGGCACGCCGCCAGATCGTGCCATCTGGCCCGTCTTCAAGAATGACACCACCGGCCGCCAATTCATCACGGATTGCATCAGCAGCCGCAAAATCTCGATCAGCGCGGGCCTGATTACGGGCAGCTATCTTTAGGTCAATCTCCTCGTTCACCACCTCGATATCAGCCTGCATTGAGGTACTGGCTGATAAATCTGCGCTAAGGCTAACCACACCTTTTGCCCATTGATCTGCCGTCTGGCCAAGAAGCCCAAGCAGCCTAGCATTTGTCTTCAGCGCGATTGCTGCATCGCCATCACCCCTGTTCGCCGCCCCCGCCAATTCATGCAGGCGAGCCATCGCCGCTGGTGTATTCAGATCATCGCACAGCGCCGCAACAACGCCGCTGTCAATCGCGCCGGCATCAAATGAGGCATCACCAACCGCCCGGTACAGCCGGTCAAGGACATTACGGGCTTCGGTCATTGCGCCGTCGGGCAATGCCGCTGGCGCACGGTAATGCGCCGCCAGCAGCGCCGCACGGACAGTCTCACCGCGATGCGTCTTGATGGCGTCACACGCCATCACAAGATTGCCAAGCGATTTTGACATTTTCTCATCACCCATCGTGACAAAACCATTATGCACCCAATATTTAGCCATGATATCAGTACCATGTGCACAGCATGACTGGGCTATCTCATTCTCATGATGAGGAAACACCAGATCAATGCCACCCGCATGGATGTCGAATGTCTCACCAAGATAATGACGCGCCATCGCCGAACACTCGATATGCCAGCCAGGACGCCCCCTTGATGTGGAAAAGGGATTGTCC
Organism: SAR116 cluster bacterium; assembly: GCA_004212735.1. GTDB lineage: Bacteria > Pseudomonadota > Alphaproteobacteria > Puniceispirillales > Puniceispirillaceae > MED-G116. The sequence continues at coordinate 71,740 of SHBD01000007.1, forward strand.
CACCCGGGCTGATCATCATCGCTCGGCTTCCACAGCACGAAATCAGCCGGATCACGTTTGTAGGGCGCAACCTCTACCCTTGCACCGGCAATCATGTCATCCATCGAGCGTCCGGACAATTTGCCATAGGCTGGCATTGTCGCAACGGAAAACAGGACATGCCCGTCGGCCACATAGGCGTGCCCTTTTTCGATCAGATGACCGATCATCTGGATCATGTCGGCGATGAAGTCGGTTGCGCGCGGCTCATGATCCGGTGGCAACGCGCCAAGCGCGGCAACATCATCATGGAAATTCGCAATCGTATCGTTGCAAAGCTGGCCAATGCCAATGTTTTTGTCGCGTGCCCGATTGATGATTTTGTCGTCAACATCAGTGATATTGCGGACATAGGTAACGCGGGGATAAAGATGGCGCAGCAACCGCACCAGAACGTCAAAAACAACAATGGGGCGGGCATTGCCGATATGGACGCGGTCATAGACTGTAGGGCCGCAGGCATAAACACGGATATGTGACGGGTCCAGCGGCACGAACAGCTCTTTGGTGCCGCTCAGAGTGTTATGAAGTCGAAGTTCAGGCATGTCGGTCATGCGGTCTCTCCGCGCAGCCGCGCAAGGACTCGTTCACGCCCCATAAAAGCGAGCAGTGGAGCAATTTCAGGCCCCTTTTCACGGCCAGTCAGCGCCAGACGAAGCGGCATGAACAAACCCCTGCCCTTGGCACCGGACACCGCGCCTATCGCCTTGGTCCAATCCTGCCATATTGAGGCTTCCAAATCGCCGTCAGGAAGCAGATCAGCCGCTGCAGAGGTCACGTTGGCACTTTCGATCACCGGTGTGATCGGCTGGGTGCAAATCTGCCACCAGTCACCCGCCTCACCGACGCCTGAAAGATTATCACGCACCGCCATCCAGAACGGCTCACCGCCACCTACAGCAACTGCATCCAACCGTTCAGCCACCGCGGCAAAGGTTAGCTCCTGAACAACTTTTGCGTTCACCTGTGCAAGTTCAGCTGGATCAAATTTCGCCGTCGCCCGGCCAAAACGCGTGATGTCAAAACCATCGATGATCCTTGCCATTTGAGCCGTCGGCACCACCGGATCAGACGTGCCAATGCGCGCCAGCAAGCTGGCAATGGACATTGCCTCAATATCATTATTACGCAGTTCGGCAATCGACAAACTGCCCAAACGTTTCGACAGCCCCTCTCCATCAGCGCCGGCAAGCAACGCCATATGGCCCATCGTTGGTGCCTGCGCGCCCAACGCCTCGAACAGCTGGATTTGAGCGGCAGAGTTGGTTACGTGGTCCTCGCCGCGCAAAATGTGGCTGATACCATGGTCAATATCGTCAACGACCGATGCCAGCGTATAGATGACCCGTCCATCTGCCCGCATCAGCACCGGATCCGACAGGCTGGACATATGGTAGGCAACGTCACCACGCACCATATCATGCCAACGAACCTCCGCATCCTCCAACCGAAACCGCCAATGCGGCTGACGGCCCTCAGCCTCAAAGGCGGCAATCTGTTCCGCTGTCAATTTCAGTGCGGCTCTGTCATAGACAGGTGGGCGCCCGGCTGAGAGCTGCGCCTTGCGTTTGAGGGCTAACTCCTCGGGTGTCTCATAACAGGCATAAGCCCGTCCATCGGCGTGCAATTGCACCAGTGCTGCATCATAGCGGTCCAGCCGTTCGGATTGTCTGTCCTCAACATCCCAGGCCATCCCCATCCAAGTCAGATCAGCCCGAATACACTCCTCAAAGGCGGCGGTCGACCGTTCAGTGTCTGTGTCATCAATGCGCAGCATGAACTGGCCGCCTGCTTTGCGGGCAAAGAGAAAATTGACCAGCGCCGTGCGCAGATTGCCGACATGCAGATTGCCTGTCGGGCTGGGGGCGAAGCGAACCTTGATCTGGCTCATGAGGACTCCTTGCTGCCTGATAGATACAGCGGATTAAACCCTGAGGTTAGCGGCAAACGCCGGTCTCGACCAAAGGCAAGCGGCGTCATTTTCGGCCCAGGCGCAGCCTGAAAGCGTTTATATTCAGCCCGGAACAACAGCTGGCTGGCCCGCGCAACCTCCTCCCGGTCGTAGCCGCGTGCAATTATCGTCTCAATATCCGACATTTCCTCACAGATCGCCATCATGATGGCGTCAAGACGTTCATAGGGCGGCAGTGAGTCCGTGTCCTTTTGATCCGGACGAAGTTCTGCTGAGGGAGGCTTGTCGATGATACGTGGCGGTATCACCTCACCCGCAGGGCCGGCAGCGCCGCGTGGCAAATTCTGGTTGCGCCAGCGACACAGGTCGAAAACCTGAACCTTCCAGACATCTTTCAACGGCGCAAACCCGCCACACATATCACCGTATAGGGTCGAATAGCCCGCCGCATATTCGGATTTGTTACCGGTCGCAAGCACCATCGGGCCATGTTTGTTGGACAGCGCCATCAGAACAAGGCCACGCAGACGCGACTGGATGTTTTCCTCTGTAATGCCTGCCTCAGTGCCAAAAAACTGGCTGGCCAACATGGTATCCAGCGCCTCCATGGCAGGGCCTATGTTGATCGTGTCGAGCGGGATGCTATAGCGCTTTGCCAAATCGGCAGCATCATTAAGGCTATCCTGACTAGTATAAGGTGACGGCATCATTACCGCATGGACTTTTTCAGGACCGATGGCATCAGCCGCAATGGCCGCCACCAAGGCTGAGTCAATGCCACCCGAAAGGCCGAGACCAACGCCCGGGAATCCATTTTTTTCAACATAGTCACGAAGGCCAAGCATCAAACCGCGATATAGCGCTTCGGTGCCCTCATCAGGTGGCGTGATTTGACCGGTCAGATGAAGATCACCCAATTGATCTTTCACCTCGACGAGGGTAACAGACTCAGAAAAGCTCGGCAGATGACAGGCCAGCTTGCCCCCCATGTTAATGGCAAACGATCCGCCATCATAGACAAGCTCATCCTGGCCACCGATCATATTCACATAAATCACCGGCAACCCGGCCTCAACGGCACGCGCCACAGCATGCAGCATTCGCTGGTCTGTTTTGCCTGTCTCAAAGGGAGACGCGTTCAGCGCGATAATCATCTGCGCGCCCGACTCTGTTAGGCATTCAATCACATCGGGCGTCCACATATCCTCGCAGATGGGAAGGCCAAGTCGCAGGCCGCGCACCATGATCGGACCGGGCATTGCGCCAGCCACAAAGTTTCGCTTATCGTCAAAGACGCCATAGTTGGGCAGATTGACCTTGTCACGACGCCCAATAACCTCGCCGCCATCAAGCACAAAAACACTGTTATAAATCAATCCATCTTCGGCATAGGGCGCGCCAACGATGATCGCCGGACCACCGTCTTTGGTAAGTGCTGTCAACTCGTCGATGGCGGCCGCCACCTCATCCATGAAGTCGGTGCGCAGAACCAGATCGTCGCACGGGTAGCCAGCCAAATACATCTCCGGTGTCACAATCATCGCGGCACCATTCTGTGCTGCCTTTGCGCGGGCATCGGCCAGCCGGTCAAGATTGGCCCGGACATTGCCGAGATGCGGGTTCAACTGCGCGAGCGCGATGGAAAGAGGTGGGTACATGTATCTTCGATCTATTTGCGAAACAGAAACTCTCGACCAGCCTTTACCATGGACCGGCCATCATAGGAAATAACATCAGCAGTTGCATAGGTTTCCGACCAAATCTGTGGCAGGAATGATCCGGTGCCAATCACATCAACCGGCGCATCGGCAAAGGCAAAAACACGGCACTTGTCAGGGCCAAATCCGCTCGAGGCGACTATCCGCACCTTGTCAAAACCGTTCTCATCGAGCTTTTCACGCATATGCCAAACCGCGGCAGCACTAACCCCTGTTCCCATCAGGAATTTCAGCTCCGAATCATTTCTGTATCCACGAATGGCCTGTGGCACACTGCGTTCCAGAACCGCATATGAGGATTGGGTGTCCAACCCCTCAACAAACCGGCCACCATGCGTATCCAGACGAACCGCGAGGCGTCCCTCCGCCGCCAGTTCAGGAAAGCGACGCGCCACTGCCAGCGCATCGGTGATTTCCTGACCAAAGTAATCAACCAGAACGGTCAATGGCGCATTGGGAACCGTTTGATGAAACATCTCTGCCGCCCGCACCGTAGAGCCCGCATAACCAATCAACGCGTGCGGCATGGTACCAGCACCGCGTTCCCTGCCAAAAAAATGTGCTGTCGCATCAGCCGCGCAACCGATGAAGCCAATCGCACCCGTCTTGGAGCGGGCTTTCTCGGAGCCAACGGAGGCCCCATAGGCCATCAAATCAGCCATTTCCGAACCGGCACAATGGCGCGCGTCCATCGCCAGAAACGAAACATCTGGCAATTCAACGCACATGTTGTAGGCGTTGTAAGCAGCAACGCAGGCCGCGCCCAGCCGCTGCAACAGGATCGTTTCCAAGTCGACAAGAACAGAAAACGGTCCCGTGATATAACACATGGGCTCACCTGCACCGACCCAGGCACCCTCGGGATAGGCCAGATCGATTTTTATCTTCGCGTCACGCGACTCCGCCATCGCCTGCAACCAGTCAAAGGCAAGGCGACCGGCAAACGTTACTGGGCGTCGCATAAAAACGGCATACACAACCTCAACATCCCCATGCTCCTGAACGATGGTGCGGGTGTGACGAAAATATGTGTCTGTCAGGCTCGGTTGAGCTTCCGGCGACGGACCTTTACTGACGAAATCTGCCATGAGTGCGTTCCTCTGAAAGGCGGCGCCGGGTTGGCAACAAATTGCCAACACTCGCACGCCACTGACGTTGGCCGGTCAGACCGCCTCGGATAGTGAAAGCCCAGTATCACGGCGCCTTTTCAGCAAATCGGCAATCAGGAATGCCAGTTCCAGTGCCTGCCCACCATTTAAACGCGGATCACAATGAGTGTGATAACGATCACCAAGACGAGCCTCGGTCACATCTACGACACCACCAACACATTCAGTTACATTCTGACCCGTCATCTCGAAATGCACACCACCCGGATGGGAGCCTATTTCGTCATGAACTTCAAAAAACCCTCGCACTTCAGACATAATGTCATCGACGCGACGCGTCTTGAAACCAGTGCTTGCCTTGATTGTATTGCCATGCATCGGGTCGCAGCACCACACGACTTTCGCGCCGGATCTTTGCACCGCCTTGACCAATGGTGGCAGACCAGTCCGCACTTTATCAGCCCCCATACGTGCAATCAGCGTCAGGCGACCCGGAATGTTGTCCGGATTCAGAATGTCAATCAGACGCAGCAATTCATCGGGGTCCAGTGAGGGTCCACATTTCAACCCAACCGGATTTGCAATGCCCTTCATATATGCCACATGCGCTCCGTCTGGCTGGCGCGTTCTGTCTCCAATCCAGATCATGTGCGCCGAAGTGGCGTACCAGCCCTGCTCATCGGTGATCGTGTCACGCCGCGTCAATGCTTCCTCATAATTGAGCAGCAGCGCCTCATGGCTGGTGTAGAAATCAGTTTCAGCCAGCGGGCGCGCCGTTTCCGGGGTCACCCCGCAGGCGCGCATGAATTCGAGGCTTTCCTGAATGCGGCCAGCCAGCTCTTCAAAACGGGCCGCCTCTGGCGTATCACGCAGAAAGCCAACGACCCAGCTATGCACCTTTGTCAAGTCGGCAAGACCACCTTGAGCAAACGCCCGAAGCAAATTGAGCGTTGCGGCGGATTGTTCATAGACGCGGAGCAACCGCTTGGGATCAGGCGTGCGCTCTTCATCAGTAAACCCCATGGCATTGACCATGTCCCCACGATAGCTCGGCAGCTCAATTCCATTAATCACTTCGGTTGGTGCTGAGCGCGGTTTGGCGAATTGTCCGGCAAGCCGGCCGATCTTGACCACAGGCATTGCCGCGCCAAAGGTCAGAACAACCGCCATCTGCAACAGCACGCGAAAACTGTCGCGAATGTTATTGGCGGAAAATTCGGCAAAACTCTCGGCGCAATCACCCCCTTGCAGCAAGAAGGCCTTGCCTTCTGCCACCGCGCCCAATTGGTCACGCAGGCGCTGTGCTTCGCCAGCAAACACCAATGGCGGCATCGCCGCCAGCTTGGCCTCAACCGATGCGACTTTGTCCTCATTCGGGTACTCCGGCACCTGTAAAATAGGCCGGTCACGCCAACTATTTGGCTGCCAAGTCATGCAAATTCACCTTTGATTCATCGATAGCGGCAAAAACTTTAAGGCAGGGTCCCACCTCGGCATCCTGTCCTAAGCCCCTATATTGGTCAAATTCCCTGCTTTTTCAACTAAATTCACACAATGACAAAAGACAAAAAGGGAAGTTACGAGCGCGGCGAGCGCATGGTCACAAATTCCTCTGCTGCAGTGGGGTGGATGCCAATGGTCCCATCAAAATCTGCTTTGGTAGCCCCCATTTTGACGGCAATCGCAATCCCCTGCATGATTTCACCACTGTCTGGCCCCATCATATGAACCCCAACAACCCTGTCAGACGCCGTTTCGACAATCAGCTTCATGTAACTCATTTCAGCGCGGCCCGAGATGGTATTTTTCATCGCCCGGAAGCGGCTCTCAAACACCGTTATTCCGGCATATTTCTCCGATGCCTCTGCCTCGCCTAGACCAACAGAGGCAATGGGCGGTTGGCTGAAAACGGCCGAGGCAACATTATCGTGGCTGGCAACCCGGTTTATCCTACCATAGGTGCTGTCGGCAAATGCATGCCCTTCGGCAATAGCAACAGGTGTCAGGTTGATGCGATCAGTGACATCGCCGACCGCATAGATCGATGGCACCGACGTACGAGAGCTTTCATCCACAACCACCTCGCCGCGCCCACCCATTTCAACACCAGTTTCAGCCAGCCCCAACCCGCCTGTATTCGGGCTCCGACCGGTTGCGGCCATCACTTGGGCAGCGGTGATTACCGCGCCATCGCTCAGGCTGACCTGTTTGCCATTATCATTATCTGCAATCGCTGATATTGTTGTTTCAGGATGAAGGATAATGCCACGTCCCTGAAGGGCTGTGGCAATCTCGCGGCGAATATCCGCGTCAAAACCACGCAATGGCAGGTCACTTCGATAGACAAGATGCGTTTTCGCACCAAAGCCATTGAAAATACCAGCAAATTCAAGCGCGATGTAACCGCTGCCATAGATTACGATTTCTTCGGGAAATATTTCGAGATCCAGCGCCTCATTCGAGGTGATGGCATGCTCTGCCATGCCCGGAACATCAAGCAATTGTGGTGCGCCGCCAGCCGCAATCAAAATTCGTTCAGCGGTCAATTCCTGTTCATTGACCGTGACTTGATTAGGACCTGTTACAACTGCCCACCCGTCAATCAACTCTGCGCCAGCATTTTTCAGCAAAGAGCGGTAGATATCCTCCAGCCGGTTGAGCTCGGCGTTTTTTGCAGCAATCAGATTTGACCAGCTGTGGCCCTCAACCTCGACATTCCACCCAAAACCACGGGCATCCTCGGCGTCGGCTGAAAAAGCGGCACCATACATCAACAGCTTTTTGGGAACGCAGCCACGGATGACGCAAGTGCCTCCCGGCCTGTCACCCTCAATGACCGCCACCTTTGCGCCATGGCCAGCCGACATACGGGCAGCCCGGACGCCGCCGGAACCAGCGCCAATCACAATCAGATCATAGTCATATGCCATACGTCTTGCCCATGATAACCTAGGTTGAATTGCCGTCCCGCGGATACGCGGAACACACAATGGTGAACAATGGCCAGTATTTTTACCTAGCCATTGTGCCTATAGCTTATACCTAGTCAGCATGTCAGGAATTACAACAAAAACCGTTAGACGGCACTCTCAGCAATCTCGGAACAGGCGAGCGTCGAATCGTCGAAATAGTCACCAAGGACCACCTCGGCAAGATGGGCGAAATTTGTCAGCGAGCGGGCCATCTGTTCTTTGGACACCTCCTCCAGATCAACATAGCGGTAGATCGTTACCGACGCCTCACCAGAACAGACACCAAAGGGCTCATGCGCTGTTGCAATCGTATCCTCAAGGAGAAGCATTGTGAGGAAAGACGCACGCAAAGGGCCACTGCCGTCGCGCGCCATTATCGAGAAGATAATGCCCCGCTTATTATCATCGAGCAATTCGAGTTGAACGATAGGGCCATCATCCGATCCCGCCATCCATCTGCGCTTTGCCAACTCCGATACCTTAAATGGTAGCGAGGCCTGCGGGGCGTCAACCAATTGTTTCATCATTTCCTTGATTCGTGCATGCATGTCCTAGATCCATTCGCATCAGCCCCCACCCCGTGGGCTGATGTCCCGTCATTTGTATCCCGCCGCCACCAACATGATGCCAACAGAAGAAGAATCAACTCTCACAAACTTTAACTCATGTTAACCATTGGTTAACAACTATATTAAGAAACCGTTTACAAAAACTCTACTGACGGATAGGCCCTTCGTCTAATTCCCGACGGAAAGCGCCACCGCGAGCCAACCCAAAACAGCCAAATCTTCGCTTGGCACCTGCCATATGCCCGTGAAATTCGTTGTCGTGATGCCGGCCAAACCCTATGCTGTACACGCTCTTTAGTTAATTCTGACGAGCACCAGTGAACGGAGTTGGCAGGACCAACCAAGGCAAGGCAAAATACATGATGCGCACCCCCGCCATATCAACCAAGCAGAACGCAAGAGTTCTATGGCAACCAACCGAACAGCAGATCAGCGACAGCAATCTGTACGATTTTGCCACGATGGTTGCGGCGCGGCGAAACAATCAACAGGGTTGGAGCGGTGACTATCATGAGTTGTGGCAATGGTCGATTGATGACAGCCCTGCTTTCTGGGACGCATTATGGGACTGGCAGGGCATAATTGGCGACAAGGGCAATCGGAAAATTGCCAATGAGAGCGCGATGCCGGGCGCACGCTTCTTTCCCGACGGGCGGCTGTGCTTTGCCGAGAACATTCTGGCAGACGCTGATAACCGGCCTGCAATTTCTGCATATGGTGAGGATGGCCGTCATACGTCACTGACCCGACGCGAGTTGAAAGACCGGGTAATGGCACTTGCCGGCTGGATGAGGAATCAAGGCGTAGACCCCGGTGACCGCGTGGCGGCTTATGTGCCAAACATCGCCGAAGCAATCATCATCATGCTGGCGACGTCGACACTTGGCGGCGTATTTTCCAGCTGTTCACCAGATTTTGGCATTGGCGGCGCCCACGACCGATTCAGCCAGATCGAACCAAAGCTGCTGTTTGCCTGTGATGGCTATCACTATGCCGGCAAGGCATTGGACCGCCGCGATGTTGTTGCCAAACTGGCGGCTGGCCTGCCCTCGCTTTCCGCCATTGTCATCATACCCTATCTGGACGCCACCCCGGATTTATCAGGACTTGCCGGCGCAGTGCTGTTTGATCAAGCCCTCACAGCACCACCAGTGGAAAATTTCATCCGTGTCGGCTTTAACGACCCGCTCTATATCCTTTTCTCGAGCGGGACGACAGGTGCCCCTAAATGCATCGTCCATGGCGTCGGTGGAACAACATTGCAGCATGCCAAGGAGTTGCGCCTGCAATCCGATGTGAAACAAAATGATGCATTGTTCTTTTTTACCACCTGCGGCTGGATGATGTGGAACTGGATGGTCTCAACCCTGATGGTCGATGCTCGGATTGTACTGTTCGAAGGCAACCCGTTTCATCCGGGTCCGGACAGGCTCTGGCAAATCGCCGCGCGAGAGCAGCTTAGCCATTTCGGTGTTTCGGCAAAATATATCGATGCGGTGCGCAATACCGGCTACCGGCCAGTGGATGACGTCGATTTGCAAAAACTGCGACTGGTGATGACTACAGGCTCGCCGCTTTCGGTTGACGGGTTTGATTTCGTCTATCAGGCAATCAGCCCCAGCGTGCAGCTCTGCTCAATCTCTGGCGGCACCGATATAGTCTCCTGCTTCGTTCTCGGATGCCCCACCTTGCCGGTGATTGCCGGTGAGATACAGGTGCGTGGCCTTGGCATGGCTGTTGCCATTCTGGATGAGACCGGCACCCCGGTGACAGGTGAACAGGGTGAACTGTGCTGTGTTGCTCCCTTCCCATCAATGCCGATCAAATTCTGGAACGATCCGGGCGATGCCAAATACAAAGCCGCCTATTTTGAGCATTTTCCGGGTGTCTGGCGACATGGTGACTGGGCGACTCTGACCGAGCGCGGTGGTATCATCATTCATGGTCGCTCCGATGCAACGCTGAATCCCGGCGGTGTGAGGATTGGCACGGCCGAGATTTACCGGCAGGTTGAGGCTTTCGATGAGATTGCCGAGGCGCTTGTTGTCGGTCAGTCATTGGACAATGATGTGCGGGTGATATTGTTTGTTCGTCTTGGCGAGGCTTGCGTCCTCGATGCTGATCTTGTCACTGCGATCAAAGCCGCCATCCGGTCTGGTGCAACGCCGCGGCATGTTCCGGCACGGATTATCGCCGTTCCAGACATTCCCAGAACCCGATCAGGCAAAATCACCGAACTGGCTGTCCGCGACATCATCCATGGTCGCCCCGTCAAAAACACTGAAGCGTTGGCCAATGCGGACGCACTCGCATTTTTTCATGATCTGCCTGAACTGGCAGAATAGAAACAGTTAGATGCCTTGCCTGATTAAGGTCTGCACTGCACTGCTGTTGGCGAATTGTTTGCGCATCCGGCGAAAATTCGTCAGTGCCAGACCAAGTTGGCTTGTCTCGGCTTTTTTGAGCGCATCATCATCATTCAGATCATCGACCTTGGCGGGACCACAGGCAATGGCGAGATATGTATGTTCCGCACCAACACGCTCAGCAATTTTCTGGAATTTTGCCTTCGAGCCGACCGGCCATTTCTCTCGCAGGATCGTCAGCAGCATAAAATTGGTTCCATTGGCGAAGGTGGCACCCATCGTGCCGTTCGCCTGAACCTCTGCGGCGATCGCCGTCATCGCCGCCAGATACTCAGGATCAGCAGCCAAGGCCTCGCCTCGGTCCTGATCCATCCAGTGACCAAGAATATTAATTTTATCAACCAGATCGAGACCCATCAATTTCGCATTTGTCCCACCATCGTGCGCGTCAACATCAATATCGACAATGTCAGTCTCGCCCATTACCCGGATAATCTTTGTCGCCACTTCGCTCTCCTGTTAAACCATTGACGCGCCAGCCCCGCCTTGCGTGTGGGGTTTTAGGAGTAACTGGCACCTGTTGGCAAGTCGCCGTCAACAGGCGCCAGCAGATTTTGTCGGCATCAGCTGTTTGATGACACTGACGACTGTGCCGCCCTGCCCCGCACCAATGCGCGCCAGACAATCACCAGGCAACTGCCAATAATGATGGCAGCGCCTGTAATTTCCGTTGTTGTCATAATTTCAGCGAACATGAAATAGCCAACGAGCCCAGACAGCGGCATCTGCAGATACCGCATCGAGGAAATGACGACAGCATCGGCATATCGATATGAGCTGGTGAGCAGAATTTGCAAAAATGATGCAACAACACCGAGCGCAATCAACTGGTGGAGGGTTGTACCGCTATAAATGACAAAATTGATGGGAAACAGCATGACAACGACGCTGATCACCAGAAATCCTATTAGATTGTACCATATGGCAACGCTGGCTGGCGCATCGCTACGACCAAGCCGCCGCAACAAAATAGCGAGCACCGCCCCTGACATTGCCGCCATCACCCCAAAGAGCGCATAATGTGTCAAATCACCAGAAAACGGGTCGGTGACAACAATTACCCCCATCATTCCGGTCAAAACCGCACACCAGCGGTAAATGCCAACCCTCTCACCCAGCAACAGCGGAGAGAGCAGCGTTACAAAAATGACCGAACTCTGAAATAAAGCTGTCGCCTGGCCCAGCGGCATCGTACGCACCGACAGAAACCAGAAACAGATACCGGAAAACCCGAAAAGCACTCGGAAAAACAAGGTCTTTTTCTGATTGATCTGCATGAACTGCCTGCCACGGGTAAGCAGACCAAAGCTGATCAACAACGGCAGGCTGAACAGGAAACGATAGAACAGGGTCGTGACCACCGACACCTCGCTGCTGACCTCCTTGACCAAAACGCCAGTGGTGATGCCGAAGCCAACGGTACAAACGCTCAACAACGCGCCAATGACGGAACGCGGGACCGACAAGAAATCGTCCTTCAAAAAAAAACTCAGTGATCGTCAACCTAGGCCAGAAAGGACCCCAGCGCACCTGTTCTTTTGCTGAAAATCAGCAAAGCGCCAGCGTCTCGCATGTTTGCAACCTCACCAAACAGGGCGCAGCAAGGGCAACATCTGGGCAAGGGCAACGCACGCGACCATCAACCCAAGACCAAAAAGGGTGTGCCGGGTCGAAATACCGCCATCAACACCGGAAATGCGGTCTGCCGGATCACTGGCCCGGCCATGCACCATCGCGGCGGTCAAACCCTGGCGTTTGACGAATTTATAGAACAGGATCGCCACAACATGCAGCCCGACAAGTGCAAACACGAAATATTGTCCTAAATGGTGGAGGCTTGTCGCCTGTTTACTTGCCTCCATCGATAGAAGATGCGCCATCGGCCCATCAAAGAGAATGCCGTCATTGGAGACACTGCCACTGCCCGCCATAAACCCGGCAACACCCAAAAGCGCTAGAACCGAATAGGCAGCGAGCGGTGAATGGCCTGCCTGTCGTACGCTATTCTCACCAGCCATGCGCAACCAGGAAAAAACAGCGCGGGGTCCGGTGACAAAATTGACAAACCGCGCATGATGCCCCCCGACGAACCCCCATATCAGGCGAAAGATCACCAGCCCCATCACCGTCAAACCCAAGCGCTCATGCGCCCACATCACGCCTGCCTTTGATGACGCAATGGCGCCGATGACAGAAAGCATCAGAGCCCAGTGAAAAATCCTTAAAGGAAGGTCCCAAATCCGCATGTGACATACACCCCCGAATATAGGCAAAGTGCCCGTTTATTGGCGACGCTATGATGACAGCCAAACAGCCTTTTGAAAAGCGAGTTACCTCACAAATCTGTGAGTGCGGTGTGCCAGCACTTCACCAGCCTTGGTCACTCGGATATTGCGCGATATAGTTTTGGCATGAGTGACATGCATCAAAAGTTGTTTATCGATGCCGGCCATGGTGATGGCGGTGCCTTGCAGGCATTGGCCCGGCTTGATGAAGATGTTGCACTGGCGCTCAAAACATATGGATCACCGCCTGATAGATCACTCCCCGCCAGCTTTGACACGCTGGCACGCGCCATTGTAGGGCAACAGGTCTCGCGCACTGCGGCATCGTCAATCTGGAACCGGATGGGGGCCGCCAGCCTAACGAATGAGACCGCCATCGCCAACAGCTCGGCAGATGTAATGATGACCGCAGGCCTATCACGGCGAAAGGCCGAGTATCTGATCGGCCTTGCCGCAGAGATCACCGCTGGAACACTCGACCTTCCTGCACTGGCGCATCTGCCGGGTGATGAGGTTCAGACCCGCCTGACGAAGATTCGCGGCATTGGCAGTTGGACAGCTGATAATTATCGGCTGTTTGCCCTTGCCGATATGGATGCTTGGCCGATCAATGACATCGCGCTACAAGAAGGGATGAAAAGGCTAAAATCATTGGAGTCCCGTCCAACAGCGTCAGAGCTGGAGGTGATCGCCGAGCACTGGCGCCCCTATCGCGGTGCGGGCGCATTGGTTCTCTGGCACCTTTATGGCATTCTGGTCCGTAAGGTCACGGTTGCCGATATCTGAGATGCCCTCAGACAAAAAGATCGCCCTGGCCCGGCATGCCTTTGGCCTGTTGTGCGTTGCGTTTTTCAGCGGCAAGCGCCGCCTCATCAAGCGGCGTTACCAATCGTGGGTGATCCTCTGCCACTTTGCCAACCGCCGGACCAACGCGGTACCAGTTGAACAGACTGGTTGGCGCGGCCTGAAGATATTGTTCTGCCATCTTGCCATCATTGGTTAACCAACCGTGCCAGCTGCTGCGCGGTAGGACCAGCGGCTGCCGGTGATGAATGGTCTTCAACTCACCCTCTGCGGCGCTTGTCATCACCACAAAATGCGTTCTACCGCCACAGGTAAACAGCAGACCAGCAAACGCCACCAAGCCGCCATCACCCAGTTGAATATGCCATGGCTGGCGGCGCGCCGACCATTCATACCACCCCGTTGCGGCCACAAGACAGCGCCGCGTCGCAAACGCATCGCGGAAAGTTGGTCTTTCAGTGACCGTCTCCATCCGCGCATTAATAAGGAAACTCTGTTTGCTGGACGCGGGTGGTAGCCCCCATTTGGCGTAAATGGCCTCGGCATGCAGGCCTGACTGCTGGATGACCAGCGCAGATTGGCCTGGCGCAACATTCCATCGCGGTTGCAGATTTTCGAGTATCGTCACGCCGAAATGCCGCATCAATTCCTCCGGCGAGGCGGTGCTGGTGAATCGTCCACACATCTGTCTGCAACTCCCAAAACCCGATATCGCGCCGCCAGCAGAAGACTCGTTCCGGTGACGCAAGTCGATATCATGCGACAGCCATCAACAAGAATCCACCAGTCAGATGTCGCAGGCACGACGACACATATGATGAATTTTATTCGGCGCTGCCCACTAGGCGCGAAAGACCGCTTAGGTTATGACATGCGTATGACCGAGCTTTTGCCCCTATCCGACCTGAGCATCGCCCGTGCCAGCGCCATTTTGCGCACAGGAGGGCTTGTTGCATTCCCCACTGAGACAGTCTATGGCCTTGGCGCCAATGCCAATAATGCGGCCGCCGTGGCCGGTATCTTTGGGGCGAAGAACAGACCCGAATTCAACCCCCTGATCAGCCATGTGGCAACACCCGATGCCGCTTTTGCGCTTGGCCAAAAGACCCCCATGGCGGCAGCGCTGGCCGATGCTTTCTGGCCTGGACCAATGACACTCGTGCTGACACGTGAGCCGGATTGTCCAATCGCCATGCTGACCAGTGCCGGCCTCGAAAAAATAGCCCTGCGTGTTCCTGCACATCCTGAGGCGCAGCGTCTGTTGGCCGCCTTTGGCGAACCTATCGCGGCGCCGAGTGCCAATATGTCGGGCAAGATCAGCCCAAGTAGGGCCGCGCATGTCATGCAGTCACTTGCCGGCAGAATTGATCTCGTCCTCGATGGTGGCGCCTGCGAGAACGGTGTCGAGTCAACGATTATTGACTGCACAGGTGCGCAGGCCATTATCCTGCGTCCCGGTGGAGTGACGCGCGACAAGATCGCCCGCGTGCTTATCAACGCAAATCTTGACCCGGAGATGGGCAAACCATCTATCTCAGAAAATGACAACGCACCCGTCAGCCCCGGCCAGCTCGCCAGCCATTACGCGCCAAATGCGGCCTTGCGTCTGAACGCCCTGAGTGCGGCTACGGACGAAACCCTTGTTGGATTTGGCAAAATAGCCGGTTCTGGCGAACAGCCTATTAGCCTGAGCAGAACGGGCAATCTGAATGAAGCAGCGGCAAATCTATTTGATCTGCTGCATCAGCTTGACGCCTTGAAACTGCCCAAGATCGCCATCGCCCCCATTCCCGACACTGGACTGGGCGAGGCAATCAATGACCGCTTGCGCCGCGCCGCCGCGCCGCGATAACCCTTGGACCCAACAGGATCGTTGGCGACAGGTCACAAAATCCCTATAGTCATCGCCGGATTAAGTCACACCTTTTACTGATTGAGGAGCAGCGTACAGTGACGATGGACATTATTGCTGAATTAACGAGCATAGTCGGGGCGGATGCCGTGATGAACGCTGCTGATGACATGGCTCCTTTTCTGTCGGACTGGCATAGCAGGTTTGCCGGACAGGCACATGCAGTTGTGCTGCCACAGACAACGGCGCAGGTGGCTAAAATCATGGAATTCGCCAGCCAGCAAGGCATTGTTGTCGTTCCACAAGGTGGCAACACTGGTTTCATGGGTGGCGCCACACCCGATACAAAAGGTAACAGCATTCTTCTGTCACTGCGCCGGATGAACCGGATTCGCGAAATTGATCCGACCAATATGTCAATGACGGTCGAGGCAGGCTGCATCCTGCAGACCCTGCACGAAACAACGGAGGCCCAGAACCTCTATTTCCCACTCAACCTGGCCGCCAAGGGGAGCTGCACAATCGGCGGCAATCTTGGCACCAATGCCGGGGGTTTGAATGTTGTCCGGTATGGCACCACGCGGCAACTCACCTTGGGGCTTGAGGTCGTTTTGATGGGTGGCAAGGTTCTGAACATGCTGAGCGGACTTCGCAAGGATAATACTGGCTATAATTTGCGTGACCTGTTCATCGGCTCTGAGGGGACACTTGGTGTGATTACAGCCGCAACGATGAAGCTGTTTCCCCTGCCTGTCGCACGCAGCACAGCCTTTGCCGAAGTGCGCGATGTTGCCGCTGCGGTAAAGCTGCTGCACCGCCTGCAGGCGGCCTCTGGCGGTAGTGTTGAGGCCTTTGAGTTGATCCCGGCCGACATTCTGCATGTGCTTTTTGAGCATTTTCCCGAAATCCAGCAACCGCTGGCAGAGCGCGGTGCGATGAATGTGTTGATGGAAATCGCCAGCACCAACCCCAATAGCGGAGTCGCCGACAGCAGTGGCCAGATCCCGCTGCAGGGAATAATGGAGGATTTCCTTGCCACTGCCTTTGAGGATGGGTTGGTCATTGATGCAACCATTGCTACCAACGAGGCGCAGCGCACAGCATTGTGGGATGTACGTGAGACAGCACCAGAATCACACAAGCGGTCCGGTGTTGTGGCACGCTCTGACATCTCATTACCGCAATCGGCAATCGCGCCCTTCTATGCCGAGATGGTGAGCGGCATCAAGGCAATTGATCCGACTGTCCGCATCTGTGGTTACGGGCATATCGGTGATGGCAACCTGCATTTCAATCTCGTCAGCCATCCGGCCAGCAATACCGAATTTGCTGAAAAAATTCCCTCCCTGTTTGACCTGCTCTACGAAACGCTTGCCCGCTATGGAGGGTCGATCAGTGCGGAACACGGTATCGGCCAGGTCAAGCGCGACCAGCTCAAAACAGTGAAAAGTGCTGAAATCCTGGACACCATGCAGGCGATTAAAACAGCCTTGGATCCCCAGAATCTTATGAATCCGGGTAAAATTCTCTGAACAGCCAAAAATTGGCCAAAGGAGGCACACGTCATGGCAAAGACAGAAACCGCGGATGCGGTACTGGATTTCTGGTTCGAGGAGATATCACCAGAGCAGTGGTTCAAGAAAGATGATGTCTTTGATGAAACCATCAAAAATCGTTTCGAGCCGACAATCATCAGCAGCTTGAAAGGCGAGAGGGATAGCTGGGCAAACACAGCCACGGGATGTCTCGCCCTAATCATCCTGCTTGACCAATTCACCCGCAACATCTACCGCAACACCCCGCGCGCTTTTTCAGGAGATGAAATGGCGCTGGCGTTGTCTCTGCGCTGCCTTGAGCGAGGATATCTCGACGATGCTGATGCCAATCAGCGGCATTTCATGCTGATGCCCCTGATGCATAGCGAAGATTTGGCTATTCAGGACATGTCATTGCCGTTGTTTGAGACACACACAAATGCGCGAACACTGGACTATGCGCAGCAACACCGGGATATCGTTTCACGGTTTGGCCGATTTCCCCATCGCAACGCCATACTGGGGCGCCCTTCCTCACCCGAGGAAATTGAGTTTCTGACCCAGCCCGGATCATCCTTTTAGGCAGAGACGAACACACTCAATCACCGGCGAGTTTGGCGGCTGTCTGCATCACCTTTCCGGCGGTGATGCTGGCGATAGGGTCAGCCTTTACCCAACTGCAACAACTGCCTGTGGGCGCTGACATTGCCGGATCAGTATCTGGTCCCATGACCATTATCGTCCGTGCGCCGAGGCGCGCCGCCAGAAACAATGGCCCCGTGTCATTGCCAACCACAAGATCAGCTGAGTGCAGGAGGCGGGCCAAACCCGTAAGATCAGTTTTGCCAACAAGATCATGACATTGCGGGGCTGCCGCCATCAAAGCATCTGCGACCGGACGATCCGCTTGGGTGCCAACAATGACCACCGCCTGCCCGGATGCCTGCAACGCCAACGCCAGTTCGGCATATCGGTCAGCCGGCCATCTTTTCTGGGGTTTGGCGAGTGAGCAACCCGGAATCAGCACCACAGCCCCGGCCATTGGAGCCGCCCCACCACCATCAGCCAGCCAGTCCAGATCTACCGCCGCAGGCTTGATTATCCGGCCGCCTGCCATCTTGGCGGCAGTGAGCATACGTCGATGATTGTTCACCGCAGTGAAATCTGGATAGGGATCACTTGCCCCTTTTGCCGTTCCGAACCAACGCACCGCTGGCCGCACAAAATACTTTTGATAGCTCGCAGTCCGACCACTGCATTGCAAATCTATGATCGCATCCCAACCGCGCCGCAACACGGAGCGAACCCGCCACGTTGCCGGGACGTCAAGAAACGATGATCGCGGATCAATCAACACCTCGTCAAACCAAGGCATCATCCTCATGAAACCGGCAAAAGCAGGAGAAGTCAGAACCGCAATATGAGCATCGGCAAGACCGGCACGAAGGCTTGCATAGGCATCGAACCCCTGCACCACATCACCAAGTGCCCCATGCTTGATCACAAGAACCTGCCGCTGCTGATCCATTAATGCTTTGCCCCGATTTCTCTAATTCGTTCACCCAATGTCAGTGGATGACATTCACCCCGGATATGACATACCATATCAACGCCTCCGGGCGATGGAAAAGATCGTCTGCAAATTAACATGATACTTGTTTGACTCCGGGAATCCCACAGCCTTGTCATCAGCAAATGAAACATCATCACCGTCAATCAGCGCACTTCGCCAGATAACACCGTTGCCATTGATCGACATTCTGCTGCCTGCAAAGGAACGTTTCACCGCGGCAAATGCCGGCGCAATTTCGGGCGTGGTGAATGACCTTGTTGAGGCGAGCCAGAGCCGCGACTGTTTTCGCATCTGTGGTACGGTGGTTGATGCCCCGCTCAACGATCATAGATTTCTGAGTCTGCGGCCACGCGGACAATGGTTTAGAGGCACAAATATTGGCTGTGCTGCGGATTATATTGCCCAGATCGAAAAAACTGGTGCACCCGATCTGGTGGAAGTGCATAGCCGATGTCACGTTGCCACCTACATCAAGCAGCGCCGCCCAGATTTGCGGGTGAGCCTTTACCTGCACAATGATCCGCGTGACATGAAAGGCAGTAAGAGCGTCAAGGATCGGCTGGCACTGCTCCGGGATATGGCCACCATCATCTGTGTCAGCGCCTATATCCGTGACTGCTTTCTGGATGGTCTTGGCGTCGATAACGCCCTCGCTACAAAGGTTGGCGTTGCCCGAAACGGTGCGCAGCGCTGGCTTGTCAACCAACCAGTCAAGCAGCCGGTCATTCTGATCGCTGGCCGGATGGTCCCGGAAAAGGGAATTTTGGAATGTGCAACGGCGCTGGCTGCCATCCTGCCGAAACACCCCGATTGGCAGCTGGTGATTGCCGGCGCAAAACGTTTTGAGGCCGCCGCGCATGACAGCTATGAGGCGAAGATTGCAAACACCATTCAGGACCTTGGCAATCAGGCGGTCATGACCGGCTTCATCCCGATCAATGAAGTCCGAGAATGGCAAGCCAAAGCGGCCATTTCCGCCTGTCCGTCGCTGTGGAATGATCCCATGCCAAAGGCCGTTATCGAGAGTCTTGCCGCCGGATGCGCCCTTCTGACAACGCGGCGTGGCGGAATTCCAGAAGTGGCCGAAGGCCGGGCCCATATTGTTGATACGCCCGACATCGCCCATTTCAGCGCTGGCTTTGACAAACTGCTCAGCGATGATGCCTATCGGACAGGTTTGCAGGATGTGGCCTGGCATGATTTTCCCTTTACCGCGAACGCCATGGCAGATGAGGCAGATGCTCTGCGCGCGCAGTGCCTTCAGTCACCAATCTGAGTGCGACAGGCAGTGACAAAGCCCGACAATTTTTAGCGTATGTCATAGACTTATGAGGTAAAACGCGATAGCCATTAGGTCTGTTACCTGCTTTTTGGAGTTGGAATGCAAACGCTTCATCGTCTTTGTTATCTCGGTATCCTTTTGTTGTTTTCGCTGGCAGAATCAGCTCTGGCAGACGACCGGCCAATCAGCTTTGAGGCCGATCAGGTCACTGTAAACAAAGAAACCGGCAGCATGTTTGCAACAGGCAATGTTGTGCTGCGCCAAAATGGTACCGAGTTGATCGCCGATGAAGTGACCTATGATCAGGAACTGGATAAGGCGGTTGCCCGCGGCAATGTGTTGATGACGTCCAATGATGGCACCGAACGCCGCGCTGATTTCATGACACTCGACACACAATTCACCCATATTGTTGCGGATAATCTGCGAACACGTTTCACGGACGGTTCATTCTTTATCGCCGATGAAAGTGACACTGTGACCGGTGATCGCTCCGTTTTCTCGCGCTCCCGTTTCAGCCCCTGCAACTGTGACATCGAGGCAGGCGAGAGCCCGAACTGGGATGTGCGGGCCACATCATCAATCCACAACGAAAAAACGCAGACGATCACCCACAAAAATGTTCGCATGCATGTGCTGAATGTGCCGCTGTTCTACCTGCCCTATCTGGCGCATCCAGACTGGACCGTTCGCCGGCGCACAGGATTTTTGACCCCCTCGACCTCAATCAGCTCTGACCGTGGGATCACGCCGGCGGTTCCCTATTTCAAAATCATCGATGACACGAGCGACGCGCGATTTACCGTCTACAAATATCAATATCGTGGCATCGGCCTGCGCACCGATTACCGCAAACGCTGGGACAATGCCGATCTTGATGTTCAACTCCTAAACGGCAGTGTCAACACCTACAAGAAGGACCGCGAAAATGTGGCGGCAATCAATGCAATTTTCAGAACGAACATAGGCAATGACTGGAATATCAAGGCCCAGGTTAATCGGGCGAGCCAGGACACCTTCATGCGCCGCTATAAGTTTGATGGTTCGACAGAGTTAAAATCTTCTGTTATCGCGGAGCGCCTCAAAGAAAACCGCTATTACCTTGTCGAGGCGTCTGATCTGCAAGGGCTTAATTCACGTGACACACCTGAGTTGGAGCCAGTGATCCTGCCGTCAATTTTCTATGAGAAACTGCAACAGGGATGGAGACCCAACCAGAGGCTGCGAACTGAGATAAGCGCAATCCAGCTGGACAATGAC
Source organism: SAR116 cluster bacterium (assembly GCA_004212735.1). Classification (GTDB taxonomy): domain Bacteria; phylum Pseudomonadota; class Alphaproteobacteria; order Puniceispirillales; family Puniceispirillaceae; genus MED-G116. The sequence goes on from SHBD01000007.1 coordinate 93,076, forward strand.
GAAGAGCATGATCTTGCGCGCTGGTCCGGAACAACGGAGGTTGCTGAGGAGTTTCATCAAGGTGCATTTGTCAATTCCTATAAGGCAAATGTGATGGCAAGCTATTATTCTCTGCATGACAAACCAGTTGGCGCCACCAGCAAGCTGGGCGAGTTCGGCCAGATCAATCCTTCCATCTCGATTGGCACACGCCTGCCGCTGGCGGTCAGCGGTTTTGGCAAAACAGCCATGTTTGAGCCGAAGGCGCAAATCGTCTGGGTTGGCGGCGCAGACCGGACACAGGAAGTGCCAAACCGTGACTCGGCCGACTATCGGATCGACGAGGCCAATCTGTTCCTGCTCAACCGCTACCAGGGCAAGGACTATATCTTGCCGGGAACGCGCGCTGATCTCGGCGTTTCAGGCGTCGCCAATGACCAGACCTTTGGCAAGCTGGCAGGGTTCATTGGCCTGAGCCGGCGCATATCCGGCAAACCGTCAGAAGGTCTCGCACCGGATCAGGGCAACATCTATTCCGATTATGTTGCCAGTTTGAGCATCAACCCACCGCAGAATATTGCGCTTTCCTGGTCGGGACGGATGTCATCACATGATTTTTCCCTGAATGAATCAAAGACAGATGTTTCGACAAAACTCGGCAGAATGAATCTTGCGCTGGAGCACAACCAGCTGGCCAGGGCCTATTTTGCCAACAGCACTGACGACCGCGAGGAATTGATTTTGAGCGGCAGTGTTCCACTCGGCCGAGGATGGAGCGCGTCAGCTAACCAGAATTGGGACCTCTCCTCAGGTCAGGAAACACGGCAGACAACCAATGCGGCACTTGTCTGGAATGGTGGTGTGCAAAATTGCATCACCATCCGGTTTGATTACTCACATGACGCCACGAAAGACCGTGATGTGTCACGCATGGACGAGATCAAATTTACATTCAACTTCAAATATCTGGGCGCCATTGGCAAGGATGATGTTTCCAAGTTTTCGAGCAGCTCTAATTAAAACATCAAAAAAGCAACGCCCAGATCACGATGGCAACAGTGATCAGAATCATTGATCGCGTGAGCCAGAGCGAGCGTGGCACCGCTCTTTGCAACAAGGCACCGCTGGCGCACCACATCGTGTGAAACACCAGCTGGATTGCGGCAAAGCCGGCCGCTACAAGCACAAGCTGCACCCCAAGCGACCCCAGCGCCGGGGCAAATTGGCTCCAGGCAAGGATCACCATCACCCATGCCTTTGGATTGAGCGGATGCACAATCACCCCGCGGCGAAAGCTGAAGGGATTATGCGTGGCACCATCATTTGAGTGATCGTTCCAGGATTGCAGGGCCAACCAGATCATGTAGCCGGCACTGACAAATTTAAGCACATTCGTGAGCAGCGGCTGGTCGGCAAGAAACAATCCAAAGCCCAATCCAAAAACAAGGTTGAGGCAGAGTTTGCCGCAAACAAGACCGAGAATGAATCCCGTGCAGGCGGCAACCCCCCGCTGGGCACCACCAATCATCACCAGCAGATTTGCCGGACCGGGCGTCGCAACCATAAACAGAATAAAGGTCAGAAGCGCAAGATAGGCTTCAATCATCCGGGATCAGCCTTTTGCCGAGAACAACCACATCATCCTGTTCATAGGCCAGACTGTCATAAAAAGCGAGAACAGCCTCATTATCCCGGCGCACGCATATATTGACCTTCGGACACCCGATCTGCGAGAGAAAAGCCTCAGCCTGCCCCATCAGCAAACGGCCATAGCCACGTCCGGCAAAGGCTGGGTCAATGGCCAGATAATTCACTGATCCGCGATGACCATCATATCCCACCATGATGCTGGCGATCAGACGTGCATTGATATGGCCAACCCAAAACCCGCCATCCGACGCCGCCAGCTTGCGACTGATATCCCGATGCGGGTCATTCCATGGCCGCAGGAGTTTACATGTCTGCCACAATTTGATGACAGCCTGCTCATCCGACAGCTGAAAATCACGCAGATCAAATGCGGTGTCTGGCGGCATCACCCGCGACCAGTGGAGGCAGCAGTCATCTCGTAGGTGATCCAGTCACTGCGATATGACAGGCGGTCATAAAGGCCGCGCGCCCGATAATTGTTGTCACGGGTGATCCAGCGCACCACCGGCCACCCGCGCTCAGCTGCGATATCGTCAACAGAGCGTAACAGCGCCTCAGCAGCCCCCGATCCGCGCTGCTCAGGATCGACAAACAAATCATCCAGAAAACCAACCTCGGCACCACGCAGCGGCGATGGCATGCTGCGGTAATGGGCGAGCCCGATAAGCCCAGTATCCGTCTCGGCGACAAGCCCGCAACAGACATGGCCAGGATCGCGCAGCCAGGCGAACAAACGGTCACGGCGCGGCATATCCGTTTCGACCTGATAATAGTCAGCATAGCCGCGATAGAGCCTGTCCCACTGGTCTCTATCGGCCTGTTCAACATGACGGATCACCATAATCCTGCCTCCTGTGCCAGATTGCGATAGCTGCCCGCACCGTGACATGCGTTAACGACCATCGTCAATACAGACAGGGGGGCCTGTCCCGCCTCCCTGAATTTTTGAATAAACCTCATTATCTCTCCATTCTTCGTCTGCCAATTCTTATCCATTTCAAATTTTGGATCCTCCCAATTCTCATTCACATAAAATTTCTCCCTAAATTTAGGGGTTTATTAATATTTGCCTGCTAGTCTTCGGCAATGATCAGCCCAACGCGCCAGATATCAGCAAGACCGATATAGGCAAGACGGGTATCAGCGAGACAGAAAAGGGGAGATCATAAAGTGATCCGGTCAATTCTTCATCTGCTGGCACAGCCATATGTGCAGTTTGCGACTTTCAGTGGTCGCGCCCGGCGGGCTGAATTCTGGCTGTTTGTTCTCTCGCTTCTGATCATTGTAAATGTGACCTCGGCAGTGATGGAGGCCGTGCTGCGCCATGGTCATGGTCATGGACCGCACCGGTTTGCCTTTATAGAACACGGCATGCGCGATGGCGGCAGCTTTCACTATGAATTTGATGGCAGGGACCATCGCGGCAAATGGGGCCATCGCGGCAAATGGAACCAAGATGATAAATGGGCCGACAAACAATATTCCGACAAACAATATCCGACAAACAATATTCCGACAAATATGGCGATGATGATAAATCCATATTGGACCGCTCGGACCGCCATGACCAATATCATCAGGACATGAGCTGTAAAGACTTCATGGCCGGTGATGAGATGGCCAAAAACGGTGCCAAAAACGGTGCCAACCAGATGGCCGGAGACAAATCCGAAGATCATGCAAAAGATCGGGGCAGACGCAGGTCCACACATAACGGCCTGTTCTGTTTGGAGACAGGCCATGGGATCTTCATCACCGATTTCACCTTTTCACGCAGCAAGGCATGGGTTGGCGGCATTCTGACACTCGCGCATCTGGTTTTGCTGATCCCGTTCATCGCGGTGACAACACGCCGACTGCATGACACCGGCCGGTCCGGCTATTGGCAGCTCTTCTATCTGTTGCCGCTCGTTGGCTGGGGCATCATGCTGGTGTTTCTGCTGACCGAGAGCGCGGCCCGCAAAAACAAATACGGCCCCAAACCGTTTTAGGAACGGGTGTTGATAGAGCCCGTCAAGGCGCATTAGTTGGCGATTGGCCAAGGTTTATTCCTGTTCCAAACTATCTCTTTTGTACAAGGAAAAATCTGATGTTTCTTGGTTGAAATGCGTGCATTGCTTGCCGATCAGTGCTTCCAAAACTGAAATCCTGTTCGTCAGACTTTAATTGCCTAATCGCCTCGCTACGCTCGAAATCAGCGAAGATGCCTTTGAACTTTCTCTTTAGACCCAAATGGCCCAACACATTAAACGAATGAAAACCACGTGATGAAAGAGGGTCCAAACCAAGGATGTCTCTGTCCATTTCTCTGTATCCAACATCGTTGGTGAACAACCAAGTGTGAACAATCTGAGAAATTTCCTCAGAATTACATTGTCTGTATTCTCGATCTCTACCGGGTGGATCTAGTTTTGGAATCAGCATTATTTTAACAACTCCCTGTTCTACAGGTTATTGAATTAATCGCTAGATCGGAACCACACCCTAAAAATTTGTCTCGCCCATCCATCATGCAATTTTATGCATTCAATTAAATATTTTACTCCACGGTCACTGACTTGGCGAGGTTGCGGGGTTGGTCGACATCCGTTCCCTTTTCCACCGCCGTCAGATAGGCCAGAATCTGCGCCGGCACAGCCAGCAGAATGGGTGCCAGCAACGGGTCAACATTCGGCACGGTGATCACACTTTCGGCAAAATCCACCTCGGCGACGGCCCTTTCCTCGGTCAGCAGGATGATCTTCCCGCCACGGGCGCTTGCCTCGCGCAGATTGCTCGCGGCCTTGCCAAGCACCTCATCAGCCGCCAGCATGGCAACCACCGGCAGGCCATCCTCAATCAGCGCAATCGGACCATGCTTCATCTCGCCGGACGCAAAACCCTCTGCATGGATATAGCTCAGCTCCTTTAATTTCAGCGCCCCCTCAAGCGCCAGAGGAAACAGCTTATCACGCCCCAAAAACAGCGCCGAACGGGCGCTGGCAAGATCATGCGCAATCGGCCGAATGGCATCAAAGGATGTCAACGCCTTGCCAACCAGCCCCGGCAGGGCCTGTATCTGCGCCTGAATTTCATCCGCACGCTGCGGCGTGATCACCCCCTTGGCTTCGGCAAGGGCGATGGCAAAGCTGATCAGCACCGTGAGCTGGGCGGTAAATGCCTTGGTGCTGGCAACACCAATCTCCGGACCGGCACGTGTTGGCATGACGGCATCCGCCTCACGCGCGATGGTGCTTCCCGGCACATTGACCAAGCCGATTGTTTGCAGATCATTTTCTGCGGCATGGCGCATCGCCATCAAGGTATCAAGGCTCTCGCCCGACTGCGAAATGGCAATCGCCGTTGAAAAGCTGCTGGTGACCGGTTTGCGATAGCGGTATTCGGACGCGATCTCGCAGGTCACCGGCACCCGGGCCAGCCCCTCAATCCAGTAGCGCGCAACAAGTGACGCATAATGGCTGGTACCCGCCGCCAGCATCACAATGCCGGTGATATCGCGCAGCTGATCACGCGACATCGGGGCCGCAATCCGGCCGTCAGCCCCGGTCATTGCCGCCAACGAATGAGCGATGGCATCGGGCTGTTCATGGATTTCCTTTTCCATGAAATGCCGATAGCCTCCCTTGTCGACAAGCCCCTGGCTGGCCGCGACAATGACCTCCTCGCGGTTGACCGGTGTTCCCATTGCATCAAACACGGCCGCCCCCTCAGCCGTGACAAAGGCGAAATCATTGTCTTTGAGATAGACAACACGCCGTGTCAGGTGGGCCAGCGCGATGGCATCCGAGCCGATGAAGCTGGCATCATCGCCAAGGCCAATGGCCAGCGGCGAAGCATTGCGCGCGACAATGAGCATATCGCTATGGTCACGGACAAGTGCGGCGAAAGCATATGCACCCTCAATGGCAGCAAGAACGGACTTTGTGGCTTCGGTTGGCGAGAGACCGGCATCAAAAGCCTCTACAAAAAGATGCGCCAAAACCTCGCTGTCGGTATCGCTGCTGAACAGGTGACCTTCCTGTTCGAGACGGGCGCGCAGCTGGCGATGGTTTTCAATGATGCCGTTATGAACGATCACCACACGCTCGGCTGCGATGTGGGGATGGGCATTCGCCTCCGACACACCACCATGTGTGGCCCAGCGCGTATGGCCGATGCCAATATCACCACCAAGCCGATTCTTGCGAATCAACCTGTCAAGACTTGCCAGCTTGCCAACCGACCGGGTGATTTCAAAACCAGCGCCATTATGGGTGACAATGCCAGCACTGTCATAGCCGCGATATTCGAGGCGCCGTAACGCGTCAAGGAGCGTGTCACCACAATTGGTAAGGCCGACAGCCCCGACGATTCCACACATAAAAAATCCCCTTCGAAAACATGACCGCAGCCCGATCGATTCAGTTTCGCGTTTCATTAATAGAGATATTCATACCGACAAGAAAGCCGGAACTGTGTCATCACCCTTTCATCACACACACGAACAAAGATGAAGCCATCAGTCCTGACAATTCAACGGAAAATATCCAGCGTGCAATAGGATATATCCTATTTTGTGCCAAATGTCAAGCAGAAAATGCACGCCCTATCTCTTTTTTCATGAAAGGCCACCAGATTCGCCGTCAGCTGTGATTTCGCCAGAACCGCCGCACAAACAGGCAAATGGTTGGTTTTTGCAGTAAGTTCGGCTTATAAAGAAGGCATGAAAACAGCAGCGATCATTCTGGCGGCGGGTCAGGGAACGCGGATGAAATCCGCCCTGCCGAAACCACTGCATCATATGGGCGGGCGGCCGATGCTGGCATGGGCCATTGATGCCGCAAAGGCCAGCGGTGCCGAGCGCATCGTCACCGTGCTTTCACAGGATTCCACCAATACCCAGAACTGGCTCGGGGATCAGGAATATGCCATTCAGCATCCGCCGCTTGGCACGGGTCATGCGGTACTGGCAGCACGCGAGACACTGGCGGGATTTGACGGTGTTGGCTTGGTGATGTTTGCCGATACGCCCCTGGTCAGCAGTCAGACTCTGGCAGCCCTCGCCGCACAGATTGCCGCCGGTCACGACATCGCCATTCTGGGATTCGAGACGCCGCACCCAAAAGGATATGGCCGGATTATCCGTGATGCGGATGGCGGCGCTCAGAAAATTGTCGAAGACCGGGACACAAATGCCGAAGAAGCGGCGATCACCCTGGTCAATGGCGGCATCATGGCAGCGCGCATGCCGTTGCTGTTTGATCTTCTGGACAAGGTTGACGCCGGTAATGCGCAGGGCGAGATCTATCTGACCGACATCGTTGGCGTGGGCCGCAGCCAGGATTGTTCCATCGCCTGTGAGGTGACGGATGAAGATGAGATGATGGGCGTGAACAGCCGCGCCGATCTGGCACGCGCCGAGGCGTTGTTGCAGGTGCAGCTGCGCGTGGCAGCCATGGCGTCCGGGGTGACGTTGCAGGCACCCGAAACGGTGTTTTTGAGCGCCGACAGCGTGATAGAACGCGATGTGATCATTGAACCCCATGTGGTGATCGGCGCGGGCTGCCATATCGGCGAGGGCAGCGTGATCAAGGCGTTCTCGCATATTGAGGGGGCACGGCTGGGGGCATGTTGCGTGATCGGCCCCTATGCGCGCCTGCGGCCCGGGACGGAAGCGGCAGACGGCGTCAAGATCGGCAATTTTGTCGAGACGAAGAATGTAAATCTTGGTGATGGTGCGAAAGCCAACCATCTGACCTATCTTGGTGATGCGGAAATTGGCGCGGCGGCAAATATCGGGGCGGGAACCATCACCTGCAATTATGATGGGTTCAACAAATTCAAAACCATTATCGGCAAAAATGCCTTCATCGGATCAAACACGGCGCTTGTTGCACCGATTGCCATAGGCGATGGTGCCATCATCGGGGCGGGAAGCACGATGAGTGCGGATGTCGCTGCGGACGACATTGCCTTTACCCGGGCCAGTGTTGAGACCAGACAGAAGGCGGCAGCAACCTTTCGGGATGCCAAGAAAGCGATCAAGGCAGACAGGAAGACCAAATAGACATGACAGCAATCGCAAATTTGGCCCGTAACCGATGAAAATGGATATCAAACTCCTTACCGCCGCGCTTTCGGCGATGCAGAGCCGCCGTGTTCTGGTGGTTGGTGATGTCATGCTGGACCGATTCGTTGATGGCAGTGTCAAACGCATTTCGCCAGAGGCCCCTGTTCCCATTTTGAGCCAGACAAACAGCAAGCAGATGCCGGGCGGGGCGGCCAATGTTGCCTGTAATCTGGCCTATCTGGGATGCCGGGTCCGGTTGATCGGAATCACCGGACAGGATCAGACGGCACAGAGCCTGCGCCACGAGATTGAACAGGCGCCGGGAATTGAGTTCGCGCCCTTCGTGCTGGCCAACCGGCCAACAAGCGTGAAAACCCGATACCGCGCAGGTGGACAACAGATTCTGCGGGTTGATGAGGAAATGACAGAGCCGCTGGATGACGCCACGGCACTGCAACTGACAGATTTGATTGTCGGCAGCATCAAAATGGCCGACGTCATTGTGCTGTCCGATTATGCGAAGGGCTGTCTGCCACCATCGGTCATCGCAAAGACTGTTCAGGCCGCCAAAAAGGCCGGAAGAATGGTGATTGCCGATCCTAAGCTGGAGGATTTTTCAGCCTATGCGGATGTCGATGTGCTGACCCCCAATCTGGCTGAACTCGAGCTTGCTGTCGGCGCACAGCTTGACGAGCTTGAGAGCATTGCCGCGGCCGCCACCTCTATTGCCGCATCGCACCGCATTGGCGCGGTGATGGCCACCTTGAGCGCACGTGGGATCATGCTGGCAAATGCCTCGGGCACAATCACGCATGAAACAGCAGCCGCCCGTGATGTATTTGACGTATCGGGGGCGGGTGACACCGTGGTGGCAACGCTCGCTGCGGCTGTGGCTGGCGGCATGGCGCTTGGTGATGCAGTCAGCATTGCCAACCTTGCCGCAGGTGTTGCCGTCGGCAAATCGGGAACCGCCATCGTCAGCCCCGGTGAAATGATCGCCCATATCGCTCATGCGGCCCCTGCCCCGCCCCAAACAGGCGCCGCCTATTGGCAAAAACAGTGCGAGGAATGGCGGAGTGAGGGATTGCGCATCGGCTTCACCAATGGCTGTTTCGACCTGCTTCATCCAGGACATCTGTTCCTGCTTGCAGACGCTGCCCATCGGTGTGACCGGCTGATTGTCGGGCTGAACAGCGATGCGTCCGTGCGACGGCTGAAGGGGCCCTCACGCCCGAAACAGACCGTCCAGACGCGCGCTGCCGTGCTGGCCAGCCTGGAGATCGTCGCGGGGGTTGCCATCTTTGAGGAGGACACGCCGCTGGCGCTGATCACCCAGCTACAGCCCGACCTGCTGGTCAAGGGCGGTGACTATAAGGCCGATGAGGTGGTTGGCGGCACGATCGTCACGGCGCGTGGCGGTGAGATCGTGATCATCCCCACGCTTGGCCCGCATTCCAGCACCGGCATCATTTCACGCTAGGACGCTGTGACGCAAGGCCGCAAGAACGGGGAGGCGCAAGACCCTACGCCTGTTCCGCCGCCTGTTGCTCACTCTCGCCCAGCTTGATCTGCGCTTCAAATTCCCTGAGGCGTTTATAGACACTGAGCAGTTCGATGATGGTCGGCCAAGCCTTGAGCAAATATTGCATGGAGCCCTCAACCCGGCCAAATGCGCGGATGATCTGTTGCATCACCCCAAGCGTGACAACGCCTGCCACAATGGCCGGGGCAAGAAACACATAGGCCGACAGAACATTTGCCTGCAGATAGGCGATGCGGCCAACGTTGAAATACAGATAGCGGATATATGACAGGAAATGGATCGAGCGGACGTCCTCAAACAATTCCTCAATCGATTTGGGCCGGACAGTCTCATCATCCTCGGCAATCACCAGCATCTTTCTGTAGGCAGCTTCTCTTTTCTGCAAATCATACTCGACACCGACCAGTCTGAGGATCCAGCCAAGCGCCACAAGGAAGATCGTCCCACCGACGCTCCAGATGAGCGCACCAGCAATCAGTCCATATTCCCAATCGCCAAAGAAAAAGATCGGAATGCCAATCGACAGACCAAACAGGATCGGAATGAACTGCACGAGAATCATCACGGATTCGATCAGGCTCGTGCCAAGGCTTTCCATGATGCGGGAAAATTTGATCGTGTCTTCCTGTACACGCTGCGCCGCGCCTTCGATCTTGCGGGCCCGACTGTACACGCTGTGATACCACTCAACCATGGAGGCGCGCCAACGGAACAGGAAGTGTGAGGTGAAGAAGCTGACGACAACCGCGATGGCAACATAGATCGCGGCCAAAGAGAGAAAACTCGCCAGACTGGCCCAATATTCGTCAATGGTGATCGCGTTCGGTTCGGCGAGCGCTTTTTGAATCATGTCGTAAAAATCGCCGAACCAGTCATTGATCATGACATCTATTTTGACCTGAACCCACAAGGAGGACAGAATCGTCGCCGAACCAAGCCAGGCCCACAGTAACCATTTTCTAGTCGAGAAAAATAAGAACATGTTTGCTTCCGTTAAAATTCCATAGGACAAATTTATAGGACAAATTTATAGGACAAAAGGGTGGTCAAAATCACCGTGACCTGCACGGTCCATCAAAAAAGGCGCTTATATAATGTAGCAGGACGTTCACATCTATATGACCACTGATAGCGAAAAATGAATAGCTTGCTTATTTAATTTTCTGGCGGGTCAATTTTCCGACCTGTCATGGACAACCGCGCTGACAACGATGCCAAGACCGACAAAGACCGTCAGCATCGCCGTTCCGCCATAGGAGATCAGCGGCAGGGGCGCACCGACAACCGGCAACAAACCGGTGACCATGGCAACATTCACAAAGACATAGAGAAACAGCATCATCGCAATGCCAACGCAGGTCAGCTGGGCAAAGCGGCTGCCAACGCGCAGACTGATCGCCAGAATGCTGCCAATCAGCAGCAGATAGACCGAGAGAATGAACAGATTGCCGACAAGGCCGAACTCCTCACCAATCATCGTAAAGACAAAATCGGTCTGTTTTTCCGGCAGATAGTTCAGCTGGCTCTGGCTGCCCATCAAAAATCCCTTGCCAAACAGCCCACCAGACCCAAGGGCGATTTTCGACTGGGTGATCTGATAACCGGCACCAAGCGCATCGGCACCCGGATGGAGGAAGGTCATCACCCGTTCCTTTTGATAGGCGTGAAGCTGCATCCACAAAACGGGCAGCGAGCCCAAACCCAGAACAATCGCCGTAAAGATGTAGCGCCACGGCATGCCCGCAGCAAACAGCACCGACAGCGACCCCAGCAACAGCGCCAGGGCGGTGCCAAGGTCAGGCTGTTTGATGATCAGCAGGAACGGCACTGTAATCAGCACCAAGGGTGGCAGATACACCAGCAGCGATTGCATGCGTTCTGGAGGCTGTTCGTCAAAATACCTGGCAAGCGCCATGATCACGGCAATCTTTGCCGGTTCTGAGGGCTGAAAGGTGAAACCACCGATGGTGATCCAGCGCGACACAAATCGCCCGCTGTCAACGACCATCAGAACAAACAGCATGCCAACCGCCGCCAGCAGGATGAAGTAGGACCATTTGCGCAGCAGTCGCAGATCAATGAAAGCAAGAATGAAAACAAGCACAACACCAACACCGCCGCGCACAGCATGCCGTCCGGCCCATGGCGACCAAGAGCCCTCAGACGCCGAATAGAGGGCAAGTGACCCAACCGTCACCAACGCCAACGACAACAGGAGCAGGTGCCACGGAAAGCGCAGAAACCGGCGCCACAGGGTGATTGGCTGGCCGGTGATCATGACGCCTCGCTCATACCAGCCCCCGATCAGAGCGCAGTATCTTTTCGAGAATCTTCCTGGCGATTGGCGCTGCCATGGAGGAACCGCTGCCGCCATGTTCGACAACAACCGAAATCGCATAGCGCGGATCCGTGACCGGCGTATAGCCGACAAACAGGGCGTGATCACGCTCTTTCCACGGCCTGTCGATATTTTTGACGATGCCGGCCTCACGCTGTTCCTTGGTGATCCGCTTGACCTGAACCGTTCCGGTCTTGCCGGCCATGCCGCCAAACTCAACACCAAGGTTGTAATTGCGCGCGGTGCCACGCCCGCTATGGGTCACCATTTTCATGCCCTGGCGGACAATCCGAAGTGCCGATTCAGGAATATCCAGCGGCGCAAATTCAGGCGTTTTGCTGCGTGCCAACAGGCTTGGCTCAACGGCAAACTGGCCATTCGCAATCCGCGCCGTCATCAACGCCAGCTGTATGGGTGTTGCCAGAACATACCCCTGACCGATGCTGGCAACCACTGTCTCGCCGGGTGTCCAGGCAACCCCATGCGTTGCCAGTTTCCAATCATGACTTGGAATGATGCCGGTCTTTTCCCCGGGAATATCAATGCCTGTTTCGGCACCAAATCCAAGCCGCAGGGCCATATTCTTGATCCGCTGAATGCCGGTCTTCAGCGCAACCTCATAGAAGAACACATCGCAGGATTGTTCGAGGGCGCGCAATACATTGACCGTGCCATGCCCAAGTTTCTGCCAGCAGTGAAAGGTTGCGTTCCCAAGCTCCATATCACCCTTGCAGAAAAAGGAGGTCCGCTCATTAATGATCCCAGCTTCAAGAGCCGCCAGCGCCACCACCATTTTGAAGGTCGAGCCCGGCGCATACATACCTGTCGTCACCCGGTTGAGGAGCGGCGTGCGCGGATGATCATTCAAGCGTCGCCAATCGCGCGTAAGCAGCTTTTCGGTAAAGATATTCGGATCATACATCGGGGCGGAAACAAGCGAGACAATCTCGCCACTCCGCACATCCATGACCACCACCGCACCGGATTCGGCCGGTGTGATATTGCCCTTCGGATCACGCAGAACAAGATTGTCACCTGCGGCAATATGCGATTTCAGCTCGGCATTGCCCGCAATCGCGCCCTGCGCCTCGGGCAAGGACAGATTGACCGTCTGTGAGCGTCCACGGCGCAGCACTTCAGCCGCCTCCAGCTGGACACCGATATCAAGGGCCAGTCGCACATCCTGCCCGGCAGACGGCTCAAAATCGCGCAGCACACGGATCGGACGGCCACGCGCATTGACTTCGACACGCTCGCTTCCCGGTTTGCCGCGCAGCCGGCTTTCAAGGGCGTTTTCGATGCCAATCTTGCCTGTTGCAAGATCGGGCAGCTGCTGCAGGGCCGGGTTCAATTCCAGCTCGCGGCTGGTCAATGGCGATACATAGCCGGTGACATGCCCGGTCAGCGCGCCTTGCGGGTAAATCCGGCGCAACACCTTCTCAAAGGTCACGCCGGGTAAATAGGCCGACCTGACCGCCAACCGTGCCAGTTCACGCTGGGTCAGATTACCCCGAACAACAATCGGACGAAAAGATGGGTTCTTCACCGCAGCCGCAATGACCTCTTCCCGCTCGCGTGGCTTCAATTCGATGATCGTCGACAGATCGTCCAGTACCTGCGGCAGATCTTTGGCATGCAGGGGCGTCACCCGTAACTGATAGGATTCGGCATTGCCGGCAAGCAGGCGCATTTTACGATCAAAGACGCGGCCCCGCTGCGGCGCAACGATTTTCACGTCAAACTGATTGCGGTCAGACAGTCGCCGATACTGGCTGTTCTGCGCCACCTGTAACTGATAGAGACGCAGACCAAGAAATGAGGCGATGCCAAGCTGCATGCCACCAAGCAGCAGGCTACGCCGGGTCATGACGCGCCTGAATTCCTTTTCTCGCGCCTTTTTGTTCATGACAGCATCCTGACCTTTTCAACAAGGCTGGCCAGAGTGAACAGCAGCAGATACCCCATCGGAAACAGGATCAGCGTCGAACCAATCTGGAACAGGATTGGCGTCACTGCGGGAATGGCAAAATTGAGCAGCGAGAAAATCAACAGCTGGAACAGCATCACGCCAGTCACAACCAATGCAAAATCAAACCATGTCTGCATAAAGTCACCCTGCAAGATTTTTGTCCGTCTGAAACCAACATAGTAAAAGGCCAGAACATATGCCGTCGCCCGCCCCCCCAAGATGTCAGAGAACAGAATATCGCTGATCAGCCCGATCACAAACACCAGAAAAACCGGCACGAAATTTTCATACTGCACCATCATCCAGTATAAAAACACCAGTGAGAGCAACGGCGTTGCCCCATAGAACAGAGACCACAGGGCAAGGCTCCCCTCAAAAAAGGTGAGAAGAACGCCGATCACCCCAACCAGAAACTGGATTGGCCAGTCGATCGCAAATTCAGCTCTGGCAAAATAGCGGGCGGCTCTGGTCACTGGCGTTCACCCACAGCGTTCAACCCCTCAAGGAGCCGGGAGTCATCATCAATCGGCAAGGGGGTAAAATAATCACCAAGCGAGAGATCGCGCGTGTCAATGCCATCCACGCCGCCAGTCAACACCGACACATAGCTCAGGGAACGCAGATCAACCGCAGGCTGGACCCGCACATAATGGTCACGCACCAAATTGACCCTGCCGACAGGCAGCCCGGCCGGCAACACACCGCCATGCCCCGAGGTCAGAACCAATTCGCCAATCTGGGGCTTGGCTTCTTCGGGCAGAAAGGCAAGTTCGATAAACATCCCGTTCTGGCCAATTGTGAGGCCAGGCCAGGATGAAGAGGCCAGAATCACCGGAATGCGGGCATTGATATCAGAGATCATCAGCACCCGGGCGTATGATTTGCCAACATCGACAACCAAACCGACCAGACCATCGGCGGTAACAACCGGATTGCCAGCCCGAATATCGCTTTCATAGCCAACGGCGATCAGCAATGTATGGGCAAAGCTGCCACCGGGCGCTGTCACCGCCCGCGCGGTCAGCGGTGTTCGCCGCTCCGGGGCGACCGCGCCTGTAACGCTGCGCAGCTGTCGGTTTTCGCTTTCAAGAATTTCGGCGCGCCGCCGCCAGCGTTTCAGCAGATCATTCTCGCCCTGCAAACGGACGTTTTCCGCCCGCAATGACGCCACTGTGCGGATGCCGGTCACCATGGTATCGACACCGCGCACCGGTGCCGAGACGAGGTCAACCAAGGGTGCCATGAAATCACTCGCCCCCATATGCGCGTTGCGCAGGGCAGCGATGTCAGCCTTGCCAAGAAACATCAGGGAAAAGCTGATAACAATCAGCAGGAAATTGGCAACGCGGCGGCGTCTGGCACGGCTTTTGTCGGATGTACGCGCCATCCTGAGAGCCTCTCTATGCGCCGATTAGCACGTTTCGGAGCGTTTTCAGCTCTTCAAGACAACGACCGGTTCCAAGCGCCACACAACTCAGGGGGTCTTCGGCAATCGAGATTGGCAGGCCCGTCGCATCACGCAACACCCCATCAACATCACGAAGCAGCGCACCGCCGCCGGTCATCACGATGCCTTTTTCCACGATATCAGCAGCCAGTTCTGGCGGCGCCTGTTCAAGCGCCATCTTCACCCCTTCGACAATCTGGCGAACAGGATCGGAAATTGCCTCGGCGACCTGTGCCTCGGTGATTGATATTTCCTTTGGCACACCATTGACAAGATCACGGCCACGAACCTCGATCTTCTTGCCAGAGCTCTTTTCCGGCTTGCGGGCGATGCCGATGTTTTTCTTAATCCGCTCAGCACTTGCCTCGCCGATCAGCAAATTATGTGTGCGCCGCATATAGGCGATGATCGCTTCGTCTATCTTATCGCCGCCAACGCGCACCGAATGGGCAAAAACGATGTTGCCAAGCGACAGAATGGCAACCTCGGTGGTGCCACCGCCAATATCGACAACCATCGATCCAGATGGCTCGGTAACCGGGAGTGACGCGCCGATCGCGGCGGCCATCGGCTCCTCGATCAAGAACACGCGGCGCGCACCGGCAGCCTCAGCTGACTCCTGAATGGCGCGGCGCTCAACCGCGGTCGACCCGGAGGGAACACAGATGATCACCTGTGGGCTGGAAATTGACAGACGCCCATTAACCTTGCGGATGAAATGCTTGATCATCTCTTCTGCGACTTCAAAATCGGCAATCACACCATCCGCCATAGGCCGGATCGCACGAATGTTCCCCGGCGTCTTACCAAGCATAACTTTGGCTTCCTCGCCAACGGCCAGCACCTGGGTCTTGCCACGAACTTCCGCCATGGCAACGACAGATGGCTCATCAAGAACAATGCCCCGGCCCTTTACATAGACCAGTGTATTCGCTGTTCCAAGATCAATACCAATATCTGCCGAAAACATACCAAGGAAAGCTCCAAGCATGTTGTAACCCCTCCGCTTTAGGATTTGCTTTGGCGCCAATATGGCCCAAAGACGGCACAAAGAACAACGGCCCTTTGCGCCAACAGGTTAGGTGTAGATGATAAATAAGGCAAAATCTAGTTCTTTGCCTTGTCCACCAGACGGTTAGCACCAATCCATGGCATCATGCCCCGAAGCTGTTCACCTACCTGTTCAATCGGATGCTCGGCATTACGCCGGCGTGTCGCCTTGAAGCTGGTCTGATGCACCCGGTTTTCCAGCATCCAGTCGCGGGTAAAGCGACCAGACTGAATGTCCTCGAGAACCCGTTTCATCTCGGCCTTTGTTTCCGGCGTGATGATCCGTGGGCCCGTGACATACTCGCCAAATTCAGCCGTGTTGGAGATCGAGTAGTTCATGTTCGCGATGCCGCCCTCATAGATGAGATCGACAATCAGCTTCACCTCGTGCAGACACTCAAAATAGGCCATTTCCGGCGCATAGCCAG
>SHBD01000008.1 GCA_004212735.1 SAR116 cluster bacterium
TAGTGCTTGCAGATCTTGAGGCACGGGCAGAAACGCTGGCGCGTGATGTCCTCAGAATTGGTGAGGAAATTCAGCAGTTAGGTAATCAGATCACACGCCTTAGGCAATCAGACTGGTGATATGATAGCCTCCGCAACCCGTTAATACAGGCTCATTTTTGTATTGATAATGGTTGGACCGGCTCTTTACCTTGAGCTTTGACGTTTTGATGTTGTGACGTTTTGAGCCATAATCTCGTTGTGGGCGGCGGCGGTCACGCTTTGCAGCGAGGGTAATCCAGCGATGTCGAAAATTTTGCCCGCTCCAGCTGGTGTGGGGCGACCACTGCCCCAGACAAATCATATTATCGCAAGAGGGATTGAGCTGCGTGTTTTGGCTACAAAGTATATTTTTGCTGCCACTTAATTCTATACATCGCCTCATTGCGACGCAGGAAGGGTGGGGTGAAAGGACCATTATAGGTCGCCCGGATCGCCGG
The DNA here is from genome assembly GCA_004212735.1 of SAR116 cluster bacterium. Taxonomy (GTDB): domain Bacteria; phylum Pseudomonadota; class Alphaproteobacteria; order Puniceispirillales; family Puniceispirillaceae; genus MED-G116. The sequence continues at coordinate 479 of SHBD01000008.1, forward strand.
CCCCAGGGGCGTCAGCCCGCTGGCATGCAACTCATCAAGAAGCCTCTTCCTATGGGTTTCAAAATTGCGGTCATTCGCCCGGCCTGAATAACGGATTACGGCAAAATGGCCGGACGCCAGCGCGCGGATCGTGATTGCTGGATCAGTTGGCTCAGGGGCTGTCTTCAGAGTAAAGAACGCAGGCAAAAAGAACTGCATGACCGTCTGATCATCGGCTCTTGTTTGGGTCACCGGCGTTGTCATCTCAATCTTTGTGGATTGCGTAACGGGCGTTGTCATTTCAACCGCCCGCGCGGTCTTGTTGTTGCCGGAAATATAGCCAAATAGCGTGCGAAATCCGCTGTTCTCACCGCTGTAGGCTACCTCCGCGACAACCCGCTCAGGATAGTGACGCACCTCGAAGCCCTCAGCGCGAAACACCACCTCATATGATGAACCCTCATAGGCCATGGCGGTGGTGCAAAAAAAAACCGAAAGTGCGGCAGTAAATATCCGTAGGGTCATCCGACCAGTCTATTAAGCACCTCTTACCTGTCAAGAAGACTTACCCGTCAAGAAGACCGGGATGCGCATCAGGCCAACCCTCGCAGCGATCAGCGGATTTTATCTTTGATCATCAACCACCGATTGCTCAGATTGACATCGGCAGTTTTTGAAAATCGCATGGAAACGCCTGTTCTACTGAGCGTCACCTCGTTCCCGTGTCGTTTACATTTCAAAACAAAATGGTCGATGCCGTTCCACAACTTCTTTGCTATTACCTCATAGGGTTCACCGGAAGATCTGTCGTACAACAGCTCCTGAGGCCCCTCTATATTGTTTTCACGTTTCATGCCCATCGCCCTCAAACAAAACTCAGGCTGACTGCATCATCATTTGGTAAAAAAACACCGACACAATCACGATTGGCCTTTTTTTATAGTGGGCTGGTCACCGACCACTATTGCAACGCTGGGCTGCGTTTCTTCAAAAATCAAGAACTTTGCTTCCCATTTTGGGTGTCCAACAACGTCGAGCGCAGGGTGATCATTTTGTTGGGCATCGCTCAACCCCAATCTGCGCAATTCTTTCTGTTCGGGTAAGACCCGTCTAGTCAGTTCGCGCGTGTGTTGTATCAATTTTTTGCCGCAGCTGGGCAAGACGCTGTTTGATATCCTCGCCAATCTCGGGAGACTGCGTCTCAGAAAGGGCATTTTCCAAAGCGACGGAAATGCGCTCCAGCTCTCTGGACAATTCATTGCTTTGTTCATTCGAAGCAATCAGTCGCAATTGTGTCTTTCGGATCAGCGCAGCAACCACAATATCCTTGCGACGAATTTCATCAAAATAGCTTTTCGGAATCTTCCTCGCGGTTACACCACCAGCGCCGGCAACCACTGAGACGCTGCGCGTTGTTTGCAACAACAGTGATGTCTCTCCGAAAATTTCATCTTTACCAAGGCGACTCAACTTCAATCCATCACCGGTCAGGATGTCCACGGTGCCCTCCATGATTAAATAGGCTTCAAAACCCTTGTCCCCAACCTCGTAAACAGTCTCACTGCTGTCCCAGATTACAACATCACCCTTTTCCAACATGGCGTGCCCCAAAATCCCAATAACCCAACGTTGGCAGATGCTAAACCACATGCGGTGGAACTTCCAGTGTGAACGGCAGCACTGCAACCTATCGAGGAGGGCCTGGGGCGAATTGTGACGGAAATCTGGATCAATATTGTACTCATCATGCACATCGCTCTTCTAAAATAATGTTAAAGTCCCCATTTATAGAGAGTCGTTAGGAGACAATTCGTCACAAAAAGGCGCCCGCAAAATGAGTATAAAATCTGTCAAACAAATTCCGCATCGCACCTATAACGCCGGCGAGATCATCTATTCAGTGGATGAGCAGAGCCGGAATGTATTTTTAATCCACAGTGGCCAAGTGGCGATTGAGACGCGGCTGGGGTTGGATGTCGGCGTATTGAATGAGGGTGAAATTTTTGGCGAGGTTGGCCACATCACGTCAAAACCCCGCACCGTCACCGCACGTGCCAAGACCAAATGTATTGTCAAAGTGATCGACGAAGACACATTAAAGGCCAAGATGAATGGGGCAGATCCAATTTGCCTTGCAATCATTCGCGGCCTGTCAATGCGTATCAGCGACGCCAATGCCAAAGCCGAGCAATATTGGAAAGAGCTAAGCCTCTATAAAGCTCTGGAGGTTGACGGGACCGACGACTAGCTGTACCGCAAAGTTCGACACCAACTGTGACAGCTGTCTGGAGGATGGACAAATCACCTTTGTTCGTAACGACGCCGAAGACCTGATTCCAGCCTTTGACGGTGAGGCCTTTCCATGGAAAGGCGGCGACCTCCAGACAATGCGTCATTTCATCTGCCGTGACGCACCGTCAGCTCCGCTTGCAGAGCCGATATTGCTAGATCTACCCGATGGCGATCGCCTTCTTGCCATGTGCCATCTGCCCAATGGACAGCCACGCGGATGCCTGATTGCTGTCCATGGTCTGAATGGGTGTATGGATGCACCCCATATTCTGTGGCTCGTTCCAGCGGCGCTCGCTGCTGGGTTTGCCCTGCTACGAGTCAACATGCGTGGCGCAGGGTCCGCCCGTACGCTGGCCCGAAAAACCTACAACGCGGGAGCCGGTGCTGATTTAATCCCCTTCGTCGACTGGGCAAAACGGCGTTTTGGCGCATTGCCGCTCTTTATGATGGGCCATTCACTTGGTGGGACAACGGCGCTGAACATGGCGCTGGACCATCCTTTCGTGGCATCCCAGCTTGCCGGCATTGTGACAGTGGGTGCGCCGATCGACATGGCGGCAACCGCCAAAAAATTCCACCTCCCCCGTAACCGGTTATATGTCCGCTACATGCTGGCTGGCATGAAACAGATAGTCACGACCACCCCAGAGCTTGAACAGCGCTATATCGATGCTGCGTTGCGGGCCACCAATGTCTATATCTTCGACGATCAGGTGACAGCGCATTTGGCTGGCCATGGAGATGCCACCAGCTATTACGCGGCATCAAGTGTTCATAATCGGCTGTCGCAGCTAAACATTCCCGCCATGGTTATCCAATCGACAAATGACCCCTGGGTTCCCGTTGAACCATGCCTTGCGCAGCCGCGTGAGGCGGGCCTACCCTCCATCGTCGTAACCAAGGGCGGGGGTCATGTCGGCTTCCATGATCGCAAGGGCAGCTGGTACATCCGGGCGACACTTGTCTGGATTGCCGCACAGCTTGGGAAAATTCAGCCCTCTTACAGTGGCGCCGCCGCTGATACGACATAGCCAGCGATAGGAAAATGTACCGCAACCGCGCCGGTTTCAGGACTCGTGTGATCAATCGATATGCGCGTATCATCCAGATAGCGCAACCTGCCGTACACATCCGGGTCCGCTGTCTGCCCGCGCTGCCGCAGCATGATCTGTTGGCCAAGCTGAAGACCCGCATCAAAGCCCGCAACAATCCCTGTTGGCGTCGCCGGTTCATGCGCATTGGCGTGCGCCAGCGCCGCCTCCGCCGTCATCTCGGTGGTGTTGCCATTGCCCCTGCCAACAAGCATCTCCTCAAGCGCACAAATATGGGAAAACGGTGCTAGAAGGGCAGCACCTCCATCCCACCGCCCCCGCAAAAACCAGGCAATATAGGCAATCGCAGCATCGGCATAGGAGAGCTTGCTGCCAATCGCAAAGCCAGTCGCGGACAGCATGTCGTCAGTCCAGGCCAGATGCGCTTGAAGCTGTAGAATGACCGCAGGCAAAGCAACTTTCATCCCAGCCTCTGTCCAATCCGGTTCGAAATAGAGTGCCCCTCGGTCAGCAATGAATTCTGGCGGAGCAGTTCCAATTGCCGATGTGATGACAATGCGAACTGCGAGGTCAAACATCGCCGTTTCAGCCCATCCGGCCAATGCCATTGCCTGCCCAACACAGCCATCCGGAAACAGGGTGTTGGCGTGGCCAGCCGAAGCAATGGCACGAATGATATTCTGGCTGTCACAATGAATATCGGCACCAATCTGTAACACCGGCACACGCCGGTAGTTTGCCGTCAATGGCATGAGCAGCGGCTTTGGAGGTAAACGTGGGATTTCCACAGAATGCCAATCAGCCAAGGCGATGCCCAAAGCAAAGCGGATCTTCTGGGCGACAGGTGATTGCGGGTAATGATGCAGAATGAGGTCAGACATAAGGCGATCGCCATTTCTTGGTCATTTAATCACTGAACATAAGCGACCGACAGCATGCCGGAAAGACAGCAGAAAGACCAGCCATCTGTCAGACTCAATCTGTCTGATACCACTGGCTATGGCTGATCCAAATTCCGTTGACCGGGCAGATTGGACCAGCCAAAGGCATGAGACGATGGGCCATCACTGCGCAACCGGGCCAGTCGATCCAGTGCCTCGGCAAGTGTGGGTAAAACACCGGCCGGCACCCACCACAAGACAAAATAGGGCTGATCAAGCGGGACAAACCATTCGGCACGCCGTTTCATGAACTGGCGATGCACCGTATTCCAGACATAATGCTCCAAATCGGCGCTCGTCTGCCAAACCGAAAGATTGACAATCTCACGTGGGTTTTCAGAATATTTGACACCGGTCGCGTTACCAGCCTCATCCTGCAACCGCCAGACAAAACCTGGACTGCGATCTGCAATGCGATTCACCTTATCAAGCGCCTTCATGAAGCCAGCCATTGTCGGCGTGTCCAGATCATCTACAGCCAGACCGATATTCAACTCCGCCAAATAATGCCCATCGGGTTGACATGCGTAGATATCATCACTCACCGCTACAGTGCCTTCGGCAAAGCTTGTCAGGAAGCACCAAACATAAGACCAAAATACCAATGCGGATAATCACATATGCGTGATATCAGATATGTTATCAGTGTGGCCTGTCTAACCGCCGTTTTACTCTGCGCTGTCCAGCCTGACCCTGACCGCACGGACGGCGAGCCACACGAGAAAGGCGATCACCGGAACAAAGGCCGCTTTGACGACGATCAGATCAAATCCCCAGCTCTCTAGTGGCAGGGGCCTTGCCAAATAGCCGACAAGTCCCACCCCGTAATAGGTAACGGCAGCAATCGACAGCCGTTCAACAGTCTGTTGCAGATGCAACTGCGCCTTGGCGCGGCTGTTCATTGACGTCAAAAGATCCCGGTTCTGGCGCTGGATGATCATCTCTGTCTGCGTCTGTAATAGATCACCAGCCCGGGTTATACGCGCTGATAATTGCGCCAACCGCTCAGAAAAGGCATGACAGCTATCAAGAGCGGGAGTCATGCGCCGGTTCAAAAACCCCCTGACACCCTGAAAGCCAATGAGGCGGGTCAGCCTCAGCCCAGAAATCCTGTCGGCCATGATGCTCTCATAGGCTTTGGTCGCGGCCATCCGGTAGGACGTCTTGGAATATATTTCTTCCAAATCAGCGGCCTGCGCTGTCAAGGTAGACAATAAATTTTCCACCTTGCCATCGGGCAATTTGATTTCCTCAGCCAACTCGTTGGTCAATTTGCCGACAGCATCCTCAATCTCGCCAAGCCGTTTGCCGTTGTCGCGCACCGCAGCAAATCCAAGCAGCGCCAGCAACCGGTAGGTTTCAAGTTCAACGACACGCTGGACGGCGCGGCCCATTCGTTTTGCCGAGATATCACTGTTAAACAATGCTATGCGGGAAAAACCCGCAGAATCAATATCGAAGGCAAAATGCAGCTGGCCAGCACCATCACTGAAGTGGTTAGCAGCAACAGCACGGCTGTCAAGCGTGGCCAGCATCTTGGCATCATTGACTGCCCGCGGTGGCTTTGCCCCCACCTCCAGCCAGATAGCCTGAAACAGGGTCGCGGGCGCGGCCTTCGCCCACTCGAGCGGCAAACCGACGGCCTCTGGATCAAAGGCTTCGGGCAACAGACCGGATCTGATCACCCGCCCTTTCTGGATGAAAGATAGTGAGAGAAATTCGGTGTGACGCTCAAATCGAAACGCATAACTGTCAAATTCCACCCGAGCGAATTTGCTTTCCGGGGCGATCGGCACCGACTCCTCCGCTTGGAGAAATGCGTTCACATAATCAAGAAAACTGGCGGCGTCATGATCAATCAGAAACACAAAGCGAATAAACCGCCCTGCGCCATCAAAATCGTGAAATGCACGGGCATGCAATTCATCAGACAAAATGCGCCGTAAATTTGGCTGGGTCATGATTTCCTCACACACAAGCGTGCCATCCAGATGTTTGGATTACCGCGCCCCGTAAGCCTAGCACGACGAACTGCAACAAAACCAGCCACCTAGCTGTTCAGCTGCTTTTCGATGGCGGCAATCAGCTTGCGCGAATTCGGCCGCGTTGTTGAGCCAAACCAGTCAACGAGGTTGCCATCGGCATCGATCAGATGCTTAAAAAAATTCCAGCGTGGCATTTTCAACCGACCCTGTGTGGCCACCCATTTATAATAGGGATGCGCACCATCACCCCTGACGCGCACCTTGTCAGTCATCGGGAAATCAATGTCAAAATTAACTGTGCAGAATTGCTTGATCTCGACTGCCGTTCCCGGTTCCTGACCGCCGAAATCATCGCTTGGAACGCCAAGCACAACCAGCCCACGATCGCGATAGGTCTCCCATAACGTCTGAAGCGCGGCATATTGGCCAGTGAAACCGCATTGAGACGCGGTGTTAACCAGCAACACTGTTTTGCCTCGAAAGTCGGAAAGCGGCAAAGGGCCCCCTTCAATACTCTCAAAAGTAAAGCCATGCGCGCCAGTGGGCGATGCCACCACGGCGTTGGTATTCAACAGCAATACAGCCTCCATCAGCATAACAACACCCAAGACAAACCGTCTTGTCCGGTTAGCAGGTTTTCGCTCCGATGAGCAGGGTGCGGCACTTTGCGGCTTCTGCAAGGAAAACATCATCATCCTCTCCAATTTCATCATCGGGTTTTTGGATTGTTCTGTAGATAGGTGATGTCAGCGTCAAATCAACGCCGCTTGACTCGCTTTGGCGTTAGTTGGTCAAACGGCTTTTGGGTTGGTTTCACCCATGAACGTCCGCATAATGCCCTCCCCTTCATTATTGTGAATTATTACGGGACAGGCCAGATGGACAACAGCAGCACAACCAGCACAGACGCCGGAAACGAGGCTGAGGGAACCTTTGATAGCGTGCTTGATAAGGCGGGTGCGTTGTGGAATGACACCACGGCCGCCACGGGAAAAGTAACACAATCAGTCAAAGGCAAGGTCGATGATGCGCTTGGTGACGGCAATCTTGGTGAGGCAGTCGATGATGTTGCCAACCGCCTTAGTGAGACTGCCAGCGCGCTTGGCGAGAAGGCCAGCACGCTTCGCACAGATTTGGGTGGTAAGGCTGGCAGCACGGCTGAGCAGGCCAAAGGGTTCTTCAGCGAAAATCTGGATCATCTAATCAATTTCACCAAGAGCTTGTTCGGCGGCTAAGCGGAAAACAGCGCTATCCCGGATAGATCAGTCGCTTGCTAAGAAAAAAGGTGACAGGCCAAGTGTTACCACCTAAGGTTTTTTCCATTGTTCAAACAATCCAAAGGAGGTGATCTGATGTCTAGTGAATTTCGGTTGAAAGCGCGTAACCAAGAGGTGACAACCAGACTGATGAGCAGCCTTGTCACGTCTGTCTGACATCCATATTTTGGTTACTTGCTAACCATCACGTTAAAGGGAGGCCGAGGCCTCCCTTTTTCGTTTCTTATCGCTTACGTCAGAGGAGAGATGTTCGCTTACTGCGCCTTTTTATAGGCGGCAATGGCATCTTTGAGATCTCTGACTTCACTGCAGTTGAAACTGCAAGTCTTGTTCAGCCGTGCAAGCAACTCCTCAGCTCCAGCCAAATTGCCGAGGGTAAGATAGAGCTCACCCTTGTATTCCAGTGCGCCCTTGTGTTTTGGGTTGATCGCCAGCGCCTTGTCATAGGCCGCCTCGGATGTCACATAATCGCCCAGCTTGCGTGATGAAAAACCGATCAGGTTCCAGGCATCGGCATTGCCTGGATCATTGGTCACTTCCTTTTGAAGAAATGGCATGGCATCAGCAAACGCTTCCTCTTTGACCAGAACTGTTGCCTGACGCATCTCAGCCGAAACGCCATAGCTCTTATATTTGTCACCACCTCCCGATCCACTATCCGATCCGGCAGCAAATGCGATGCTGGCAAAACTGGCAATTACGAGCGCAAGAATGGCAGTCATGCCAAAAACAATTATCGCGCGCAAACGGGTCTCGGCCGCATCCGCAACGATTGCCCGGGCACGGGCTGTCTTACGGCGCGCCATTATTCTGTTGCCCCGCCGGCGTCTTTCCACGCCTGAAACCCACCTGCGTTGGAAACATTGGTGTAGCCCATATCGATTAACGTCTTGCCGGTTAGCGCAGCCATGCCCCCAGCCCCACAAACCAATATGATCTCGCTATCCTTGGTTAACGCATCGTTATGGAATGGTGTCGCGTCATCTGCAGCAAATTCAACAAATCCCCGCGGAATGTGCAAAGCGCCGGCAATTGTCCCGGTCTCGGCAATTTCGCTGCCGTCACGAACATCAATAAATACGGCCTCACCAGCTGTGTGGCGCGCAATCGCTCCCTCAACAGCGATTTTTGGCACAACGGCATTCGCCTCGGCCAGATAATCCTGAGCAGTTTTCATGGAAACATCCTTTTTTTCTCGCGTTAATAGACAGGCACTTTGGTACCCGCTGGAGATAGGCACTCACGCCTTCTGTTCAAGGTCGCCAGCAACACGGCCGATCAACATTCTGCGAACATTGGCAAGGTGTTTGCGGCTTTGCCACACCCGATGCCACCGGGTCTACACGGCAACTTTGTCCCGGCCTGATTTGGTGATCTGTCGCGATTGCCGCCGTCGTGCGGGAGTTTCACTCGGCGGACACAAATTTTAGCCCTTGTTGCCGCGAAGCGCAGCGGCCAGATGCGCGATATGATCTGGTGAAATACCACAACAACCGCCGATGATATCAGCACCAAGCGCTTGCCATTCGAGAGCATAACGAGTGTAGTTCTCCGGCGTAATATCTTCACGCAGTTTATGCACTGAGGTATTCGAGCCCTGATAATTTTCATCCATCAACGGAAAGGCGTTTGCATAAACTCCGATCAACGGTTCAGCCTTGCCATGCTGTCGTGCAAAACGGTCCAGCGTCGCTCTGGCAAGCCGGATCGCATCACCCATAACCTCAGGTTGCGAACAATTGAACAGCAGCGCATCATGGCGATGCCGCTCCACAGCATGCAGCAAGTCAAATAATGGCTCACCTGAACGAAGGCGTGGATTTTTCGGATCGGCATCAACATCTTCAAGCGTCACAGACACCCATAAGTCAGCTGCGACATCACCAAACACATCCAGAAAAGCTGTGACCTCAGCAATTGAGCCGAGCGTCTCACCGCAGAAGATATCGGCAACTGGCGCTAATTTTTGGCGAAACTGCTTCATCATCTGCCGGCCACGTGCCGAGTCAAAAGCCTCCGGCAGGTAGGAGCCAAACATCGGTGGCACGCTGGCGGCAACACGAACATACCGATCGGCAGCCGCCGCCGACTCACGCGCCTCTCTTGCCGCGATGGCTAACAACTCATCACCTCTTTCAGCAAACATTTCCTCGCCAATGTGATGCGGAACCACCGCATAGGAATTGGTCGAGATCACATCCGCACCCGCAGCGATGAACGCATCATGCACGGCCCGAACAAAATGCGGCCCCTCAATCAGTGCAGCCGCCGACCATTCAGGTTGACGAAAAGGGGCACCCATCGCCTCAAGCTGGCGACCAAGCCCCCCATCTAGGATAATCATGCTGTTTCCTCCAGGTCACTTTCTGCGCTGCGGCATACACCGCACTAAACAATTTTCCCGAATGTCTCCCCAGCATTCCGGTTAAGGGTAAACCGCATTATGATGATGTGGCAACATGGCACAGGCAGAACAGCGAAATTTTGACATCGCGAGACAATCTGTGGCAAAAATTGATCCCGGAGGGCACCATGTATGATGCAGGGCTTGCCGAACGCCTGCATGATCACATTGGCGGCATGTTCGAAATGGAACTTACCACGATGTTTGGCGGCTATGGCTTTTTGATGAATGGCCATATGTGTGTGTTTATCTGGGGTGACAGGCTGTTATCCGGATTGGTGAGGCTGCGACAAACGCAATTGCCAACCAGCCGCATGTTGGTCCGATGGATTTGACTGGCAGGCGAATGCGCGGATGGGCTGCCATCGCCCATGAGGGAGTTGCTGAGGATTCTGCTCTGCACCGTTATGTCGACATGGCGATCATGTTCTGTGCGACATTGCCGCCAAAGGAGGCCAAACCAAAGGTGCGGGGTTCACGAAAAACTACGCGTAAACCAAACTGAGGTTGCTATCCGAAATCAAATCCGCACATGCGGGCAATCGCCCGCACCACGTCCTGATTGTGCACAGCAAACGGCAGAATGGCAATGGCAATCAGCATCAACACCGCCCAGACCAGCCATGCCGACAGATCGGCATGCCTTTGCGGCGGTGTCTCGGCATTTCTGCTGTCCAGCGAGGAGTGGCTGGAAGGCATGTTACCATCGGGCCGGGTTCTGGCCTGTGGGTCAGGTGATGATATGGGCATAGGCATTCACAGCTTCATGACAAATTCCAGGCCAGATTGCGAGCCAACGTAAAGGCCCGGTTTGCTCTTCCGCAGCGAGACAAGAATGTTTGCTCCACCATCCAGCATCACATCGACCCGGTCGCCAACAATCCGCACGATGGTCCCGGGCGCATCGCGGCCCGTGTCGGTACAATTGAGAGTTACTTTCTGATCTATGGCAAGCATGGCTGTCTCCTGTTGCACCATTCTAGCATGGTTCCTGACAAAACAGCACCGCTTTGCAAGATCTCAGTGCCAACCCCTATTGCAGGTCGATTGCATGCGCTTTCAAATCATCGAGCGAACAGATATGCAGGGTCACTATGTTGGTGGCGGAAAGCCGCACCCTGGGCGCACAACCCGCTTGCCGCGCCTGCTCCCAGCGCGCAGCGCACAGGCACCATTGGTCACCATCACGCAACCCGGGAAAGCCAAATTGCGGCATCGGTGTAGACAGATCATTGCCAGCTTTCTTGCTAAAAGCCAGAAACTCATCCGTCATGATGGCGCAGACCGTGTGCAGACCCTGGTCCTGCGGTCCGGTATGGCAACACCCATCACGAAAAAAGCCTGTGACAGGATCATGCGAACAGCTGATCAGTGTTTGCCCGAGTACGTTTTTCTGCCCCTCAGGGCGGCCACCTCCACCATCCATGATCGTGCCTCCTCGGCATTTTTTGTCTTCACTGCTGTTTATATGGGCTGTCGATTGCGGCCATACCAGCCTCAATCTGCTTTTCGAGTTCGGCCATGAAAGCCTTACGCGAAAGACCCGGCGCTATCGGCGGTAAAAATTGAACATCGACAACACCCGGGCGCTTGGTCCAGCTATTGCGCGGCCAAACATGGCCAGAATTGAGCGCCACCGGCACAACCGGAAGACCGGTCGCATCATAAAGAGCAAACACGCCCACCTCATAGCCATGGCTGGTACCCGGTTCGACGCGCGTTCCTTGCGGAAAAATCAATAGTGACCGGCCGTGCCGCCAATGCCTTACCGCCGCCTTGCGCAATTCCCGCAGCGCCCGCATGCCGCCCGCTCGATCAACCGCGATACAGCCTGCGCGCAGGAAAAACAGCCCAATCAGCGGCAGAAACAGCAATTCCCGCTTCATCACCGTCACTGGCATCCGCAGGCAACCGACCAGAACGATGGTCTCCCACGCCGATTGATGTTTAGCGGCATAGATCACCTGTTGGTCAAGCGCCATGTCACCCCAAATCCGATGTCGGACTCCTACAATCAACAGAAGTTTGGCTGTCATCCAGCCCCAACAGCGGGCGACAAGCCGCACAACAGCCGAGGGCAGTAACAAAAGCGGCAACAACAGCACAACAACCATCGCGGTCATCAGATAGAACATACTGTTAAAGATGAATGATCTGAGATAAACCATACCGGCAAAATAGGCGCAAATAGACAGCGCCGCAATCACCAAGTGGCAGGCCGGAGATGGACCAGAATCCAGACATCAGCGAACAGCGCAGCGAGGCCATCTGGCAGCATCGCGCTGAAATGGCGCTAGCCTCGGTCATCGCTGCGGACAGGCTGATCACCTATGCGGAGTTGGCCGACGCCGCCTCCATCCCACCACCGCACCGCATCCATAGATTGACCCTGTGGCTGGAGACAAGTCTGGTCGCAGATCATCAGGCAGGAGCAAAGCTCCGGGCGGCCAGAGTCATTTCACGCAACCGCGGTGGCATACCGGCCCCAGGATTTTTCATCAAATGCCGCGAGCTGGGGCTGTATGACGGGCCTACTGATGGTCCGCTTGCGCAGGCATTTCACCTGAATTTGCTCGGGTAGATTATTTACTGGGTTAGATTATTTAAGGGGCTAGATCGGGGATCGCCGTCAGGCTGTTTGGCTAGCGCCGACACGAATGCAGAAGGTGAACACATCATCTTCGCTCCTTGTCTCGATCAGCTCATGGCCGCCAGTGCTGCAAAAATGCTCAAAATCCAGTGGTGCTGCAGGATCATCAGCCATCACATCAAGTCGGTCATCAGCCGTCATCTGACTGATCTGGCGGCGCGCTTTCAACACTGGCAACGGGCATTTCAAACCCGTCAAGTCAAGCGTTGTGACAGAAACCGTTTGCTCCGCGCCAGCGCCAACGCCAGCAGATTTTGCCAATGCATTTTCCATGTCGCTAGCCTATCCATACACCCCGGTATGCGCTAGTGCGAAAATGCCGCAACCTGCTGATTGACTGTAATACTGACGGCAAGGGCTAAAAAGATAGATTGCAAAACAGACCGTTACAGGCTTGCTATTGGCTGTTGCCAGACGCTAGATATGCGCATGAGTATTTGGGGAATGATCATCGGCGGCGCAGCAGGCTTTGCTTTTGGTGGCCCGATTGGCGGCCTGTTGGGCGCAGCGGCCGGTATTGCTGTGGAACGGGGCTTCTCGCCAACAAAGGCGACTGAAGATGCTGACGCCAGTCGCAGGGTTGCCTTCACCGTCGCGGTGATCGCCCTCTCTGCGAAAATGGCCAAGGCCGATGGTGTGGTGACTCATGATGAGATTTCAGCCTTTCGCCAACGTGTTCACATACCCCAAACCGAGGTCAGCCAGGTTGGCAAGTTCTGGGATTTGGCGCGGCAAACGCCAGATGGTTTTGAGAGCTATGCGAAACAGGTCGCCAAGCTGTTTGACGAGCGCGCACCAATTCTCGAGCAATTGCTTGATCTATTATTTCACATCGCCAGATCAGACGGCGCTGTGACACCCCCTGAGGCCAAATATCTCTCAACCGTGGCAGAGATTTTTGGCTTTTCCGAGACAGATTTCGCGCGGCTGATGGCGCTGCATGGCGAGGCTGGCCCTACACCCTATGAGGTGCTTGGCGTTGACCGGGATATTGGCGATGCGGATTTGCGCAGCCGCTGGCGCGACCTTGTGCGCGCCAACCACCCGGACAAACTGATCGCCGAGGGTATGCCTGAGGAATTCATCAAGGTGGCCACCGACAAGCTGGCGAAAATCAACGCTGCCTATGACAGCATCGCCCGCCAGCGAGGACTTGGCTGACCATGCCGACGCCCCTGCTGACCATCGCCGATTGCGGGATCAACCTTGGCGATCGCTGGCTGCTTCGCGGTGCCGACCTCGCGCTTCATGCTGGCGACAGGCTGGCTCTTGTAGGGCGAAATGGTGCCGGCAAATCCAGCTTGATGAAACTATTATCCAGACATGGTGAAATGGATGAGGGCAGCCTGTGGGTCGCACCCGGTACGCAAATTGCCTACTTGCCTCAGGCTCCTGAAATTCATCCGGGCATGACGCTGCGCGCCATTGTCACTGCCGGCTATGATGCTGACGCCGCTGGTCGGCCGGTGCCAACGCACCAGGCAGAAGCAATCCTGATGCGGATGGGGCTGGACCCCAATCGAATGAGTGACGGGCTATCGGGTGGCGAGGCACGGCGGGTTTCGCTGGCCCGGGCGCTATACACCGAACCCGATATTCTCCTGCTTGACGAACCAACAAATCACATGGACCTGCCAACCATCGAATGGATGGAGGATCTGTTGCGGCAACACCGGGGCGCCCTGCTGGTTGTTAGCCATGACCGCGCCTTTTTGCGCAATCTGGGGACAGGCATCATCTGGCTGCATCAGGGCAAGTTGCGCCGCCGTGATGGCCATTTTGGCGAATTTGACGATTGGTCCGAGGGCATTCTCGCCGAAGAGGCAGTCGTGCTGCATAAAATGGACCGCCGTATTGCAAGCGAGACCAAATGGTCACGCGAAGGCATTTCCGCCCGCCGAAAGCGCAATCAGGGACGGTTGCGCGAATTGGCGTCACTGCGCAGCGAGCGGGCAAAGTCGGGCGGCATCACGCAGCGCGCCATGCGCATGGAAACAGGCCCTGCAGAGGGCGGTGGACAAATGGTGCTTGAGGGCATTGACCTGTCCGCATCCGTGCCGGCGACAACATCCAAGACAGCCACCACAAATGGTGAGGCAACCCGCCGCCAGCTTCTCAATCATTTCAATTTGCTGGTCCGGCGTAGTGACCGCATTGGAATTGTTGGGCCGAACGGCATCGGCAAATCAACGCTGGTACGCATCCTTCTGGGATTACAGCAACCGGATAGCGGGCGCGTACGCGAGGGTTTTGGGCTATTGCACGCCTATTTTGACCAGCGGCGCGAAACTCTCGACCGGACGGCGTCGCCCTGGACAATTCTGACTGGTGGCACGGGTGATACAGTTGAGGTTGCGGGCCAGACCAAGCACGTAACCGCCTATCTGCGCGATTTCATGTTTGATGATCACAAGATGACACAGAAGGTATCGACCCTGTCAGGCGGTGAACAGAACAGGCTATTGCTGGCCAAGCTATTCGCTCAAAGCCACAATTTTCTTGTGCTTGACGAACCGACTAATGATCTTGATCTGGAAACGCTTGAGCTATTGCAGGAGGTAATTGCCGATTATGACGGCACCATCCTGATTGTCAGCCATGACCGCGATTTTCTGGACCGAACAGTGACTGCATTGCTGGCTTTTGAGGGTGATGCGAGGGTGGTCAGCCATGCCGGTGGGTATTCAGACTATCTGGAGCGCCGGAAGGCCACACAAGCGCGGCAAATTGCAAGGGCCGGTGACCAAACCGGGAGAAAGGCTGGCCGAAAAACAGGAAGCAAGACAACAAAAGGCACCGGTGCCAACAAGGGGGACGCCAAAGGGACAAAGGCGGCAAACCGCCCTGTCCGCCTCACCTTTCGCGATCAGCATGCACTCGACAGATTGCCAGACGAGATCGAACAACTAGCCGCCGCCATTGCCACGCTGGAGGCGGCGATGGCCGACCCTACGCTGTTCACCACCGACCCGGAAAAATTCAATCAGGCCGCAGCGGCGCTCGCCACCGCGCAAGCGAAGAAAGATGAGAAGGAAACACAATGGCTCGAGGTCGCTGAACGCGCCGAGGCGCTGGCATCTGACAGCGACGCACAGCCTTGACCCGTCGGCCCTGCCACCTCTAAACTTATGCTGCTGTCAGATGGCTGGATGACCGCTGCCACCAACGGAGAAATCCGGTGGGAGAGGAAAGTCCGGGCTCCACAGGATCAGGATGCCGGGTAACGCCCGGCGGGGGTGACCCCAGGGAAAGTGCCGCAGAAAACAAACCGCCCATACGCCCCACGGGACGTATGCTGGTAAGGGTGAAAAGGTGCGGTAAGAGCGCACCGCCAGGCTGGTAACAGGCTGGGCATGGTAAACCCCATCCGGAGCAAGACCATGTAGGGACACATGCCGCGTGCGGCTGGTGCGATCCTGCACTGATGTCCGGGTAGGTCGCTTGAGGCGGCTGGCAACAGCCCGCACTAGATGAATGGTCATCACCCTCTGCGTCATGCAGGCGGGACACAGAACCCGGCTTACAGGCCATCTGACAGCTTATAGATCTGATAACGCGACGCTTTTGACGGGGGTGCCTTGATCAAATTTCCCTGTCTTTTCACATCTTGGAGTGTCTTGCTGTTTTGCTGTTTTGCCCTGATGTGACGGCCTCATTTTGGCTTGGTCTGCCTAGAGATGATAGGCTCTTTCGCCGTACTGACCAATGGCCACATCTGCCCCATAGCAAGGGCCGCTGCCTGATCACCGAGTTCATTCAGCGCCGCATCAAGCTGACGACGTGCTGTTTCCAATATCTGCCGGTCGGCGGCGCGTCCGTCACCGCGCCCAACATGCAGCGGCGCACCCATCACAAAGCGGCCGGACGAAAAAGGCTTCGGCACAAACATCTGGTCCCAGCCTGACGCGCGCCAGTGGCGTCTGGTTGCCCAGCAAAACGGCACGATCGGCTTGCCGGTAATCTGTGCCAGCGCTACCGGCCCCACCGCCACACAGCGCGCCGGACCCCGCGGCCCATCAGGCGTCAACGCGACAGATTTGCCATCCTGCAGGACCCGCATCAGACCCCGCAACCCGGCCCGGGGCTGGCGATTTGAAGAGCCCCACACCGTGCGCAAACCAAAACAGCCAATTACATGCGCCATCATTCGACCATCGGCATGTGGAGATTGCAGCGCATAGAGCGGAAACTGTCGTGGCCAAAGCCACGGCATGGCCAAGGTCCGTTCATGCCAAAACACCATGATCACACCTTCCTGTTCAGCAAGGAAAGCAGCGATGTGGGACTGGTCCTTGCGTGACCAGCGTATGGTCAGCATCAATCCAGCAATCAGGCTTGCCAGCAGCAGGCCGACAAACCGACAACCAAGCGATGATCTAATCAATGCTTTATGTAGCTTCATCCAATTTGCCTTTTCCGCCGGGCCTCTCCCACATTTTCCGGTTGCATGGTCGCATCCACGCTCACTCCAGATCATCAATTAGCCCAGCGGGTAAGATTTGCCGTCAATGCACAGGCTGGTGGTAAAGGCCGACAACGACGCAAACTCACCGGAACGTGATAAAAGTTGCCAGAAATTCACCTTTTGCGGTTGTGGTGTCACACCACCCCGCCAGCGCCATGTGCGGGTTGAATAATGGTCCGGAACTGATCTGCCCTCCTCTTTCAGCAAGAAAAGACGACACAGAGATCAGGCTTTGCCATCGCCTGGCAAAACGACAAGCCAGAAACCAGCGAGCATCTGTTCATCGGCTGATGTAATGAGCGAAAATCCAAAGTTGTAACAGGCAGAAACCTGTCTTGCTGACCCTTTAGCTGGCAAATATATCTCTCAAAATAGTACAAAAACAGAACATCATTGATTTTCAATATGTTATATAATGATGTTGAATAATGAAATTAAACTATTGAAACCATTGGCTTTTCCCATGAGAAAACAGTGTTAACCCATTGACCTCCACAAATTCCCATGATATCCCATAATATCCCATTTTAAGTTTGGGGTCCTGCGTTCGGCCGCAGGCAGCGTTGATGTCAACAGCTGCAAGATGGCTAGAAAGCAGGCCCAGAGCCAAAAACGGGAAAGAGGAAACACCGGTGAAGGGGACACACAGGCCGTAGAGGCAGTTCACCCCACCGCTGGAGCAGGCCCGAGAGGGCGGAAAATTTGGGGACAGGCACGTGGATTTATTTCTATCCACATTTGAAAACCGCATTGACAAAAAGGGGCGCCTTTCGGTGCCGGCGCCTTTCCGATCAGTGCTGGAGCGTCGTCGTGATCCGCTCTATCTTTTCAAATCCCTGACCGAGCCATGCCTTGAGGGCTGCGGGCCGGAACGGATCGGTCAAATTGTCGACGCCATTGACAGTATGGACAGTCTCTCGGCTGAGGTGGCAACCCTACAGACAATGCTGTCCAGCGCCCAGGAAATGAAGCTGGATAGCGAGGGCCGCATCATGCTGTCGGCTGATTTCATCAGCTTTGCCGAGCTACAGGATGTGGCACTCTATGCTGGCATCGGCCGGTCGTTCCAGATTTGGCTGCCTGACCGGTACCGCACGCGCGAGGCAGATGCGCGCAGCCGTGCCAAGACAAGCGGCCTTCCAAGCCTGCGACTTGGCGCGCACCGGCGCGAGCCTGACAGCGGAGCCCAGTGATGCCAGAACAGCAGCTTCACCATCAGGCGCTCCACCAATCGGTTCTGTTGCGCGAGGTGGTGGCAGCGCTGACCCCAGCGGATAATGCCATCTATCTTGATGCCACCTTTGGAAATGGTGGCTACAGTCGGGCGCTATTCGAAGCAGCTGACTGTAAGGTGATCGCCATTGACCGCGATCCCGATGCGATCCGGCGTGGCCAGCCCATGCTTGCCGAATTCGCAGGTCGCTTTTCGCTTGTCGAGGGTTGTTTTTCGGAAATGATCAGCCTGCTTGACCCTGAAACTGAACTGGATGGCGCGGCCTTTGACCTCGGTGTCTGCTCGACTCAGTTAGACCAACCCGAGCGAGGTTTTTCTTTTCGCACTGATGGGCCGCTAGACATGCGGATGTCAAAAAGCGGTGACAGCGCGGCAGATGTTGTGATGCAGGCAGATGAGCGAATGCTGGCGCAGATTCTGTGGGATTATGGTGAGGAAAAGGCGTCACGGCGCATTGCCAAGGCGATTGTTAGCGCCCGCAGGGAATATCCCATCACCTCCACCAGCCAATTGGCAGCGATCATCCACGCGGTTATGCCAGCCAAACGGCCTGGGCAAATCGACCCGGCGACACGCAGCTTTCAGGCATTGCGCATCTATATCAACCGCGAGCTTGACGAGTTGACGGAAGGCCTTGTCGCCGTCGAGGCAATGCTAAAGCCGGGCGGCATTTTGGCTGTGGTGTCCTTTCACTCACTTGAGGACAGGATTGTTAAACGCTTCCTCACAGCGCGCAGTCAGGCCGCGGCGAGGCCATCACGCCACATGCCCGACATCGATGGGCCTGCCCCCACTTTTGAATTGTTGAGCCGCAAAGCGGTTGTACCAAGCGCCAGCGAACAGGCAGAAAACACACGTGCGCGGTCAGCAAAGCTGCGTGTCGCCCGTCGCACCGCTGCGCCTACCATCGCGGCCAATCATGACGCCCCCCATCAAGCAGGGAGGGGCTAGATCATGCGGATCATTCTGTTGTGCGCTCTCTTTCTGGCTACGCTTGGCACCATCCTATATCAGGTCAAGACCGGCATCGATATCCGTGAGGACAGACTTGCCGCGCTGGAGTCCGATATCCGCAAGACCAAACGGGAAATCGCCGTTCTTGAGGCCGAGTGGGCATATCTCTCTCGTCCGGAGCGCGTCATGGAATTATCTGATCGCTTGCTCGGCATGCGCCCGATCGCCAGAGACCGGGTGCTCCCAATTGATGCAATCCCGATGCGGCTGATCCCACAATTCAAGGATCGTGCTGTCGGGCCGGGGCAAATGAAACCAGCCGCCGGTGACAGCATCGCCCCTGAACTGAACCTGTTCAGGGAAATCTCCGGGTCGGGGGCCACACAGCCATGACCAAGACCGAGATAACCCAGAACAGGATGAAACAAAGTTTGCTGGCGGCGCGGAGTCTGGTTTTTCCGGACCGTCCCGATCCTGCAAAATCAAGACGCATCGCCGAGGGCCGGCTTGTCGCCAGTTGTTTCATTGCACTGGCCGTGTTCATCACCATCGGTGTTCGCATCGTCACACTGGCAACAGCCACGGAAGCCGCCAGCGTCAGCCCGGTTCCACTTGCCGGCACCACCGAGCGTGGCCAGATTCTTGATCGCCGTGGCCGGTTGATGGCGACCAATCTACCGATGACTGTGCTGCATGCCGATCCCAGCGAAATCATGGATGTGACTGAGGCAGCCCTTCAGCTTGCCCCGCTGATCGCACATCATGACGAGGCCAGTCTGACCAGACTGCTGCAGAAAGACGCCCGTTACGTCGAGCTTGACCGCAAACTTACCCCGGAGCGGCACGCCGCCATTCTTGGCCTCGGCATTCCCGGCATCAATTTCCGTGACGGCATGCTACGCGCCTATCCACGTGGCAACGCGGCGGCGCATATTCTTGGCCAGGTCGATACACAGAATCACGGCATTGCTGGCGTGGAAAAATCAATGGAGGCACAGCTGCTGGCCGGCAATGATGTCACCCTGTCGATCGACATTGGGATGCAGGCCATTCTTGCGAAGGAAATATCCAGCCAAATCAATGATTTTGAGGCAATTGGCGGCGCTGGCGTGCTGCTCGACATCAGGAGTGGCGAGATTTTGGCAATGGTGTCATTGCCAGATTTCAATCCTAACCATCTTGGCAAGATCAGCGCAGATGCGCGCTTCAACCGCGCCACCAAAGGGCTTTACGAAATGGGCTCCACCTTCAAGGTGCTGAACACGGCCATCGCCCTCGAGACAGGGGCTGTTCGCATGGGTCAGACATATGATGTGGCGAAGCCACTCCGTGTCGCGCGTTTCACAATCAATGATTTTCATGTCTATAAGCGACCCTTGAACATTTCTGAAATTCTCGTCTATTCCTCGAACATTGGATCGGCAAAAATGGCTGAGGCGATCGGTCCTCAAACACAGCGCCTGTTTATGGAAAAGCTTGGGCTGCTTGACCATCTCCCCCTCGAGTTGCCCGAAATCGGACGTCCACTGACCCCACGACAGTGGAAACGAATTGAGACGATGACTGTTTCCTACGGTCACGGCATTTCTATCTCACCCGTGCATCTAGCCAGCGCAGTTGGCGCTGCAAGTGGCGATGGCTTATGGGTAACGCCAACACTGCTCAAACGGCAGACCGGGGACAATCCAATCAAGACCCGCGTCTTCTCCGCTGAGACCACGCGCAATGTCCGTTCGATGATGCGGCTCGTTGTCTCGCACCCTGATGGCACCGGCAACTTTGCCGAGGCGCCCGGCTATATGGTCGGCGGCAAGACGGGCACCGCCGAAAAAATTCTTGGTAACGGCTATGACAAGAAGGCCAATTTGGCAACTTTTGTCGCCACCTTTCCAGTGCATGACCCACGCTACGTTCTGGCGGTGATGGTTGATGAGCCAAAGGGACAGAAAAAATCCTATGGCTACGCCACGGGTGGCTGGGTGGCTGCACCAGCTGTAAAGCGCATCGTCGAACAGGCAGCTCCGCTGCTTGGCATTCTTCCTGTTGACGAAGAATCGCCGGAAATTCGCCAAAAACTTCGCGTTGATTTGCAGATTGGAGAGGAGAAAAAAACTCTTGCGACTTTCTGAACTGCTGCCAAAAAGCCTGACTGAAACAACGCTGCCAGCGATCACCGGCGACCTCGCTGTGACCGGGTTGAGCGAAGACTCGCGAAAAATTCGTGCTGGCCATCTGTTCTTTGCTATCGCCGGAACAAAATCCGATGGACGGCAATTTTGCCAGCATGCCGTGGATGCAGGCGCCATCGCAGTTATCACCGATAACCGCGATCTGGATGATGAGCTGGACGCACTCAGGCAGGCCGGCACACCCGTCATCCAGACCGCCAATCCCCGGCGGGTGCTTGCAAGAGCCGCTGCCAAATTCTGGCCACGTCAACCATCAATGATCGCCGCTGTCACCGGCACTAACGGCAAGACTTCAACCGCGGAGTTTCTGCGCCAGATATGGAAACGTGTCACCTGGGACGCGGCCTCACTCGGCACGTTGGGGGCGCAAGGAACAGATACACGCAAACTCAAGGGCAAGATGATTGACCTGCCATCGCTAACAACACCTGACGCAATCAGCCTGCACAGCAACCTGCATGTACTGGCAAGTGCCGGCATCACCCATCTGGCGCTAGAGGCGAGCAGCCATGGGCTGGAGCAATATCGGCTTGACGGTCTGAATATTCATGTCGCGGCCTTTACCAATCTGACCCGTGACCATCTCGACCATCACCATGATATGGATACCTATTTCGCGGCGAAAGCACGGCTGTTCACCGACATTCTAATGCACGCCGGCGTCGCGGTAATCAACATTGATGATCCCTATGGCCGCAAGCTCGCCGAGATGATTGCCGCCGACACGGCCACGCCGCGCGTGTTGGTGACGCTCGGCTTTGCCAAGGATGCCGATTTCCGAATTATCAAGATTGAGCCAGTCGCTGGCCTGTTGCAGATGCTGGTCAGCCACTGTGATGATGATTGGCACATTCCGCTGGCACTGTCTGGCACCTTTCAGGCAATGAACGCATTGACCGCAGCAATCATGGGTCATATGAGCGGATTGCCCCTGCAGGACTCCCTGCATGCCATCGCCTTTCTCAAGGCGGCAACCGGCCGCATGCAGACGGTATCTGGACATCCTTATGGAGCGCAGATCGTTGTCGATTATGCGCATACGCCAGATGCGCTTGCAGCAGCATTGGCAGCACTGCGGCCAGAGGTTACTGGCCGGCTTGTGGTGTTGTTTGGCTGCGGCGGCGATCGCGACCCCGGTAAGCGCCCGATGATGGGCGAGATCGCAAATGCCGGTGCCGACGTGATATTTGTGACAGATGATAATCCACGTTCTGAGGATGCCAGCACCATTCGTAGCGCGATCATCACCACCTGCCCCAACGCTGTGGAAATTGCTGGCCGGGACAGGGCTATTGCCACCGCCATTAGTGAGCTTGCAAATGGTGATGTGCTGCTGATCGCTGGCAAAGGCCACGAGACTGTACAGCTTATCGGCGATGAAACCCTGCCCTTCAGCGATGCTAATGTCGCCCATAATGCCATTTCAACATTGATCGATGCACGTCAGATCCAAGCGGCAGACGCAGGCGGTGGATGATGACTGATAACCTGACCAAGACAGCGCTTCATGCAACTGAAATTCTGGCCCGGGCCGGCGGCCATGTTACCGCTGGGCAAAGCACTGATTTCATCATCACCGACATTACTATTGATAGCCGTAGGTGCCGCGAGGACAGTCTCTTTGTCGCCCTACCCGGCGCCCATGCTGATGGCCACGACTTTGTTGTTGATGCCGCAAAAAATGGGGCGGCGGCGGCACTGGTATCGCGTATCATTGAAGACTCTGCGCTCCAGGCCAGCGGCTGCATACAGATTCTGGTCGGTGACAGCCTGCAGGCACTTGGCGATCTTGCGGTTATGGGACGAATTGCCCATCAACTAAAAGGTGGCCGTCTGGTTGGCATTACTGGATCGGTCGGCAAAACCGGTAGCAAGGAAATGCTGGCGCATATTCTGCGACGTATGGGCGGCTGCCATGCCAACAAAGCCAGTTTCAACAACCATGTTGGCGTTCCACTGACGCTCGCCGCATTGCCTGCAGATGCCCCCGTCGCCATTCAGGAAATGGGAATGAACGCGCCTGGTGAAATTGCCGATCTCAGCCTCATGGCCGGACCCGACATTGCCTTTATCACTCGCATTGCTGACTCGCATGCCGGCTTCTTTACCTCACTTGCCGAGATTGCTGCTGCAAAGGCGGAGATCTTTGATGGTCTGTGCGGACTTGGTGTTGCCGTCCTGAACCGGGATGATGAATTCTTCGATGATTTGTCACGCCGCGCCAAGCTGGCGGGTGCTGGCCGGATCATCAGCTTTGGCACCGGAAATGATGCTGAATTCTGCCTCTTGTCCAATGACACAGCCCAAAACAGTCAGAAAATAGAAGCCGATTGCGCCGGCATTCCCCTTACCTTCACACTTGGCATGGCGGCACCTCATTGGGCGCTGAACGCACTTGGTATTCTGGCAGTGATCGAGGCTCTGGGCCTTGATGTGAGGGAGGCTGCCAGCCATCTGGAAGATTTTTCTGATCTGCCGGGGCGCGGCGCACAGCATCACGGGATATTCGCACACCAACCGGTAACGCTTGTTGATGACAGCTATAATGCAGGTCCTGCCTCGATGGCGGCAGCACTCTCTGGGCTTGCCGACACGCCGCCGGACATAATAGTGCTCTCCGATATGCTTGAACTAGGGGATGGCACCGCCGCGGCGCATGATGCGCTTGTGCCACTACTGACATCGCTTGCGCCGCGTGATGTGATTGTCCTTGGCCCGCAAATGGGCCAAATGGCAACGGCATTGGAGACCGCCTGTCCGGCAGTAACCTGTCATCCTGCCAATGACAGTGAGCAGGCGCTCAGTCTGCTTGCCGGCCTTATTCAGCCACATGATCGGATCTTTATAAAAGGGTCGAATGGGTCAGGCGCGCACCGTATCGCCAATTCACTCATTAACGAGTTGGCCCCACCGCCCGAAGACACGACAGACGGTGCCAGACGCGCCAACCCACAGGAGGGAGAGTTCCATGCTGCCTGACCTGCTCGTGCCTCTGGCCGCTGAATTTCAGCCCTTCAATCTTTTCCGCTACATCACCTTTCGCACAGGTGGCGCGACAATAACCGCGCTGATTTTGAGCCTGATGTTCGGACCAATGATGATCCGCTGGCTAAAAACCAATCAGGGCGAGGGCCAGCCGATCCGTGATGACGGGCCGGAGTCACATCTAATCACCAAAGTTGGGACCCCAACCATGGGTGGGCTACTCATACTCGGCGCGTTTGCGATGTCGACAATCCTGTGGATGCCACTCTCAAACCCCTATCTGTGGCCAGTTTTGGCCATTGCCCTCAGCTTTGGTGTTATCGGCAGCGTTGATGACTGGATGAAGTTGCGCCGTCGGTCACATAACGGCATGTCAGGACGGATGAAACTTGGCCTGCAATTGCTGGCGTCTTTCTTTGTCACACTGGTTTTGATTGAGTTATCACCAGACCAGTTGCGCTACGGCATTGCCGTGCCATTCTTGAAGGATAATCTGCTAACGATGGGGCTGCTATATGTCCCCTTCGCGATGCTGGTGATTGTTGGCTCCTCAAATGCAGTCAATCTGACAGATGGGCTTGACGGGCTCGCCATCGTTCCGGTGATGATCGTTGCCGCCTGTTTTGGCTTGATTGCCTATCTGGTCGGCAACAGCAATTTTTCTGCCTATCTGCAAATCAACTATGTCCCTGGCACAGGTGACCTAGCGGTGATGTGCGGCGCGCTAATCGGCGCCGGACTGGGCTTTCTGTGGTTCAACGCACCACCAGCGAAGGTGTTTATGGGCGATACCGGATCGTTGGCGCTTGGCGGAGGACTTGGCGCAATTGCCGTTGCCACACGGCACGAGCTTGTCCTCGCCATTACCGGCGGTCTGTTCGTTGTGGAAACCCTGTCGGTAATTTTGCAGGTCGCCTCCTTCAAATTGACCGGCAAAAGAATTTTCCTGATGGCTCCGCTGCATCATCATTTTGAGCGCAAGGGTTGGGCCGAATCCACAATTGTCATCCGGTTCTGGATCATTGCTGTCGTGCTGGCACTGGCTGGCCTGTCATCACTGAAGCTGCGCTGAGGGGATGTGAGGCGATGTTGATACCGACACAGATGACAGGAAAGATTGTTGGGGTTCTTGGCCTCGGCAAGTCCGGTCTCGCCGCCGCGGCGTCCTTGTTGGCGGCAGATGCCACCGTGTTTATGGCTGATGACCATAATATACCCAAACGGCTTCCAGAGGGGGCACATCTGCGCCCATGGTCACAGTGGCCCTGGGCCGAGATTGATCTTATGGTGATTAGCCCCGGGATCGCGCACGCTTACCCGGAACCGCATCCAGCGGCAAAGCTGGCCGCCGATCATGATGTCAATGTGGTCAGTGAGATAGAAATCGCGATGCTGGCACAGCCATCAGCGCGCATTGTTGGGATTACCGGAACCAATGGAAAATCAACAACCACCGCGCTGATCGGTCACTGCCTGAATGTGGCAGGAATTCCTGCCGCAGTTGGCGGCAATATCGGTGACGCTTCGTGTCAAATGGATGATCCCGGTCCAGACGGTGTGATCGTGCTGGAGCTGTCATCCTACCAGCTGGAGACAACTCCATCGCTGCGCACGGATATGAGTGTGTTGCTAAACATCAGTCCCGACCATCTTGACCGACATGGCGGCATGGATGGCTATGTCAAGGCAAAGGCGCGAATTCTAAAGGCACTTGACGGCAGAGGATTGGCCATACTGGGAGACGGTGACGGGCATGTACGCAGCCTTGCAATGGCATGGACCGCCGAAGGCCATCCAGTTGAGATTGCCCGCAGCAATGACGCTCCACCCAGCATCGCCGCCTGTCCAGCACTGACCGGTGCGCATAATGCGGAAAATGCCGCTGCCGCAGCCCTTGTGCTACGCCAGCTTGGTGTTTCCACAACCATCATTGATCAGGGTATGGAAAGTTTTGCCGGCCTGCCCCACCGGTTGCAGCATGTTGCCAGCGCCGGCCCGATTACCTTTGTCAATGACTCAAAGGCAACCAATGGGGTGGCAGCGGCGCGGGCTTTGCAAGCCTTTGAAAATATCTACTGGGTTGCGGGCGGCCTTGCGAAAGAGGACGGCATTGGCGCAGCGGTACAGGCACTTGAGCATGTGACCAGCGCTTATCTGATCGGCGAGTCAACTCCGGTTTTTGCCAGCGCACTTGAAGGGCGCTGTCCAGCAACAGAGCATGGTGACCTTCGCGCAGCGACTACCGCCGCCTTCGCCGATGCCTGGGCAGGCGGCATTGCCGCGACCGTGCTGCTGGCACCGGCCGCCGCCTCTTTTGACCAGTTTGAGAGCTTTGCCGCGAGAGGCGATGCTTTTACCGGCATTGCCCGGCAACTGGCAGCGTCTGTAGGTGGAACAGGCACGGGTGGTGCCCATGCTTGACCGCACTGACCGCTCACTTGTTGGCACTTGGTGGTGGACCGTTGACAAATGGCTGCTTGCCGGGGCGCTGATCCTGATGGTGCTGGGAGCTCTGCTTGTAATGGCAGCCGGACCAGCAGTGGCAAATTTGATTAACTTGCCGTCACAACATTTCATGGTGCGGCAACTGCTGTACATCATGCCGTCACTGGCTGTGATGATCACAGTCTCTATGCTTGAGCCACGTCCAATTCGGGCACTTTCGCTGGTGGGACTTGCCGGCGTTATTGGCCTGATGATCATGGCCATTGTTGCCGGTAGCGAGATCAAAGGCGCAACACGATGGATCACCCTGTTCGGTTTCAATCTGCAACCATCTGAATTTGCGAAACCACTTTTCGCCATCGTCTCAGCATGGTTGTTGACCCTGTGGCGTGAGGGAGAGGACTTTCCCGGCTGGATCTATTCGACCGCACTGTTGGCTGGCCTTGTAACAATTCTGGTGCTGCAACCCGATATCGGCATGACAGCGGTGATCGTCCTGACCTGGGGCTTTCAGATGTTCCTTGCCGGTATGCCCATGCTGTTTGTCATTGGCGCAGTCGCTGTGGCACCGCTTGCCCTCTATGTCGCTTACCTCAATCTCGACCACGTAACATTGCGGATCAACAAATTCTTCGAGGGGGGATCGTGGCAGGTGGAACGCGCCCGCCAGAGCTTCGCCGAGGGAGGAATCTTCGGCGTCGGTCCCGGCGATGGCACAGTAAAGCTGCATCTTCCCGATGCTCATTCAGATTTCATCTTTGCGGTGGCAGCTGAGGAATATGGTGCGCTCGCCTGTCTTGTGCTGCTCGGCATCTATGGCTTCATCGTCATGCGAGGCTTTGCCAGAGCGCTTTCAGATGAAGGGCTGTTCTGCCTGATCGCCGCCTCCAGTCTGGTTATGCAGATTGGTGTACAGGCAGCCATCCATATGGCGTCATCAGTCGATCTTATCCCAACCAAAGGCATGACCCTGCCTTTTGTCAGCTATGGCGGTTCCTCTTTGCTGGCAAGCGGCTTGACCATGGGCTTGTTGCTGGCACTGACGCGGCGGCGCAATTCCTGGTCTACGTTTTCGCGTTATCGCACCGGCAGTGAAACCTTGTCTGTTGACTCTACAACAGAGGCGAAGGGGGCGGCACGATGACAGGCGGGCTTGAAACCGGCAAATTCATTTGCCTCGCTGCCGGCGGTACAGGTGGTCATGTCTTTCCTGCACTGGCAGTCGCCGAACGATTGCAGGCAGAGGGCCACACCACGCTGTTGTTTACCGACGGGCGCGGCGCCCGCATGGTCACCGGAGTTCCTCAGACAATCATCGCCGCAGCCTCGCCATTCCAACAGGGATTATTACGCCGGTTACGGGCACTGTTGCTGTTGTCCGGCGGCGCGGTGAAATCGCTGCTGCAGCTGGTGATGAGACGGCCTGCGGCGATGATTGGTTTTGGCGGGTATCCCTCATTTCCACCATTGTTGACAGCGGCACTACTGCGGATACCGACAATGGTGCATGAGCAGAATGCCTATCTCGGCAGAGCAAACAAGATGCTGGCCGGTCGCGCCGGACATCTTGCGCTAAGCTGGCAGCAAACAGCCAATCTGCCTCAGGATGTAAACTGCTTTACCGGCGGCATGCCCGTACGGCAGGCCTTTTTCAATATCAAGCCAAACAGCATTGCCCTGGATGCACCGCTTCAGCTCACAGTTCTTGGCGGCAGCCTCGGCGCCGGGATTTTTGCTGACTTGCTGCCCGAAGCGATCGCCGCCCTGCCCGCCAGCATCCGATCGCGCCTCCGCCTGACTCAGCAATGCCGCCCCGAGCAACTTGACAATCTGCGCGCAACCTACCGGGAACTTAGGGTGAGTGCGACAGTGGAACCATTCTTTGATGACATTCCAGATATTCTGGCCAACAGCCATCTTGTAATCAGTCGGGCTGGTGCCTCATCCGTTGCCGAACTGGCGGCGGCAGGACGAGCAGCCATTCTTGTTCCATTGCCGAGCGCAATGGACGATCACCAAACAGCAAACGCCCACCAGCTGGCCAATATTGGCGGCGGCCTGTGCCGTTCCGAAGCCGAACTGGACGCCGTCAGCCTTGCTGCCGATATCAGCACTCTTTTTGGAGATGGCGAACAATTAGCGCAGATGGGCCATAACGCCCGAAAGCTGGCAATGCCAGATGCTGCCAAGGCGATTGCGGATTATGCGCTGGCACTTGGTGACAATAATAGCCAGCAGCCAACCCATGGCATTTCAGGAGGCCAGTCATGAGCGAACTGCCCCTCTCGATTGGTACCCTGCATTTCACCGGGATTGGTGGCATCGGCATGAGCGGCATCGCCGAGATTCTATTTGAAATGGGATATCAGGTGCAGGGAAGTGACATGTCCGACAATGCCAATGTGAAGCGCCTAAGGGCTAAGGGCATTCCGGTGATGTGTGGCCAGAGTGCAGATAATCTCGGGGACGCTTCGATCGTCGTCACCTCAACCGCAATAAGACCCGATAACCCTGAGGTAATGGCGGCACGTGAACGCTTTCTGCCCATTGTCCACCGAGCGGAAATGCTTGGTGAATTGATGCGCCTGCGCTGGTCAGTCGCGGTTGCTGGTACACATGGCAAGACAACCACGACCTCGCTGGTGGCGACTTTGCTCGATAGCGCGGGCATTGATCCCACCGTGGTCAATGGCGGCATCATCACTGGCTGGGGCAGCAATGCCCGGCTTGGCAAGGGCCAATGGATGGTGGTCGAGGCGGATGAATCCGACGGTTCTTTTGCCAAGCTGAACCCGACCGTTGCCGTGGTGACAAACATCGACCCGGAACATCTCGATCATCATGGCAGTTATGAGGCGCTGGAACAGGCGTTCCTAAATTTCGTGTCGTCTATTCCCTTCTATGGCTTTGCCACCCTGTGTATAGACCATCCCGCCGTGCAACGGATGATGGCCGGAATCAAGGACCGTCGGATTATCACCTATGGCTCAGCGGCGAACGCCGATGTCCGTGCGGTAAATGTGCGCTCCGAAGATGGGTCAATGGTGTTCGACGTTCAGCTGTCAGACAGGATTTGTGACGGTCTGGAACGTATGAACGACGTCCATCTGCCAATGCTCGGCGACCACAATGCACAGAACTGCCTCGCGGCAATCGCCGTAGCGCTGGAAATGAGTGTTGCCCCGGAGCGCATCATCGAGACCTTGGCAAAATTCGGTGGTGTGGGACGCCGGTTTGATAAGAAAGGCGTTAGCCAAGGTGTCACCGTAATTGACGATTACGGACATCACCCTGTCGAGATCAAGGCAGCGTTGCAGGCAGGACGGATGCTCTGCGCTGAGAATAAGTTGATCGCCGTCGTCCAGCCACACCGCTACAGCCGCCTGTCTGACCTGTTTGCTGATTTCTGCGCCTGTTTTAATGACGCTGACGAGGTGCTTGTCGCCGATGTTTATGCCGCTGGCGAGACACCGATTGAGGGCGCCGATAAGACGGGTCTGGTAAATGGTTTGCGAGACCATGGCCACAAGGGGTCCGCAGCGCTGGAATCACCCGCACATCTGGCAGCTGAAATCGCCGCCCGCACCAAACCGGGTGATCTGGTGATGTGTCTGGGTGCCGGAGATATCACCAATTGGGCAGCCGCGTTACCCGAACAGTTGGAGGAAATTCACCTATCCGCAAGACAGGAGACAAGCCAATGAGCCTGCTTGATCGTCTCCCAAAAGTGCGCGGTAACTATGCCGAGCAGGCATCCATGGCGCGCCACACCTGGTTTGGCGTTGGTGGTCCAGCCGATGTTATCTTCTGCCCAGCCGATGCCAGCGACCTTGGCGCCTTTCTCGCCGCCTGTCCGTTGGATATCCCGATTCTCGCAGTTGGCGCGGGATCGAATCTTCTGGTTCGTGATGGCGGTGTCGCTGGTGTTGTGATTCGCGTGACCGAAGGATTGAAGGCAATCAGTCACGAAGGCAGCGTCGTCACCGCACAAACCGGTGCACTTGATGCCGAGGTTGCACGCTATGCGGCAAAGGCTGGCCTTGCGGGTTTGGAATTCCTGATTGGCATTCCGGGTAGCATTGGTGGTGGCCTGCGGATGAATGCGGGTGCCTATGGCGGCGAATTCAAGAATATCGTGATTACCGCGCACGGTTTTGATCGGCAAGGCAACGCAATCACCGCAACGCCAGCCGATATAGGCATGGCCTACCGCCATACCGATGCACCGGCCGACTGGATTTTTACTTCGGCCACCCTGCAAGCAACGCAGGGCGATACCAGCAAGATCAAGGCCCGTATGAAGGAAATTGTCGCCAGCCGGGGCGATGCCCAGCCACGCGGTGTGCGCACAGGAGGCAGCACCTTTGCCAATCCGGATGGTGGCAAAGCATGGCAGGAAATTGATCGCGCTGGATGCCGTGGCCTTTGCGTTGGTGGCGCCCAGGTATCGGAAAAGCACTGTAACTTTCTGATAAATACAGGTGATGCAACCGCATCCGATATCGAAACGCTCGGCGAGAATGTGCGCGCCCGCGTCACCGCCAACGGCGGCCCAGATCTACGCTGGGAAATCCGGCGGGTTGGTCGTTCAGATGACAGCAAAGGAGCGGTCTCATGAACACCGATCGTGTTGCCGTTTTGATGGGAGGCTGGACTTCGGAGGCATCGGTAAGCCGGGTGTCTGCCAGTTTCTGTGGCCAGGCAGCCCGCAATGCTGGCTGGGATGCTGTCGAGATCGAGGTTGACCGTGATCTGCCGGCAAAGCTGCGCGAAATCAGCCCCGGACGAGTGTTCAACGCGCTGCATGGCCAGATTGGCGAGGATGGTAACGTGCAGGGTCTGTTGAACATCATGAACATCCCCTACACGCATAGTGGCCTGCTGGCATCAGCGATTGCCATGGACAAAATCATGGCAAAACGCTTGATGGCGATAGCCGGAATCATGGTCCCGCAGGACCTCCTGTTGGTTGAGGATAGCCGGGTCTACCCGCAAGACAGCTCACAAGCGCATGTGATCAAGCCACGCAATGATGGTTCCAGTGTTGGCGTAGTGATTGTCAAAGAAGGTGATGAAGCACCAAAGCGCAGCCATTGGGACCTTGAGACACAACTGATATGCGAGCCTTTCATCCCCGGGCGTGAGCTCACAGTGACGGTCCTTGACGGCACTGCGCTCTGTGTCACCGAAATCAAGCAGGAAAATGAGTTCTATGATTTCGATGCCAAATATGCGGCAGGCGGCTCGCAACACATCCTGCCAGCTGACATTCCCGAGCCGGTGACATTGCTGGCCTGCGATTGGGCCGAACGCGCCTACCGCACACTTGGCTGCCGTGGTGTGATCCGCGCCGATTATCGCTGGGATGAGAAGAACAACCAGCTCTACATGCTGGAAATCAACACCGTTCCCGGGATGACAGCGACTTCACTTGTTCCCGAACAAGCCCGTTTCATTGGGCTGTCGGGGGAAGAACTGATCAATCATTTGCTGGAGATGGCCCAATGCGACGACTGATCCCATCGATAGGCAAATCCCGACAGCCATCAGAAGCCACACCAAAGCAGCAGCGCCGCCTGCCCCAGGTAAAGCTGTTCGTTTCTGCCATTGTCCTGATCGCGGCAACCATCACCACCGGTTACGGTGTCGCGGAACGCGACCAATTGACCCGTGATCTGGTGCGCTTGAGTGGTGAGATGGGTGTGAACCTGCGATATATTCAGGTTACTGGCCGCTCGCATACGCCAACAGAAATGCTGGTCGCGGCAACTGACATCAAGCTGGGGCAACCGCTGCTGGGCATCCCGCTTGCAGACGTGCACCGCAATCTCACGCAGATTGGTTGGATTGAGTCGGCGATTGTCGAACGACTGATGCCGTCAACAATCAAAATCACGATCACCGAGCGTATCCCTCTTGCCTTGTTACAAACGCGCAACGGTCATGAGTTAATCGACCGGACAGGCACCATCATTGAGGGCGCCGACCCCACCGAATTTTCGCATCTGACCGTAGTTGCCGGGACCGGTGCCGCAGCCAATGCCAGTCTTATTCTTGATGTTCTGAAAACCGAACCAGAGCTGTTTGCCGAGGTTTGGGCCGTGACCTATCAATCAGGCCGCAGATGGGATGTGCATCTGCGCAACGGCATTGATATCAGGCTTCCCGAGACCGACCCCAGCACCGCTTGGGCGCGCCTAGCCGTCGTTGACCACAAGAAAAAGATTATTGGCCGTGATTTGGCGGTGATTGATCTGCGTGTTCCTGAACAGCTGATCGTCGAACCAAATATCCCAGTGCGTGGTGAGGGTCAGAACACATGAACAACCATAAAAACATAGCCAGGAGACCGAGATGATGCTCCGCCGCAGCCGCACCAATCGTCGCCCCTTCGCCGTTCTTGATATTGGCTCGTCAAAGATCTGCTGTTTGATCGCAGATCCTGACCGTCATGGAGGTTTGCATCTCATTGGTCAGGGGACGCACGCCTCTGCGGGCATGCGCGGGGGAGAAATCAGCGACCTTGAGGCAATCAGCGAGGTGATTGGCAAAACCGTGCAGACTGCTGAGCGGGAAGCTGGCCTGTCAATGTCCTCGGTGACGATTGTCCTGCCTGGTGGCAAACCCACCTCGTCCATTCAAACACAAACAATCACTCTTTCGGACAATACGGTAAACCGTCGTGACATGCGCCGCCTCATGGATAGGGGAACAAGCCGCCAAACGGAGGGAACGCATCAACCGATGCAGATGCAGACGCTTCAATATGGACTGGACGAGGTGCGCGATATCTCAGACCCCCGCGGCATGCGGGGGCGCGTTCTCTCAGTTGACTACACTGTAGTGTCAGCTGCCAGAACGAGCCTTGCCAACTTCCGGGAGGCGCTGGCGCTGAACCACCTGTCGGTGGACCGTTTCATCCACGCCGGTTATGCCGCTGGGGTTGCCTGCCTGAGCGAAGAGGAGCGCGACCTCGGCAGCACCGTGATTGATTTTGGCGGCGGGACAACTGCAATGGCGACATTTATGGATGGCAAGTTGATCTATGCCGACAGCGTTCCACTTGGCGGGCATCATGTCACCACGGATATTGCCCGTATCCTCTCAACCCCCATCGCCGATGCAGAGCGCCTGAAGGCTGTTGAGGGATCAATCATGCCAATCGATACTTTGGCAACCGCACCGGATCTGCTCAAAGAGGCGGTGAAAATGGGCCAGTCAGACAACATCACACTGCCTGGCCTGGGCGATATGATTGAAGTCGGCGGCAAGATGATTGAGCGCAATCTGCTGAGCGCCATCATACGTCCCCGGATTGACGAGATAATTGAGATGTTGATGCGTCGCATGGAAGCCTCGAAAATGCAGCATGCGGCGGGCAGCCGGTTCATTCTGACCGGAGGCGCGAGCCAACTTACCGGTCTCAACGATTTTTGCGGCACCAGCCTTGGCAAGACCACAACAATTGGTCTGCCAACTGGCGTGACCGGCTTGGCAAATGACACGAGTAGCGCCGGCAACGCAGCTGCGATTGGCGCGCTGATCCATGTGAACCGGCTTGATGATGATGACCCAGCCGAACGGCAGACCCGCACCCTGCCGCACGGTCCGATTGAACGTATCGGTGCGTGGCTTCGAGACAACCTCTGAACAAGGACAGCACAGATGTCAAAGCAGATTTTAACCGCAAGCCATGAGGCTGGCATTTTCCAATTCAGTCGCGGGACGCAACAATATCCCATTGCCCCGCTCCCAAAAGACAGGCAACGCCGGACAGCTGCTGGCACCCTGTTACAAAGGTCAACCCAAACAGAAGGGAGAACATCATGACCATCAACCTTAGCGTACCACAAACCATGCAGGAACTTCGTCCACGCATCACCGTTGTCGGTGTTGGTGGGGCCGGGTGCAATGCAGTCAACAACATGATTTCGGCCGATCTGGATGGTGTTGATTTTCTTGTTGCCAACACTGACGGTCAGGCGTTGGCGCATTCACTGGCCAGCCGCAAGATCCAGCTTGGCAGCGCCATCACGCAAGGTCTTGGCGCTGGATCAAAGCCGGAAATTGGCCGGGCAGCAGCAGAGGAAAGCCTCGAAGACGTTATGGCTGAACTCGCTGATTGCAACATGGTGTTCATCACCGCGGGCATGGGAGGCGGCACCGGCACAGGCGCAGCGCCAATCATCGCTCGGGCCGCCCGCGAACGGGGCATTCTGACCGTTGGCGTGATCACCAAACCCTTTGAATTTGAGGGACAACGCCGCATGGCGCAGGCCGAGGAAGGAATCGAGGAGATGCAGGCACATGTCGACACGCTGATCGTCATTCCCAACCAAAATCTGTTCCGCCTTGCCAATGAGCGCACCACCTTTGCCGATGCCTTTCATATGGCAGATACTGTTCTGCACCAGGGTGTCTGCGGTGTTACCGATCTGATGATCAAGCCAGGCATGATCAATCTGGACTTTGCCGACATCCGCGCAGTAATGGGCGAAATGGGCAAGGCAATGATGGGAACTGGCGAATCTTCGGGAGACAGCCGGGCCATTGACGCCGCAGAGGCCGCGATCAATAACCCATTACTGGATGACACAACGATGAAGGGTGCACATGCGGTGCTCATCAATGTGACCGGCGGTATGGACATGACCCTGTTCGAGGTTGATGAGGCCGCCAACCGGATCCGCAAGGAAGTTGATCCGGATGCTGTGATCATTTTCGGATCAGCCTTTGATGAAAAGCTTGAGGGCATTATGCGGGTATCCGTCGTTGCCACCGGTATCGACACCCAGACTGGTGTTATGGCTCGGCCCGTGCAGGCGTTGCGGAAAGCCACAGCCACCGTGCCGCCCCGCACCTCGACCATCATCACTCCGCAAACCATCTCCGCGGGCACTCCGGAGCCTGTCGGCGATACAGAGCCGGATGAGGCAGATGAAAATCGCCAGATCGACATCACCGAGGCTGTAGCAGCAGCCAATGAACCTTCCGGTGAAGCCTCTCGTGAAACGGACATTGAGGGGACAAGTGCAATAACTGCGACCAGCAGCGAAGAAACGCCCAAGGACACGGTTTCTGAGACTGAGCCCGATGCCATGACACAGGCGTCAGACACAATGGACGGCGAAATGGATACGTCTGAAACACCTGGCACGGCCATCTCGCAGTCAGAGACGACGAGCGATGACAAAGCCGACATCATGACCAAGCCGTTGGTGGCGGACAAGGCGGATGACCTGCTGTTGCCAAAGGCACCCGTCAAACAAACTGCCTTCATCCCGCCAGCGGCGGCAAAACTGCCAGAGGAAGAATCGGTTCCGGTCACTGGTGAGACAACCACTTCCCGGCCAAGCCTAATCAACAAAATCTCTGGTCTTTGGAGCCAAAAGCCGGACAGTGGCACAGCCAGCAAGTCCACCCCAGATTTGGCGTCTGAGAAAGTTACCGGATCAGGGGAAAGGACCAGCTCAATTCTAGATCTGCCGAGAGGAGACATGGTACAGCAGGGCAATGACGACAGTGCAACAGCGAGCAACAAGCATGAAACGTCAGGCGGTACACCCGACGGTACACCCGACGGTACACCCGACGGTACACAAGGCAGCCTCGATAATGCAGGTGACGACCTTGATATTCCTGCGTTCCTGCGTCGTCAGGCCAACTAAGGACAGAAAATCGCTGACAGATCACGTTGCTACAATCCGTAACCAAATGTGATTTGCTATGGATCCGACTGCCTCATAGGATGCAGTTGGGTCTTTTTTCTTGGCCCGTGAGGGCAAAGCATCAAGCAACCGGCGGGGTGGTTTTGGTTCACGAGATGAGTGCCCTCGTAAAAAGTGAACATCGGTCGGAAATGGCCAAAAGCGAAACAAGTTTATAGAGGCCAGACCTTAATGTTCATCGATCAACCTTTCCAGACGACATTGGCCGCCAAGATTCAGCTTGAGGATATCGGCCTGCACTCTGGCCGGTATGTTCGTGCCGTAATCTGCCCTGCCCCAGCCAATAGCGGCATCAAGTTTCGCCGTATCGACGTCGAGGAAAGCCTACAAACTGTTCCGGCTCATGCCGAATATGCAACTGAGGCGCGGCTGTGCACCCGGATCGAGAATGGCGAAGGCGTCGGACTGGAGACTGTAGAGCATTTCATGGCTGCCTTTGCCGGCCTTGGTGTCGATAATGCAATTGTGGATATTGATGCCAGCGAAGCACCAATTCTGGATGGTAGCAGCAAACCGCTGGTGGACGCAATCAACCGGGTCGGGTTGACAGTCCAGCCTGCCCGCCGCCGTCACCTCGTTGTAACCAAGCCAATTGAAGTGCAATTGGAATGTGGTGCTTGGGCGAGGATTGAGCCTGCCGACCATCTTGAGATCGACATTGAAATCGATTTTGAGGATACGGCGATCGGCAAACAAAATTATCACTACCGGCACGGCAATGGAAAATTTGAGGCTGAACTCGCTGGCGCCAGGACTTTCTGTCAGATGCGTGATGTCGAATTCATGCAAAACGCTGGACTTGCGCTTGGTGGCTCGTTGAACAATGCCGTGGTAGTCGAAAACGGGGCTGTGCTCAACGAGGGTGGGCTTCGGATGGAAAATGAATTCGTCCGCCACAAAGCGCTTGATTGTCTTGGTGATCTGTACCTTCTCGGCATGCAGATCAGAGGTAAGCTGACGTCTTTCCGCCCCGGACACGCTCTCAGCACCAAACTGGTGCAGGCACTGTGGCGAGATACCATGGCCTATCAGATCATCGAAGATGGTGTGCCGATGGCAAGTTCCGATGGTTATGCACTGCCGGAGGTGGCCGCCGCAGCCGCTGTATAGGCGCCCGCCCTATCCTATTCACCTCTCCTGGCTTGGCGTCGATACCTCGTGCGTCCAAAATCAGAAAGCAGCCCCTTTTCACCGGCGCGATGACCGGCTATTGTTGAGCCGTTCGCAGGACCCACCGCGCATGGACCGGCGCCTGCTCGTTGAACACGAATGCCGGTGATGGAGCTTCAATTTGGCCTATTCAATTCCAAAAAGCATGATTGTGGCAACACTTGTCCTTTTGGTTGGTTGTGCCTCGGATGAGGTCGTGGAGCAGGTCGAACGACCAGTTGACGATCTCTATAATGAGGCGCTTGCCAGCGCGCTTGCCGGCGACACCAAGGCGGCAGCTCCACAGTTTGAGGAAGTTGAGCGCCAGCATCCCTATTCAAGTCTTGCTGTTCAGGCACAGATCATGGCTGCTTGGGCCTTCTATCGGGAAAATGACTATCCAAGAGCAGTAGCAGCATTACAGCGCTTCATTGAACTCAATCCAGCCGACAAGCGCGTAGAATATGCCTATTACCTGGTCGCACTCAGCTATTATGAACAGATTGTCAATGTTGAACGCGATGCTGAAATGACCCGGCTAGCCCTGACCGCATTTGAAGAGCTGCAGCGCCGCTTTCCTGATGGTGTCTATGGACGCGATGCCCTCTTGAAAATTGATCTAGCGCGCTCGCATCTGGCTGGCAAGGAAATGGCCGTCGGCCGCTATTACCTTCAAAGCGGGCATTACGGCGCGGCTTTGAGGCGTTTTGAGACAGTGATCAATGACTATCAGACGACAAATCAGGTGCCCGAAGCACTTTTTCGTATGACCGAAGCCTATCTGGCGTTGGGTCTCATTGATGAGGCAGGTCGGATCGGCTCAGTGGCGAGTTACAACTTCCCTAATTCAATCTGGACCGAGCGTCTTGCCGAGATAGAGGCAAATCCTGAGCGCGAGCTGCCAAAAGGCATTTTCACACGGTCCATGGAAACTCTGACCAGCCTCTTTGAAAATTAGCGATGCTGCACAGCCTGACTGTTTCCAACATTGTCCTGATCGAACAGATGACCCTGCAATTTGGTGCTGGGTTGACCGTGCTGACAGGCGAGACCGGGGCGGGCAAATCTATTCTACTGGACGCACTTGGGCTCACACTTGGAAGCCGGGCCGATTTTGGTCTAATCCGCAATGGCTCAGATCAGGCACAGGTTACGGCAAGTTTTGTCCTTGCCAAGGAGCACCCTGCACATGCCCGTCTCGATGAGGCTGGCATTGCCGCTGATGACATGCTGATCCTCCGCCGGCGTCTTAAACGCGATGGCAAATCCAACGCCAGTATCAATGATGTTCCCGTGTCGCTGGGGCTGCTGCGTGAGATTGGTGATATGCTGGTGGAAATTCAAGGACAGTTTGAGGGCCGTGGTCTGTTGGACGTGGCAACCCACATTACCTTGCTGGACAAGGCAGCCGGGCATGCTGACGCTCTTACCAAACTTGGATCTGGCTGGACCAACTGGCAACAGGCAAAGCGCAATCTGGCGCAAGCGAAGAAGGAACTGGACAAGGCGCGCGCCGAAGAAGAATGGCTTCGCGATGCAGTGGAGCAGCTGGATGCACTCGCACCGCAGGCGGGTGAGGAGGCAAACCTGACCGGCCAACGGGAAATGTTGGGCAATGTCGGCAGAATTGGCGAAGGTCTTGCCATGGCCGATGATGCCATCCTCGGGGAGGATGGAGCGCAGACGCTTCTCGGCAAGGCGCGCACCGCGCTTGAACGGGTGGCGCCATTGGCTGGTGGCGGCCTCGATCAAGCATTGACCGCAATGGAACGCGCTGATGCCGAGCTTGCTGAGGCCAGCGCGGCCATCAGCAGTGCGGCGCATGAGTTGGAGGCTGATCCAAACAGGCTGCAGGAAGTCGATGATCGGTTGCATGAATTGCGCCAGCAGGCACGCAAACATGGTTGCGAAGTTGATCAGCTGTCGAACATACACACACAACTTGCGGACTCACTCGCTGGCTTGGAAGACACAGCAGGCACGCTGGCCGGTCTTGCCGAAAACGAACGCCGGTGGAGTGACCATTACCGAGAAATGGCCAAAATCATCAGCGAAAACCGTCATGCCGCTGCCGCCAAACTCGATGCGGCGGTAATGGCAGAGCTTCCCCCGCTTAAGCTCGAAAACGCCGAATTTGTCACCGCCATCACACTACTTGACGAGACGCAATGGGGCCCAATCGGGATGGATCAGGTGCGTTTTGAAGCCAGCACCAACAAGGGAATGACCGCAGGTCCGATAGACCGCATTGCATCAGGTGGTGAGCTTGCACGGTTTCTACTGGCACTCAAGGTCTCTCTGGAGGATGAAGGCGCTAGCCGCACCCTGATTTTTGACGAGGTTGATTCGGGTGTTGGCGGCGCCGTTGCCGCTGCGGTTGGAGACAGGCTGTTGCGCCTTGGCGCGGGAATGCAGACACTGGTTGTCACCCACTCACCGCAGGTTGCAGCCAAAGGACTTCATCACATGCGCATCGCCAAGACCACCAGCGACACCGGTGTGGTCAGTGGTACTGAGCCACTTGACTCCCTCGCACGCACCGAGGAAATTGCCCGCATGCTGGCGGGCGAGGAAGTCACGCCGGAGGCTCGCGCCGCTGCCGCCGCCCTGATGGAGGACTAAATGGCCAAGGTCCCGGCATCGGATGAGGCGCTTGCCAGCATCACCGCAGGCACGAAAGATCCCGCCCATATGGATATGCTCGAGGCGGCGGATGAACTGGCGCTGCTTGCCGCTGCCATCGCCCATCACGACAAGCGCTACCACGGCGCGGACGACCCAGCCATCAGTGACGCCGTCTATGATCAGCTTGTTGCCCGCAACCGCGTTCTGGAGGCCAGCTTTCCGGGCCTGGTTCGTGCCGATAGCCCATCTGAGCGTGTCGGTTCGCCAGCAACCGTTGGCTTTGGTAAGGTCCAGCATGCGCGGCCGATGCTCTCGCTCAACAATGGCTTCTCTGACGAGGACATCACCGATTTCGTTGCTCGCGTTCGCCGGTTTCTGTCGTTGGATAATGGTGATGAGCTGGCGTTAATCGCTGAGCCGAAAATTGATGGACTTTCACTCTCGCTGCGCTACGAGAGCGGCTGCCTGACTCAAGCTGCAACGCGTGGCGATGGCAGTGAGGGTGAGGATGTAACGGCTAACATCATGCAGGTGGACGGCATCCCAAAACAACTTGCCGGAACCCCGCCCGTCATTCTCGAGGTGCGCGGCGAAATCTATATGGACCGTGTGGATTTTCTGGCACTGAATGAGGCACAAGAGGCAAGCGATGGCAAGCTGTTTGCCAATCCCCGCAACGCTGCCGCCGGCTCGCTTCGGCAAAAGGATGCCAGCGTCACCAGTGGTCGAAACTTGCGTTTCTTTGCCTATTCGATGGGAGAATGCAGCAGCGAGATTGCCCCAACGCACTGGGACTTTCTGGCGACACTCACAAGCTTTGGCTTTGCCGTGAATGGGTTGTCCGCACGGTGCCTGTTAGTTGCCGAGCTGCTGGAAACATACAAGGCGATTGGCGATGCCAGAGCGACCCTCAGCTATGACATTGATGGCGTTGTCTATAAGGTTGACCGCCATGATTACCAGACCCGACTTGGCCAGGTGGCACGTGCACCACGATGGGCGCTGGCGCATAAGTTTCCCGCCGAACAGGCTCAGACCATCATCCGCGCGATCGACATTCAAGTGGGACGCACCGGTGCGCTGACCCCTGTGGCAAGGCTTGAACCGATAACGGTTGGCGGTGTCGTCGTCTCCAACGCCACACTGCACAATGAGGACGAGATCAATCGTAAGGACATTCGCATTGGCGATACGGTGGTTATCCAGCGGGCCGGCGATGTCATTCCACAGATCGTTCGTGTTATTGCCGATCACCGGCCACCAGACAGCGCTGAATACCAGTTTCCTTTATTCTGTCCCGTCTGCGGGGCGGACGCCATCAAGCCAGAGGGCGAGGCTGTTCGCCGGTGCACAAACGGGGTCAGCTGTGAGGCGCAGCGGCTTGAATGGCTCAAACATTTCGTCTCACGCGATGCCTTTGATATTGAGGGGCTTGGAGCGCGGCAGATCGAACAATTCAGCGAGCTTGGCTGGGTTACCGTGCCAGCCGATATCTTCCGGCTGCATGATCGGCAGGAGGAGATCGCCACCCTTGATGGCTATGGCGAAACCTCCATCCGCAATCTGATGAACTCAATAGAGACACGGCGCACCATCGGTCTTGAGCGGTTCATCTATGCGCTTGGCATCCGGCAGGTCGGACAGGCTACGGCCCGCATTCTGGCACTCCATTATGACAATCTGGAGAGATTGCTGACAGCCATTGCGCCAGCGGCAAACAATGAGGCGGCAGCGGCCGAGTTGGTGGAGATTGATCAAGTAGGCGCGTTGATGGCGTCTGACATTATTACTTTTTTCCTCGCACCAGCAAATCGCGATATGGTTATCGACCTTGCCAGCGAGGTCACGATCACCCCACCCGACAGGCCAGCAGATGACAGTCCGTTAAGTGGCAAGACAATTGTATTCACCGGCACGCTTGCTGCCATGTCGCGGGCCGAAGCGAAGGCACGGGCGGAATCACTGGGCGCAAAGGTTTCCGGCTCAGTCTCGACAAAGACCAATTTTCTGGTTGCTGGCGCCGATGCCGGCTCAAAGGCCCGTAAGGCGGGCGAACTTGGCATCACCGTCCTCAACGAGGACTCCTGGCTGGCACTGATCAACGTATAAAACCACAGGTGTTAGAGATTACAAGGGTGCGCAAGCCCGGCGCAACCATTCCCGCACCACCTCATCACCATCCAGAAGCGGCGACACCAACGCCTCAACCTTGGAATGATACGCGTCCAGCCATGCCCGCTCAGCCTCCGTCAACATCCCGGCATTGATTAGCCGTTTGTCGATCGGGCAATGGGTGATTGTTTCAAAGCTGAGAAAACCCGCGTCATCCGGTGGGTTGACGATAATGAGATTCTCGATCCTAATGCCCCATTCACCCTGTCGATAATAGCCCGGTTCATTCGAGAGCAACATCCCAGTACCCAGCCGTTCGGTTCCACGCTTGGACAGGTTCGCTGGCCCCTCATGCACCTGCATGATATGGCCAACGCCATGCCCCGTGCCATGTGCGTAATCCAAACCCTCAGCCCATAAGGGACCGCGCGCCAGAACATCAATCTGCTGGCCCGTGCTATCTGCCGGAAACCGGGCACGGGCCACCGCGATATGTCCCTTGAGCACACAGGTAAAGGCATGTCGCATCTGCTCGCTTGGGGTGCCGATCGCCATGGTGCGGGTGATGTCGGTTGTGCCACTGGAATAATGGGCACCCGAATCCACCAACAGCAGACTGTCACCAACAAGCGCACTGTCGGCACCCTTAATCGCCCGGTAATGGACGATCGCTCCATTGGGCCCTGACCCGCAAATGGTCTCGAAGCTGGAGGAGATGAAGTTAGGATTTTCACGGCGAATGGAAAGTAGATGCTCCGCAATCTCCGTTTCCTGCAACTGACCGGGGGTCAATGTCTCAAGCCATGCGAGGAAACGCGCCATGCTGGCTCCATCTTCAATATGGGCGCAGCGTGTTCCTTCCTGCTCGGCTTCATTCTTCAGCGCCTTGGCATGCATCACCGGACAGGGACGCCGGACCAATTCAACAGTGCTTTCATCAAGAATATCAAAGATTGATTTTGGTAAACTGGCAGCCTCAATCATCACTTTTGTGCCGCTGTCATAGCCGGCATCCGGGTCTAGGAGGGCTGCAAAATTCGCCAGTGGTACAACTGATGTCTCTGAGGCCAGATCATCCACCATCACCGCCGCCAGCCGTCCGGGTTCGGCAAGCAGGATCAGCCCATTTTCCCTATGGTAAAGGGCATACGCATGCATCACAGGTGTGCAGGCAAGGTCGCGGCCACGGATATTGGTCAACCAGTTGACCGAATCAACACGGCTGAGAAAAATGGCAGTGCAATCAGCATCCTGCAAAGCCGCATCAAGCTGTTGCAGTTTTTCTGCCATCGTTGCGCCAGCTGTTGCCACATTGAGACGGAAAGGAGCTGGCACAGGCGGTGAAGGCTGATCCTGCCAGATGCTGTCAATCAGGTTCATATCAGCGCCAATCAAGGTGGCATCTGCATCACCAAAAATACGCGCCAATCTGTCGAAAGTGGCGAGCGTCACCAGATTTTTATCAACACCAATCTTCAGGTCAGCAACCGACATGCCCTTCAGCCATCCGGCAAGCGTTTCTTCGGGCATGGTGTGGGTGGTCCAGTTGGCTTGGTTGGTCTGGTTCACCATCTGTAGCGTGTAGCGACCATCGCTGAACAGCGCGGCGCGATCTTTTAGCACAAGGCCAAAACCGGCTGAGCCGGTGAATCCGCACAAAAAAGCGAGCCTCTCGTCACCAGCCTGAACCTCTTCGCCCTGAAACATATCCTCGCGCCCGACAAACCAGCCATCCAGATGCTGCGACGCCAAACTGTCACGCAGTGCGGCAAGCCGGAGATCATGCTGCGTTGTTCCCACCATAGTTCACTCCTCCTCGGATACCATCGCCGCTGGTTGGCGACCATGCCATAGTCGAGGCATCGCGCCAAAGGCAGCAGGGCGCATGACAATCGTTGTCCAATCGCCAATGCGCAACATCGCCCAGCAGCGCAGACCCCTCGCAGCATAGGCACGTTCAACGCCAACGGCCTGTTCATTGAGAATGCCTGAGAGAATCAGCCAGCCATTTGCCGTCAGATGGGGCACCAGATCAGACGCCATCCGGCGCAACGGGCCGGCTAGGATATTTGCCAAGATCATGTCATAGGGCCCTATGCGGCGCACCTCGCGTCCAGCAAAACCAGTCGAAACAACACATCGCATCTGCTGTGGCGTAATGCCGT
Organism: SAR116 cluster bacterium; assembly: GCA_004212735.1. Taxonomy (GTDB): domain Bacteria; phylum Pseudomonadota; class Alphaproteobacteria; order Puniceispirillales; family Puniceispirillaceae; genus MED-G116. The sequence goes on from SHBD01000008.1 coordinate 45,110, forward strand.
TCAACCGGGCATTGGCACTGGCAACGCGCACCGCAATGGGATCATCATCCGCCGCCATCACCCATGATGATGGCCAGATTTTCCGCGCCGCCATCGCCAGAATGGCAGACCCACAGCCCATATCAAGAACATGTCCGGGTGAGGGGCGCGACAGAGCAGCAATCATTTGCATGGCGCGCAAGCAGCCTTCCGTTGTCGGATGTGTTCCAGACCCGAAGGCCTGCGCAGCCTCCACCAAAAGAGGCAGGCTGCCTGCCGGTGCAGGCTGATCCACATGGCTGCCGTGAATCCAGATGCGGCCAATGTGCAATGGGGGAAAGGATGCCCTGTTTTCCGCCAGCCAGTCGCGCTGTTCAAGCGAGCCAAATTCAGGTTCAATGTCATCAAGGCCGAGAACACCAAGCGGTTGCTCAAGCATCGCCATGACAACCGGCCTGTCAGGCTCACCATCAAACAACGCCTCGACCAGCCATCTGTGATCGGCAAGCCGCAGATGCGATGTGGCGAGGCTATCCATCAATTCGGAAAAAACTGTTTCAATGTGACCAACCTCACTGGTGGTCACGTGTTCTGGCAGGGTTATCGCTACCCGATATAGCGTGACATCCGCAGAACCCGGGCCTTGGCGCGGCTTCGTCAAAAGGTCCGTCATGGCTTGCTCACAAAACCGGAGACAACTTTTTTATGGCCGGCGCGATCAAAGGCGATTTCCAACTTGTCCCCATCGACAATAATGACATTTCCCATCCCGAATTTCTGGTGAAAAACGCGATCACCGATGACGAAGGCCGTGCCGCTATCCTGCGCGGTGAAGCTGGGATCGCTTCCTTGCTGCTGCCGGGCCGCCATGCGTCGCCATCCGGGACCATAACCAGATGTAGCGCCAAAATGCGAGGCATCGGCAAGCTCAGCCGGTGTGGCGCGGCCAAAACCACTACCCATAGCCTGCATCCCCTGCACATTATCCTCTATTATGCTTTCCGGCGGGAGTTCCTGCAGAAAACGGGATGGAATAGCCGACTGCCATTGCCCGTGAATGCGCCGGGATCCGGCATAACTGATGTGAACAAGCTTACGCGCCCGGGTGATGCCGACATAGGCAAGGCGGCGCTCCTCCTCAAGGCCGACAGCCCCATTCTCGTCAATGGTTCGCTGGCTTGGAAAGATGCCCTCCTCCCAGCCCGGCATGAAAATGGTGTCGAACTCAAGCCCCTTGGCAGCGTGCAGCGTCATTAACGTGACCTCGCCATTCTCTGCCTCGGTGTCGCCATCCATGACGAGAGCGATATGTTCAAGAAATCCTGCCAGCGAGTCAAATTCCTGCATCGCATTGACAAGTTCGGTCAGGTTCTCCAGTCGCCCTCCGGCATCAGGAGATTTATCCAGCTGCCACATCCGCGTGTAACCTGACTCATCGAGGACCATTTTCGCAAGATCCGCATGATGCATTTTGGCAACCGCATCACGCCAGCGTTTGATGTCCCTGATGAACTCGGTAAGCGATGTTCTGGCAGCCGGCCGCAATTCGTCCGTGTCAATCAGATCAAAAGCGGCGGCCAGCAGCGGCTTTTGCGAGGCGCGCGCCTGAATATGGATTGCTTGCAGGCTGGCGGCGCCTAGACCTCGTTTCGGTAAATTGACAATGCGTTCAAATGCCAGATCGTCCGCAGGCTGCGCGATAAGGCGGAAATAGGCAATGGCATCACGAATCTCTGCACGCTCATAAAATTTTGCGCCAACGACACGATAGGGCAGACCAATAGCGATGAACCGTTCTTCGAATTCGCGTGTCTGAAATCCGGCACGCACCAACACCGCGATCTGCGAGAGGTTACCGCCCTCTTCCATCATCCGCTCAATCTGGCTGGAAACTGTTCGCGCCTCATCAGCACCGTCCCAATAGCCGTTGACGCGCAATTTTTCACCTTCTTCGGCAGCCGTGAACAGAGTTTTGCCAAGCCGCGTCTCATTATGCGCGATCACTGCAGAGGCAGCGGCCAGAATATGTCCCGTGGACCTATAGTTTTCCTCCAGCCGGACCGTTTTGGCGCCTACAAAATCACTCTCAAATTTGAGGATATTGCCAACCTCAGCACCCCGCCATCCATAAATTGACTGGTCGTCATCACCAACGCAACACAGATTGTGCCGACTGCCTGTCAACAAACGCAACCACAGATATTGAGCGACATTCGTATCCTGATATTCATCAACCATCACATGTGTGATGCGCACATGATATTCGGCCAGCACGTCAGGATGATTCTGCAGGATGGTCAATACATGCAGTAGCAAATCACCAAAATCCGCCGCGTTCAGGGCTAGAAGACGAGCCTGATAGTCTGCATAGATTTCACGCATCTGACCATTGGCAAGGTCTCCCGCCTCAGCCACCCCAACCTTTTCTGGGGTCAGGCCACGGTCTTTCCAACGTGATATAACACCGCCCAGCATACGCGCCGGCCACCGCTTGGCATCGAGATCTTTGGCCTCAAGCAATTGCTTCAACAGCCGTGTCTGGTCATCGGCATCAAGAATCGTGAAATCAGGCCGCAGCCCGACAAGATCAGCGTGCCTGCGCAACATCCGTGCCGCCAGCGCATGGAACGTACCAAGCCATACCTGCTCGGCCATGGGGCCGACCATATTCGCCACCCGCATTTTCATTTCCCGGGCGGCCTTGTTGGTGAAGGTCACCGCCAGAATATTCCATGGTTTTGCCGTATCAGTGGCAACAAGTTCAGCAAGGCGCGCTGTCAGCACGCGGGTTTTGCCGGTGCCAGCACCAGACAGCACCAGCAGCGGCCCGTTAAGCGCCTGCACGGCTTCCTGTTGCGCGGAATTAAGGCCGTCAAGCCACGGACGATGGGGAATTGAAACCTCGTTCATGATGATTGCAAACTCGCAAAAAGCCGACGTATGGTCAACGCTCGAAGTGTCGCAAGAGTGCGAAAATTGGATGATTCTGGGTATGGACTGTTACCCGAGAGGCAATGGCCACACCGGGATGAGTTGAGATATTGAGAACTGGCCATGACGGCCTATTTCGGCAAAACCATTTTATACTTTAGCTAATTGGGATATCATTAGACTCATCTAGATGCGAGTGCGGACGAACAATGCGATATTCACCCAGACCAGCGGGACCTATAGTGACGAGAGCGACATTCACATTTTTGCTTGCGGCCATTGTCTGGTCAGCTGTTTCAGGCTGCAGCTCTTTGCCGGAAAGCCAGCGCAGCGATCTGCGCGATCCCTTCGAAAACGGAAACCGGAAGGTTTTTGCCTTCAACATGGGTTTTGATACCTATGTTATCGAACCCGTTGCCGATGCCTATCGTAACGGGGTACCCGAGGGCGGTCAGCGGGCTATCGGCAATCACGTTAAGTGGGCCGGAATGCCATCAACTGCAATCAACTCCGCACTGCAAGGCAAAGCCGAAAATGCCGGTCTGGCCACATTGAATTTTCTGGTTAACGGCCTGACGCTTGGGTTTGTCGATCTCGTGGAAGACGACACGCCAATCATCAAGGAAGATTTTGGCCAGACGCTCGCTGCCGCCAACGTGCCGGAAGGCTCTTTTCTGATGGTCCCCTTTCTTGGCCCCAAAACCACGCGCAGTTTTGCCGGCACCATCGGCGATATGGTGATGGATCCGATAGGCACATTGGCTAGAGGCGGTAACTTGCAAACCGTCAACCAACTGCGCACCCCTGTTGCCGTAGTCGATTTTCGGGCGCGAACCTTTGATGCATTCAATGACGTTAAATACAACGCCATCGACCCCTATTCCCGTGTCAGGTCAGTCTACTACCAAACAAGAGCCGGCATGCTAGAGGACAGGGTAAGGTCCACCATTGGCGCATCTGAAAGCAACGATGAATTTGATGACTTTTTTGAGGATGAGTCGTGATGCCTGTTTCATCTGCTGTAAAACTCTGCCGCATGGCATCCATGCTGATGCTTTTTACATCTCTGGTGATAGTGGCGCTGCCGGCCGGTGCCGATAATCACAGTAAAGCCGCCGAGGCGCATATCGAGGCGATGATCGGGTCGGCGAAGGCCCTGCTGACGACAGATAGTGATGATCTGGCTGCGCGCACTGAACAGGTGACCGATCTGCTGGACACCTATTTCGACTTTCCCGGCATTACCAGGTTTTCAGCTGGCCAATATTGGCGTGCTGCCAGTGTCACAGAAAAACAGGAATATGAGCTGGTGATCCGGGAGGTGATCATCGGCACGGTTGTGCGCAATTTTGACCAGTTGAAAGGGCTTGAATACAGCCATGTTGCCAGCACCGAAAAGGGCAGCAAGCTGGTGCTTGTCACGGGTCGCTTCAGTGACGCTATGGGCGAACGCCCCTCGGTATTGGTGAACTGGCGAGTTACAACCCTACCCGGAAAACCGGTTAAGGTTCTCGACATCGAAATTGAGAATATTTCGATGCTGGTCACGCAGAAACAGGAAAATGTCGCTATAATCCGCAAGAACAAAGGCAAATTCGGCGCACTCATCACGGCGATGCGCAAGAAGCTGGCCAGCTAGCCCCGCCACGGCAGAGCCAGCAGCCACAACGCAGTAGGACTAGCGGCTGATAGGCTTGTATTTGATCCGCGTCGGGCGATCGGCTTCTGCGCCAAGACGGCGTTTTTTGTCCACCTCATAGGCCTCGTAGTTGCCCTCAAACCACTCAACATGGCTGTTGCCCTCAAAAGCCAGAATATGTGTGGCGATCCGATCGAGGAACCAACGATCGTGGCTGACCACCACGGCGCAGCCGGCAAACTCCTCAAGCGCTTCTTCAAGCGCCCGCAGCGTGTCAACATCAAGATCATTGGTTGGCTCATCGAGCAACAATAGATTCGCACCACTTTTCAACATCTTTGCCAGATGCACACGGTTGCGTTCACCACCCGAGAGCTGACTGACCTGCTTCTGTTGGTCGCCGCCTTTAAAATTGAACTGCCCGACATAGGCGCGTGACGCCATCGTGCGCTTGCCAAGTTCAATCTCGTCAAGGCCATCTGAGATGACTTCCCAGACAGTTTTACCTTCCTCCAGATCATCGCGGGATTGATCGACATAGCCGAGCTTGACCGTATCACCGATGGTAAAGCTGCCATTGTCTGGCGCGTCGGCACCGGTGATCATCCGGAACAAGGTGGTCTTACCGGCACCATTTGGCCCGATCACCCCAACAATGCCGCCCGGCGGCAAACGGAATGACAGATCATCGATCAGCAGGCGGTCACCAAAACCCTTGCCAAGACCCTCGGCGTTGATCACCACGTCACCAAGACGCGGCCCTGCTGGAATGTGGATTTTCGCAACATCCATCTGGCGCTGCTGATCATCGGCAAGCAGCTTTTCATAGGCATTGATTCGCGCTTTGGATTTTGCCTGCCGCGCCTTGGGTGCCGAACGGACCCACTCAAGCTCACGCGACAAAGATTTCACCCGCGCATCCTCCGCACGTCCCTCTTGTTCAAGACGCTTGTGCTTCTGTTCCAGCCATCCGGAATAATTGCCCTCATAAGGGATGCCTGCACCACGATCCAATTCCAGAATCCAGCCAGCAACCTCATCGAGGAAATAGCGGTCGTGTGTGATGGTCACGACAGTGCCGGGAAAATCATGCAGGAACTTCTGCAACCAGCTCACCGATTCGGCGTCCAGATGATTTGTTGGCTCGTCAAGAAGCAGCATGTCAGGCGCACTCAACAATAATTTGCACAGAGCAACACGGCGTTTTTCACCTCCCGACAATTTTGTGACATCGGAGTCACCCGATGGCACTCGCAGAGCGTCCATCGCGATCTCCGCTTTGCGCTCAAGATCCCAGCCGTCAATTGCATCTATCTCTTCCTGCAACTCAGCCTGTTCAGCAATGACAGCGTTCATCTCATCATCGGTCAATTCCTCGGCGAAACGAGCGCTGACTTCATTGAACCGGTCCATCAGTTCTTTCGCACGACCAAGCCCAGCCAACACATTACCGGTGACATCCAGGCTTTCATCAAGCTCGGGTTCCTGTGCCAGATAACCGACCTTGATCCCATCGGCCGCCCACGCCTCACCATTGAATTCGGTATCTAGCCCCGCCATGATGCGGAGCAAGGTCGATTTACCAGCGCCGTTCAAGCCAAGGACACCAATCTTTGCTCCCGGCAAGAATGACAGGCTGATGTTTTTCAGAACTTCCTTGCCACCGGGCCAGCTTTTCGAAAGACGATGCATTACATAAACATATTGATGGCTGGACATGGTAACTCCTTCTGGGAAAATTCCCCGTGGTCTCTGCCATTGCGCAGGACCCACGCGTAGAACAATTGTGCGCGCGTTGAAGCGGGCTTCACATGGCGTTTTAGCCTTTGCGACAGCGTATAACAATGCTGAAACGAAAATTTACCATGCGCGTGCCAACAACAGTGGGACGGAGGCTGGCGGCGTAGACAAGTTAGTGCTATCATAGTGCCTCTGAACTCGCAAAAATCGGCGGCGCTTTTAAATGGTTGGTAATGTGTTAGCACAAAGCGCACCTGCACTGGGGATTCTTGTGGATCTGCCATTGGGGGTTTTGATGTGGGCGGCTTTGGTGCGCTTTTTATTGACGATTTTCATCAAAGAGGACAGTCGCGTCTTGCCAATGCGCCTGCTGGTCAGCTTTACCAGCCCCGTGATGGCAACGATACGTCCCATAACACCGGGATGGGTGATCGACCGGATTGCGCCCCTTTATGCCGCCATTATCTTGCTGATTTTACGCTATTACTTGTTCCCACTTTTAATCGGTTATGACGTATTGTCATTTGGCAATTTGCCCCTCGAAAGCATGGTGTTGTCAGTCTATTTCGACTACATAGCGATAGGCTAGTCAGATTTAAGGGTGATTTTCTGGGTGATCCTGCCAGCACCTGTTAAACGCCAGATTTGCTGCCCATCCGGCATGTCAAGAACCAGAATCATGCCGGATTTGTCCGATGAGGCAGCGCTTACATGCGCGCCAGCTGGCAAAATAAGATTGATCTCGCTTGCTGCGCGATTGGCTGAACCGGCCTGTAACCGTGAGTAAATCGTCACCACTATCACCAACAGGGCAGCAACGATCAACACCGCCATAATGATGGCAAGCGCCTTGATCAGTCCCAGATGACGCACCACGGCAGAGGGCTCATGGGCATCGGCCTGATCGACAGCAGCATCGGGGGACGGGTCTTGCATGAATTTGCTCCACAGGCTCGCAACGGATGAAAGGTCGGCCAAGCATCACCACCAGAGGAAGGATCGAGGAACACCAGCCTATCACGCGCCACCATTATAGGCTATTGTTCGTGCCCATGACCACTCCTACCACAAATGCAACCAACATCAATACCGCCGCAGGGGATCTTGCATCAGGCGAGGTCGTCCGGATCATCGCACCTGAAGAAGCTGGCGGTGAACGTCTTGACCGCTTTCTTGCCACCGCCATCGCAGCCCGCAACAGCGAGGATGAAACGCCAACTGACAGCCACAGCCTGTCTCGTAGCCGTATCAAGACGCTGGTGCTTGATGGATGCCTGCATGAAAATGACAAGATCATCACCGACCCCTCAGCAGGCATAAGACCCGGCGCCATCTATCAACTAGTGGTCCCCAAACCAAGCGATCCAACACCGCAGGGCGAAGCCATCGCACTGGATATCCTGTTTGAGGATGAACATCTTATCGTCATCAACAAGGCAGCCGGAATGGTCGTCCATCCAGCCCCGGGCAGCCCATCGGGAACGCTGGTCAACGCATTGATCGCACATTGCGGCCCCAGCTTGACTGGCATTGGCGGTGTCATGCGGCCCGGCATTGTCCATCGGCTCGACAAGGACACATCGGGAGTGATGATGGCGGCAAAGACTGACCGCGCCCACCAGCGTCTCACCGACATGTTCGCCGCACATGATCTTGACCGGCGTTATAACGCACTTGTCTGGGGTAGCGGCGTCGACCGTCAGGGAACTGTCGATGCTCCGATTGGCCGCGCCGAGCGTGACCGCAAACGTCAGGCCGTTACCGCAAAGGGGCGCAAGGCCATCACCCACTGGCAAATGATTCGGGTCTATCCTCCCTTTGGGTCACTGATCGAATGTCAACTTGAGACTGGGCGCACGCACCAGATCAGGGTGCATATGGCACATATTGGCCATGGCGTGATTGGCGATCCTCTTTATGGCAAGCCAGCCCGCGCCAGCCAGATGCCTGATGCTCTCTCGCGCACGTGCCTAGGACAGTTAAGGGGTTTTGGTCGACAAGCACTGCATGCGGTACATCTGGGCTTTGCCCATCCGCTAACTGGCGAGGCGCTGGCATTCAGCACGGACATGCCAGCAGATATGGCGCACCTGCATCAGGTTATGGAAACTGCCGTGGCGGCGCGGGCCAGCTCCAGCCGATAGAATGATCGGCAAGTTTGCCCATCCAAGGCATGCTCTGGGAGATTTCGTTAAATGGGTTTAAAAACAACGGCTAAATTTTGTTTTTCTGCGCGTGAAACTATGTAAAAGAGCGGCCAGACAGCCCTATTCTTGCCCAATTTGGTAATAATAATGGTGATCTGAAAAAGACTTTTGCCAAAAACTGCCTTAATTCGAGTAACGAAGGGTGGTTAGATATGACATGTCAAATACAAAACGTGTGAGGAATTGACAATGGCCGCAAAAACCAATCTTCCTGTCCTGTCACCTGATGGGAACTTGTCACGTTACCTTGAACAGATCCGCGCGTTTCCAATGCTGGAGCAAAAGCAGGAATATACGCTTGCCAAGTCTTGGAAAGAAAAGGGCGACATTGAAGCTGCGCACCAGCTTGTCACCAGCCACCTACGGCTTGTTGCAAAGATCGCCATGGGCTACCGCGGCTATGGCCTGCCGGTTGCCGACCTGATTTCCGAAGGCAATATGGGAATGATGCATGCGGTGAAAAAATTTGAGCCGGAAAAAGGATTTCGGCTGGCCACTTATGCAATGTGGTGGATCAAAGCAGCGATTCAGGAATATATCCTGCGCTCCTGGTCTCTGGTGAAAATTGGCACCACCGCAGGCCAGAAAAAGCTGTTTTTCAACCTGCGTCGGATTAAAGGGCAAATCCAAGCCATTGACGAGGGTGATCTCAAGCCAGAGCAAGTTACACACATTGCAGACCAACTTAACGTTACCGAAGCCGAAGTGATGTCGATGAATCAGCGCATGGCTGGCAATGACCGCTCTTTGAATGTGCCATTGTCCCGCGATGGCGAGGGTGCCGGCGAATGGCAGGACTGGCTCGAAGATGACGGTATTGATCAGGAAACCAGCTTCGCCGAGCACGAGGAATATTCTGCGCGCCAATCCTTGATGATGGATGCGATGAAAGATCTGAATGAACGCGAACAACGTATCCTTCAGGCACGCCGCCTTGCCGAACCACCGCTGACGCTGGAAGATCTGGCGACCGAATTTTCTGTCAGCCGGGAGCGCATCCGCCAGATTGAGGTGCGGGCCTTTGAAAAGTTGCAAAAGGCTGTCCGCGATAAGGCGGCCGAGCTGAAGCTCCTGCCTGACGTTGATGGTGACCCGGCATTGCTGCCGCAGTGAGCAGACAGAATCTCCCCACATCACAGCCACCGACCTCCCGAGAGCCTTCCCGGCGGGAAGGGTATGTGCTGTCCGATAAAAATGCCAGAAAACCCGTCAAAAACACCCTGTAGTTAACGTTTTATTAACTTAACCTGCCGCATACTCCCCAGATTATTTCTGGAAAATGGAGGCGGAAAATGAGACGCAGTGACCGGACCGGGCCGACAGGCTGTTCTGTCGCCCTTTTCACCCTCGTGGCCCTTATGACCCATGGCGTGATCCTTGACAGCATTGCGGCGAGGGCCGACCAACAAGGCCCTAAATTCATTGAGGTGGGAATGACGGCAAATGTTACAACATCGCAAGCACTACAAAATGCCAATCTTAGCGAGCCAGAAACCAGCGGCGAAATCATCTGGACCTATAGCGAGATTGGCGCATCACCCGCGTCAGCCAAACCAAGACCCAAGCCGCAGGGGGTGCCATTGAACACGCTGGACTCTCTTGGTACAGATTTTCAGACGTTATCGTCTGAAAAGATAATGGTCAGCAAAACGGTGGTGGGCAATCCAGAAGTAGGCAAGACAGCACCGCGGCATGCCAGCTTTGAGACAACTGCCCTACATTTTGGCGACCCGGCAGACCTCGTCGCCAGCGAGGCGGCAATCAAGCCCCGTAGCCCCTCGACACGCGGCCTACCCCCCAAGGTCACGCAGGCACCGTTGAAGAAACTTGTCATTCTGCCACAACAGGGTGGCGGTCTGGTTGTTGAGACACGAATCGTTGACACCAACAATTGACACCGGCAATCGATACCATTCAATGAACCCATTGGTTAACCCCATTTATTGACCCAATGGTCGATAAGCGTCATTGAAACAAGCCATTGTGGTTGGCGCTGGTCCTCATCGCCCTTGATACGCGATGGTCGGGGTAGCGGCGATGTTCTATCCGCCCACTCGAGCAGGAGACGAAACAGCTCCTCACCCGTGCTATATTTTGGATCCGGATGGGGCAGAGCCTCAAAGGGCGCAAGTTCAAATCGCGGACCAGACGGTCCGTAATCAACCCGCGACCCGGCGTATGGCAGGCACCCAGGAGCCCAGCTCCCACGAGCAGCGCAAAGACCAAAAACCGTTGGGACATGATGCCCACCTTGGTTGGTTGCGGTTGATCAGGACAAGAAATTGCACGCGCAAATAGTGTGGCCTGTCTGGCATCAGGCCGACCACTACGTAACTGCACGAAAGCGAAGTTCCTGCCTATTTCCCAAAGGGTCTTTTATTTGGCAGGCGACCCGATAAGGGGTCGCTTCCGTGGGCGTGTACGTAGTGGAACGCACAGCCTAGCCAACACCCCCGACCTTTGCAAATCAGGGGCTGAACCCACAGAAAAGGGAGTGTTTCTGCGGGTTACAGCGCAACACAAAATGCACCAAAGTCTCAATTAAGTAACATTATACTCACGTTAATCTTTGCCTTAACGTTTAATTAACCTGACCTCACCTATCATCACTTTGGCGCCGATGTAAGGACGAGATGGTGGCAAATATTCCTTTTATTTTCTGGTGCGGCGCGTTCCTATGAACCGCCTATGCGATGCTGGATGCGCTCGGTCTGGCGCGCCCTCTGACGCGCTGGATCACCGCGAATGTCTGGCCTGGGATCACCGCGCCAATCCGGAAATACCCAATCCTATTTGCTGTTCTGGGATATATCGGCGGCCTCGGCGTTCTGGTCTGGGCCTCCTACGAACCGATTGGCCTGTTCGACAATTCCACTTCAAAACCTTTGAGAGCACAATTCAACCATGCATGAGATAACCCAATATGTAGAAGAGTTTGTGGAGCGCGATATACCCGGTTCGGGCCGGTTTTCTATGGCACGACTGTTATCGCTACTTTGGAAGGCCGAGCGCTGGTGATAATGAGAGAGCGATGAACGAACTTCACTCTCTTCTTGTAAGTTGGGGCATGTATCGGGGAAATAGTTTTCTCGCCAAAAAAGACAAATGGGGCCATCAAGAAACTGTCAAAATCGTTCAGGATACCGAGTTCGTCAAACTACGCGAAGATTGCGCAAAAATCGGCACAGCCAAGTCAGATGCCAAAACCATTGAAAAAACCCTATTGCTGTACAAAAAACTTGAGGACGCATATCGACAGACAAAATGCACAGCCGCAGAAACGAAGGCTGGGCTGTCTAAGGTAACCGTTTCTTCAGGTCTGGTCTCAAAAGTCATGCTCGGGACAGTGGGCTGCCTGCCTTTGATGATTATGCGCAAAAAGCACTCGGAGGCATAAAAGAAGTCAGAGGATGGCCAAGCAATCTGACAGATGAGTCAAAAAGAAAAGATAGAATGGAGAGATTGTGGGTGTTTTATCGAAACAATGAAGCTCACTTTACCAAAGCCGTTAAAAAATTCGATCTGACGGAGAGGCATTGCGCCTATCCACCAATAAAAATGATGGACATGTATTTGCAGGAAAAAGGGCAATTTCTGCTGAAACAGGAAAAGGACAAAGCCATCAAAGGCTAAATCTCTGTAGTTCCCACAGGCGAATCCGTCACCCGCCGAAGGGGTCAGTCACAAGGATCGTGTCATCACGCTCGGGGCTGGTTGAGAGCAGGGTCACTGGCGTTTTCGTCAGCTCCTCAACGCGGCGGATATATTTGACCGCATTCGCCGGCAACTCGGCCCAGCTTCGCGCGCCATAGGTGCTTTCATGCCAGCCGGGCATTTCCTCATAGATCGGTGTGCAGGCCGCCTGCGCACCCGCATCAGAGGGAAAATGATCAAGCCGGGTGCCATGCAGATCATAGCCGATACAGATTTTCAGCACGTCAAAGCCATCCAATACATCGAGCTTGGTCAGCGCCATGCCGGTGATGCCAGCCACCGCATTTGCCTGGCGCACCATCACCGCATCAAACCAGCCGCAACGGCGCTTGCGGCCTGTCACCGTTCCGAATTCTCGCCCGCGTTCACCCATGCGCTCCCCATCATCGCCAAAATCTTCGGTTGGAAAGGGGCCGCTGCCGACGCGGGTGGTGTAAGCCTTGGTAATGCCAAGGACAAAGCCAATGGTTGTCGGGCCCGTACCGGACCCGGTTGCCGCCTGTCCGGCAACGGTGTTTGATGAGGTAACAAACGGATAGGTGCCATGATCTATATCCAGCATCACACCCTGCGCTCCCTCGAACAAGACACGCTTGTTGTTCGCCCGGGCATCTGCCAGCAATTGCCAGCTCTGGCCAGAAAATGCCAGCAATTCATCGCGCATCGCCATCAGATCGGCGTGCATCAGGTCGGCATCGGCCAAAGCATGCCCGACTGCCGCCAGCCAGACATTATGATGTGCCGCCATTGCCGCAAGTTTTTCAGCCAGCGTGTCGCGGCTTGCCAGATCGCCAAGCCGCACAGCGCGGCGCGCCACCTTATCCTCATAGGCAGGGCCAATGCCGCGGCCGGTGGTGCCGATCTTGGCATCACCCCTTGCGGCCTCGCGGGCGGCGTCAATTGCCTGATGCACCGGCAGGATCAGGGCAACCGAGTCCGAAACAAGCAAAGTGTCCGGCGTAATCTCTGCCCCTTGCGAGCGCAGCAGCTTGATCTCAGACAGCAGATGTGCCGGGTCGAGAACCACACCATTGCCGATAACCGATCGCTTGCCGGGCCGCACAATGCCGGAGGGAAGTAACGACAATTTGTATTCCACACCATCGATGACCAGCGTATGGCCGGCATTGTGCCCCCCTTGAAAGCGCACCACCACATCAGCCCGGCTCGACAGCCAGTCAACGATCTTGCCCTTGCCCTCATCGCCCCACTGGGCGCCGATCACGGCTACATTTGTCATGGATTTTCCTGTGGTTGATGATGATCAGACAGAACGGCAGACATTTTGCAAACAGACCGCCTGCAAACGGCCACCTCAAAACGCGCCGGACATTACCCAAAAAAGGCGGCTACCGCAAGCGGCGACGCCTGATTTGCTGCTAGTCGTGGAGCTATGCCGACTGGCTGAAACGCAGAAAATCTGCGCGCACCACCTGTTTCAACCCACGCAGTTCCTGTAACGTCTCGGCGTCCATCCCACCATCAATCTCGACAAGAGCAATGGCTTCCCCACCGGCCTGTTTACGGCCCAGATGAAAAGTCGCGATATTGATACCGTGCGCGCCGCACAGGCTGCCAAGGTCGCCAATGAAGCCGGGCTTGTCATAATTACGCAGATATAAAAGATTGTCCGGAAAATCAGACTCGACAGGAATGTGCTGGACCTCAACAATCCGGGCCTTGTCACCGCCAACGAGCGTGCCTGCAATCGTCCGCTCGCCACCACCATGACTCACATTCACCCGCAAAAGCGTCTCATAGTCACAGCGCCGATCATGGCGAATGGTGGAGACGGCTATGCCATTGGCGCTGGCGGTGGCCGCAGCATTGACCATATTCACCGACTCCATCGCCGAGCCAAGCAGGCCTGCGAGAGTCGAGGCTACGACAGGGTCCGGGTTGAGCGTCGCCGCCTTGCCATCAAACTCAATGCTGACGGTGGCTAGACCACCGCTGTCCACCTGTCCCAGAAATTCACCAAGTTTGCGCCCAAGCGACATGTAAGGGCGCAGGATCGGCGCTTCCTCTGCACTGACCGAGGCCATATTGAGGGCATTTGTCACGGCGCCATTAATCAGGAAGTCGGCCATCTGTTCAGCTACCTGCAAAGCGACCTTTTCCTGTGCCTCGAGCGTACTGGCACCAAGATGCGGCGTTGCAATGACATTGTCCATGCCGAACAGGATGTTTTCAGTTGCCGGTTCACTGGCAAACACATCCAGCGCCGCGCCGGCGACATGCCCAGTTGACAGCGCCGCGGCCAGCGCAACCTCGTCAATCAACCCACCGCGCGCGCAATTTATGATCCGCACCCCAGCTTTGGTCTTATTCAGCGCATCAGCTGAAATGATGTTGCGTGTCGCATCGGTCAGCGGCGTGTGCAGGGTGATGAAATCAGCCCGTGCCAGCAAGTCAGCCAGCTCGACCTTTTCGATGCCGCTGCGCTTCGCGTTTTCAGGTGTCAGGTATGGGTCGAAACCAACAACCCGCATTTTCAGCCCTTGCGCACGGTTAGCGACAATCGCACCGATATTGCCGCAGCCAATGATGCCAAGCACCTTGCCAGTAATCTCGGTTCCCATGAATCTGGCTTTTTCCCATTTGCCAGCCTGTGTCGAGGCATTGGCCGCAGGGATCTGGCGGGCAAGTGACAACATCATGGTAATCGCATGTTCAGCTGTTGTGACCGCATTGCCATAGGGGGTATTCATCACCACAACACCCTTTGCCGTCGCGGCTGGAATATCGACATTATCAACGCCAATGCCGGCCCGGCCAACAACCTTCAAATTTGTTGCGGCGGCGAGGATTTCCGCCGTTACCTTGGTCGCCGAGCGAATGGCAAGTCCTTCATAATCACCGATGATGCCGACCAATTCATCCGGGCTGAGGCCGGTTTTAACATCCACGTCAACGCCGCGTTCCTGTAGAATTTCTGCTGCATGCGGGCTCAATTTGTCACTGATCAGTAGTTTTGGCACGATCTTCATCCTGTTGTCTGGGGTCTTGAAAAGGGGCTAGGCAGCATCTGCCTGATAATGGGCGCGCGTCTGCACATAGGCCCAGTCAAGCCATGGCAGCAACGCGCCGACATCTTCGGGGTCGACCGTTGGCCCGCACCAGATACGAAGCCCGGTTGGGGCGTCGCGGTAGGCGCTGATGTCAATCGCCACCTCCTCTGCCGCCAGCAGCGCCTCAACATCCTTGACTACGGCTTTCTGTTGATCAGCAATCAGACCGATGAACCAGTCATCGACAAATCGCAGACAGACCGAGGTCTGTGATATTGTCGCGGGATCAACCGCCAGATAGGCATAGTTGGGCGTGCGTGCGACCCATTCATCCATCAGCGCAAAGCTGGCATCAACGCGCGCAATCAACCCACGCGCCCCACCAAGGTTTTCGGCCCACAAAAGCGCATCAAGCGCATCCTCGATCACCAGCAGCGATGGCGTGTTGATTGTCGCCCCGTCAAACAGCCCGGCATCGAGCTTGCCCTTCTTGGCAAGTGACAGAATTTTTGGCACTGGCCATGGCGGGGTATAGCTATTGACCCGTTCCACCGCACGCGGTGACAGAATGATCACGCCGTGACCGCCCTCACCGCCGAGTGATTTCTGAAAGCTGAAAGTCACCACATCCAGCTTTTCCCATGGAATATCCATGGCAAAACAGGCCGAGGTGGAATCGGCAATCGTCAGGCCAGCCCGATCATCTGGGATCCAGTCACCATCCGGGACGCGAACCCCGGCGGCAGTGCCATTCCAGGTGAACACCACATCATTATCGAAATTGACCGCTGACAAATCCGGCAGATGACCGTAATCAACAATATGGGTGGTGACATTTTCCAGCGGCAACTGGGTGACGGCATCGGCAACCCAAAGGCGGCCAAAAGCGTCCCAGGCCAGAACATCGACACCACGCGCACCAAGTAGCGACCACATCGCCATCTCAACCGCGCCCGTGTCCGATGCGGGCACTATGCCAACGACATAATCATCTGGCAGCTCAAGAACCGAATGAATTTTGGAAATACAGGTCTGGATTCTAGCTTTCGGTCCGGCGGCGCGGTGAGAGCGCCCCACCGCCGCATCATCGAGGGCTGCAGGCGACCATCCTGGCCGTTTGCGCGTTGGACCGGTTGAAAACAGCGTGGATACCGGCTTTTTGGCCGGTTTGGCGTTAGGAGACATCGCACCCTCGTCAGAAATGTGGCCATCCGTTGGGGGATGACGACCCGAGGTGAGAGTGCGCATGACCGACAAAAATTGTCAACCACTTGACAGACAGATGGAAGGAAAGATTTTTCTCTTATGCTTTTATATTGATTTTATTTACTTTTACGCCACCGCTTTTTGCAGGCGCAAAATTATTTCAGCCATTGTTGCCTCAAGCACTGCATCGTCATCCGCCTCGACCATCACCCGGATCAGCGCCTCGGTGCCTGACGGGCGCACCAGAATCCGGCCCGCATCGCCAAGCTTTGTCTCAATTCTGCCAAGGTCAGCCTGTACCGCCTCATCCTGTAGGAGGATAGGGTCCAGCCCTCGCAAATTTTCCAGCTTTTGTGGTGACGGGGTGAAGGCATTGAACAATTGGCTGGCCGGTTGCTCGCCGCGTTTGAGCAAGGCCAGCATCTGCAGCGCGGCGACAAGACCATCGCCCGATGTACCAACCGAAGTCATCAGAATATGGCCTGATTGTTCACCACCAAGATTGATCCCGGTCTGGCGCATCATTTCGAGAATGTAGCGATCTCCAACACGCGCTCTGTGCAGGGCTAGGCCATGGCCCTTAAGGTAGCTCGCAAATGCCCGGTTGCTCATAACCGTACCGACAACACCATCACCGGTCAGCGTGCCCTCTGCCTTCATCGCAACTGCAAGGCACGCCAGAATCTGGTCCCCATCAAGCACGTGACCGGTTTCATCAGCAAGGATCAAGCGATCAGCATCGCCATCAAGTGCAATGCCCGCCGCCGCACCATGCCTCACCACGGCCGCTGCCATCACCTCAGGGTGAACAGCGCCGCAACCCTCATTGATGTTATAACCATCGGGCTCGTTGAATAGCGGGATCACCTCAGCGCCGAGATCGCTAAGGGCGTCAGGAGCACTCCGGTAGGCGGCACCATTGGCGCAATCAACCACGATCTTCATACCATCAAGACGCAGATCGTCAGGAAAGGATGATTTGGCAAATTCAACGTAGCGGCCAACCGAGTCCAGCATCCGTCTGGCACGGCCAAGATCGGGCGCATCCGCAAGCGCGATTGATCCTGCGGCCAGCTCGGAGATCGCAATCTCGATCTCATCATCAAGCTTGTAACCATCAGGGCCAAACAATTTGATTCCATTGTCATGATGCGGATTGTGGCTGGCGGAAATCATCACACCAAGATCAGCCCGCAGTGAATTTGTCAGATGGGCCACAGCTGGTGTCGGCAGAGGCCCCAAAAGGCGGCAATCCATGCCAATTGAAGTAAAGCCCGCCACAAGAGCAGATTCAAGCATATAGCCAGATAGACGCGTATCCTTGCCAATCACAACCTTCGGTCGGCCAACACGACCTTCCATGTTATTGTCAACAAACCAGCGACCCGCAGCAAGCGCAAGCCTGACAACAGCCTCAGCGGTCATCGGGCCAGTATTGATGCGGGCACGCACGCCGTCAGTGCCGAAAAGTCCTGCCATATTTCTGCCGTTCCCCGAGAGACTCTAGCCGTTACCGGATGTTGATAATAATAATAATAGGGCAGCAACCGCCAGCTTCACAAGTCCATTCACAGGCAGACGCGCCACCACTTTGAACGATCATCACTCAACTCCCAATAGGAGCGCACGCTCAATCAAGAGTGCCTGTGCGGTCTCAGCAACATCATGCACCCGCAACATCTGCGCACCTTGCCGGGCGGCGGCCATGGCCAACCCCAGAGATCCGGGCAGACGCTGATCAGCCGGCTCGCCAGACGCGAGTTTTGCAATGCTTGATTTTCGGCTTGCGCCAAACAGTAATGGCACCCCAAGGCCATGCAGCATCGCCAGCCAGTTTACCAGCTGCAGATTATGATGGACCGCCTTGCCAAAACCAAAACCAGGGTCAACGCTGATTTTCTCCCTCGGAATCCCAGCTTGCAACGCCGCCGCAATCCGGCTTTCCAAAAATTTGTAGATATCGACCGGAGCAAACCCATATTGCGGGTCATCCTGCATCGTCTCAGGCGTTCCCTGCATGTGCATAATGACAACATGACAGCCCGTCCGTGACGCCGCCTCAAGAGCGCCCTCGCCACGAAGTCCAGCAACATCGTTGATGATACCCGCGCCCGCAGCGGAAGCACGGTCCATCACCGCGGCATGACGGGTGTCAATCGACAGCACGGCTCCGCATTGCCTCAATCCGGTCAACGGTGGCAGCACCCTTGCCAATTCCTGATTGCGGGTGATCGGTGCGGCCCCAGGGCGTGTTGACTCGCCGCCGATATCTATTATCCCGGCACCCGCAGCGACCATGGCCTTGCCAGCAGTCACCGCCAGTGCAGGCGCACTATGCTGACCACCATCCGAGAAACTGTCAGGCGTTACGTTCAAAATGCCCATGATCGCGGGAGCTGTCATGGCAAGGCCCGCAAATTGTGGGCGCGGCGCTGTCATATTGTCTATGATTTTCACCGCAAGATTGCGGTCAGCGGCGGCATTCAGCAGATGCTCAACATCCATCCTGCAGACAACATGGCTACCGGCATCAGCCTGCACGACGTCGACAACATCAAAGCTGGAAACACCACCGGCAAGTGGATTACTGCCACCGGGTGAGATAACCGGCCGCACCCAGCTTGGTACGGCAAAAGGCGGTGCTGGAAGCACCGCCTTTGGAATTGGATCGCCCTGCATGTGATCAGCCAGCCTGGTCAGGCAGTTTCGCTGCCGGGCTTCTTGCTCCGGCCGGAGCCCGGAATGGTAGCGCGAGAGCGTTTACCGCGAGGCGTGTCAATCTCATCGGCGGGGTCCTGACGGGACAAGGTGCCGCCTTCGACGATGATTTTGATTTCTTCGCCATTCAGCGTTTCATACTCCAGCAAGCCCTGCGCCAATCGCTCAAGCTCATTATCATATTTCTTGAGCATTTTCGTAGCGTCTACATAGGCCTCGTCGACTATCCTGCGCGTTTCAGCGTCGATAATGGATGCTGTCGCATCTGACATGTTCTTCTGCTGAGATACCGACCGGCCAAGAAAGACCTCCTGTTCGTCGGCACTGTAAGCAAGGAAGCCAAGTTTATCCGACATGCCCCACTCGGTCACCATCCGCCGTGCCATATCAGTTGCCATCCGGATATCAGACGATGCTCCCGTGGTAATCTTGTCCTCACCAAAAATCAGATCCTCGGCAATTCGGCCACCACAAGCCACACGCAGATCTGCGTAGATTTTGTCACGCGCAAGCGAAATGCGATCACCCTCGGGCAGACGCATCACCATTCCCAGCGCCCGTCCACGCGGTATAATCGTTGCTTTGTGGATCGGGTCAGATGCCTCGCAATGCAGCGCCACAACAGCATGTCCGGCCTCATGATAGGCTGTCAGACGTTTCTCCTCGTCTGTCATCACCATCGAGCGCCGCTCAGAGCCCAGCATAACCTTATCCTTGGCCTCCTCAAACTCAGCCATGGAAACAGTCCGCCGTCCCTTGCGCGCCGCCAGCAATGCCGCCTCATTGACCAAATTGGCCAGGTCAGCGCCAGAGAATCCGGGCGTGCCACGGGCAATCACACGTGCGTCAACGCCATCTGCAAGTGGTGTCTTGCGCATATGCACTTTCAAAATCTTTTCACGGCCCATCACATCGGGGTTCGGAACGACCACCTGACGGTCAAAGCGGCCGGGACGCAGCAACGCCGGGTCAAGCACATCGGGACGGTTGGTTGCTGCAATCAGGATCACACCTTCATTCGCCTCAAAACCATCCATTTCGACAAGCATCTGGTTGAGCGTCTGCTCACGCTCGTCATTGCCACCACCAAGCCCAGCGCCACGGTGCCGACCAACCGCATCAATTTCATCGATGAAAATAATACAGGGAGCGTTTTTCTTTCCCTGTTCGAACATGTCACGAACACGGCTCGCACCGACACCAACAAACATCTCGACAAAATCTGAACCGGAAATGGTGAAGAACGGGACATTTGCCTCACCAGCGATGGCCTTTGCGAGCAGGGTTTTACCCGTTCCCGGAGGGCCAACAAGCAAAACACCCTTTGGAATTTTACCGCCAAGTCGCTGAAACTTACCGGGGTCTTTCAGGAACTCGACAACTTCTTCAAGCTCGGTCTTTGCCTCATCGATACCGGCCACATCCTCAAAGGTGACCCTGCCCTGATGTTCTGTCAGCAGTTTCGCCCGTGATTTGCCAAAGCCCATGGCACCGCGCGAGCCACCCTGCATCTGCCGCATGAAGAAGATCCAAATGCCGATAAACAGCAACATCGGGAACCATGACAACAAAATCGACAAAAAGCCGGGCATGCCGCTTTCCTCGGGGCTGGCAATAATACGCACATCATTGGCGTCCAGCACGTCAACAACATCTGTGCCCTCTGGCATCACACTGGTGATGATACGTCCGTTTTTGGCCTGTCCCTTCAACTTACGCCCATCGATGACCACTTCGACAACCTGCTGACTCTCGACCTCGGCGATAAAATCAGAATAGGCCAGCTGTGTGCCGGGCGTAGGCGATGACGGACTCTGAAACAAGTTAAACAACCCAACAAGGGCCGCACCAAAAATAAGCCAGATGATAATATTTCTTGCCAGATTATTCACGTCAGCTTCCATCCTTCATGATGCTGTGGGAAGTGCGGCATTTACCGTCACACTCGCCCATTTTTTAGCGTTTTTCGACAGGAAGCACTGTTCGGTCAAGTGCCAGAAACGTTGCGTTTACGCCACTTGCGTCGGGGTCAATCCTGCTCTCAATTGTAAGGTGGGGATAGAGCACTCTGCCGTCAAGGGTTTCAATGATTGGAAGAGATTGTCTGACGACATAGGGCAAAATGCTCCACTGCGGCGGTGGTGCTGTATCACCCAGCATTCGGACATGTCCGGCAACTGGCGAGACCAGACGCCACACCCCCGCGAAAATCAGGGGCACGGATGCACTGATCTCAGCCCGAGGTGGAGTCCGGCCAGGCTCATCTGTGATCCAACATAATCTCCCCCCATCTGTCAGCGTAAAACGGCAACCACCAAGCGTCGCCAGCGCACCCGTCTCAAGGCGGGACCGTAGCCGCGAAAACGCAGCCTGTGACGGAAGATAATCACCCCCACCAACGGCCAAAACCGTCTCACCAACCACCCTCCGCCATAACACATCCGGCAGACGGCGCAGGGCCATTAGTGAGACGGTTGCGTAACCCTCGGCAAACAATTTGGGCAATTCGAGTTGATCCCGGAGAGCATCATCCACTTCTTGACAGATCAGCCGTGCTGCTCTGGACAGCCGCACCAATCCCGCGGCGAAATCCTGTCCGTTTTCATCAAGTGCCGCTAAAGTCTGGCGCACCTTAACTCGCTCAAACCTGTCGTCATAATTGCTGGGATCGCGCTCAAAGGCACATCCAAAATCCCGACACACCGCAACCAGTTCCTGCGGCCCCCATTCCAATAGTGGGCGCAGAACCGGAATATCGGAGAGGTAGCGCGCAACCTGCATACCGCCAAGACCGCCTAGGCCGGAGCCTCGGGACAGTCGCATAAAAACAGTCTCCGCCTGATCAGCTTTGTGATGCGCAAGCAAAAGAGCCGCGTTTTTTTTTCGTGCGAGCGAGGTCAGGATTGCGTAGCGGTGATCGCGGGCCCAATTCTGAATTCCACCTGTGGGTGGGGTGGCATCAACCCGCCTGATAACAGTATCGACCCCAAAATCATGCATCCGCGCTGCAACACGGCTGGCCTCAATCGTTGAGTCGTGGCGCAAACCATGATCGACAATGACCGCCTGATGGCAGATATTCCTTTGTCTGGCGTATTGTTCGGCAAGCAGGGCAAGTGCCGAGCTATCTGGTCCACCTGAGAGCGCCGTCAATAAATGGCCGCGCCCATTTGTCCCGCCATGTCGACCAGCTACTTGCGCCACATCATAAAGATCAAAACAGGCAAGACCAGCCTCGAGGGACGCGGTAAAACGTGCTGTCGGTTTACTGTCGGATTTAGCTGTCACAATTGGAGGCAGCACTCAATTTGGCCAGCTGAGTGGTAAAGCTTTCTGGCGGCGAATCGAGGAGACTCGGCAGCGAAGCATAGATTGCGCAGGCCTGATCCTGCGGAGCAAAATGCGACACCGACTCAGCAATCCACATGGTTGTATCAACCAGTCGGGCGTCATTTGGATATTCCGAGTTGAACTCAGAAAATGTCATTGCTGCCTTTTCATAAGAGCCCCGCATAAACTGGACACGGCCAAGCCAGAAGGCAGCGTCTGCCTCGCGGCTGTGTCCCTTGTTGAAAAGGCGAAATTCGGCAAAGGCATTTTCGGCAGTCTCCAGATCATTCTGCAGCGCCTTGCCAAGGGCAAAGCGATACTGCTCATCTGGACTTTCGTCAGGCAGGATTTCCGGCTTGGCCGGAAGTGCTGGCGCTTCCTCTGCAGTGCTTGTCTCTATAGTGCCCTCTGAGGTCTCTTGCGCAGCACCATTTGCATCAAGCCGCCCGGTAGCATCGATTGCATCTTCAGCGCCGGTTTTTGGAGCAGCCGCAATGGTGGTGTCCCCGTCGTCAAGCTGTTGGTTCAGTTTCTTTTCATCAACGGACCAGGTGGTCGTGCCGTCACCCGCATTGCGCTGCATGGTGATCTGCTCATCTGAGCCTCCCGGGAGCATGTCAGCGGCAACTGCGGCATTGGCCAGATCATTGCCACCAAGAGTCATCAGGGTCTGCATTCTCTTTTCCATGCGCAACAGACGAAATTCAACATCAGAGGTGATTTCAAGCGTGCGCTCCATCCGGCGATTGGTCATCGCCAGCGCATCTGTGAGCCGTTCGATGTTGTCCTGCAGGGACCGGATACTGGCGCTGATCTCGCTCTCATCGGTCGAAGTGCTGCTGGAAAGTTGTTCAACCTGCATCTGCAACGTGCGAAAACCCTGTTCAACACTGCCGCGTAAATCCTTCAGGTCCATGTCAAATAGATCCATACGCTGCTGCTGACGCAAGATCAATTCTTGTTCAACCCCGGTGTCATCAGAGGAGAGAATGACTGTGCGTGGACTCTTGCCCGTTGTCGCTTTGTTTGATCCATCAGCATTGTAGCTTTGCGCATTCGCGAAGGAGTCCACCAGCATAAGAGGAAGCGCCACGACAATAGATGCGACAAATTTTTTTATCATCGGAACAGCCTTTGCATTTTTTCGCATTGGGGTTGGATGGCTTGACTCAACAATCCTAATACTAAATTAAGCTGTCATTTTGTCAGAAATTAGGCACAAAAAGAGGAGCCATAAGCCCCTCTTTCCACGTCTTTCAAAAACCACCGCACATTTCAGACGTGCTCTGGTTTAATCGATCATTGTTGCAGAACGGCGATTTTTCGCCCATGCCGCCTCGTTTGACCCCTCAACCACTGGCCGCTCCTTGCCGTAAGACACGATGCGAACGCGTGCAGCATCAATGCCCTGGGCCAGCAGGAAATCGCGTGATGCAGAGGCTCGACGTTCACCAAGTGCGAGATTGTATTCACGCGTGCCGCGCTCATCACAGTGACCCTCGACGGTAATCTTGATCGATGGGTTAACTTTCAGGAATGCGGCCTGACGTGACAATGTCTGCTGAGCGCGTGGATCAAGCGCCGCGCTGTCAAAAGCGAAATAGACAGTGTTGCCAATCGCAGTCAACTTCTCAGCTGGAGTACGGGTTGAGGTTGATGAACCTGCACCGGCTGAAGCCGATGAACTGTCCGACGCAGACGAGCTGGACGAGCCGTCGCCAGAGGACGAAGATGAAGCATCCGAAGATGAAGCATCCGAAGATGAAGCATCCGAAGATGAAGCATCCGAAGATGCAGTGGTCGTTGTTGAAGAACTGTCACCACTGCTGTCGCTGGCTGTTTGTGATGCTGTCTCACAAGCTGCGAGGAAGAACGTCACTGCGAACAGTGCAATCAGGCGTTGAAACATTTTATGCCCCCGATATTTAAGTTGTCCGGCGTACCGGTTCGATTATTCTGTTTTGCCCGCCATTTGCAGGTCCGTGGTGCCACCAGAAACCGTTCAAATCCTAATGCGCCGCTTGCGCACCGATTAGAGTGCGGACACGTGCTTCACCTTCACATCCAGCGTCTGGACAGCAATACCTATCTGTCTAATAGCGCAAAAACCCAATTAAAGAAACAGAAAAACTTGTCTTTAGGTCACTCCGGCACGCGAAAACTCTGGCCCTTGCGGTTTTGCATACTCATTTTGTGAGGAGACGGCAAAAAATACGGCCACGCCCTAACGCACCGGTGACCATGCCGGATCTGAGGCATCAGAGGGTGTGATCACCCTGCGTTCATTAAAGCCAGTTATATCAACGCGGTAAAGAGCTGTCTCGCCACCAGTGCCGTCATTCTCAAACGGTTCTTGCTTGAAATACATCAATACGCGCCCGTTGGGTGCCCAGGTTGGTGCCTCAACCAAAAATCCCTCTGCAAGCAGACGCTCGCCAGACCCGTCGACATTCATCACGCCGATATAGAACCTACCACCAGTCATTTTGGTAAAGGCAATGATATCACCGCGTGGCGACCAAACAGGCGTTGCATAACGCCCATCACCGAAGCTTATACGCTTTACGTTGCTGCCGTCGGTGTTCATGACATAGAGCTGTTGTCGCCCACCCCTGTCTGAGTTGAACACGATTTTACGGCCATCCGGCGCGTAGGAAGGCGAGGTGTCGATGGAGGCTGATTTAGTCAGCTGGTTCATCGCCTGGGTGCTCAAATCCATTTCGTAAATGTCGGTGAGGCCATTTTTTGCCCAGCTCATGATCAGCTTGTCACCACGCGGCCCAAAACGGGGCGCAAATGTCATTCCGGGAAAGGAGCCGAGCCGTTCACTCCGCCCTGTCCTGATGTCATGAATGTACACATTGGGTTCATCATTGAAATAATTAAGATAGGCGATTTCATGGGTTTGCGGCGAAAAACGGGGTGTCAGCACAAGGTCAAGGCCACTGGTCAGATAGCGATGGTTATGTCCATCCTGATCCATGATGGCCAGCCGTTTGACGCGGCGGGACTGCGTACCGGATTCGGCGACGTAGACAATCTGAGTGTCAAAATAACCTGAATCACCGGTGAATTCCTCATAAACGAAATCGGCAATCTTATGGGCAAGCTGGCGCAGACCATCGGGGCTGGCATTACCAGAACCTGAGGTGATGTTGCGCTGCGTGATCACATCCCACAGGACGAATTCCACCTGTAGCTTGCCGTCAGCATCAATCTCGGCTGAGCCAACGAGCAGCCCCTTTGCGCCCAGCGGTGCCCAATTGGAAAAATCGGGGCGTATGGCGGGTGATTTCGGCGGCGCAATGAATGCAGCGCTGTCGATCGGGTCGAACAGCCCCGAGCTCAGCAAATCATTGGAAATGATTTCAGCAATCTGTCGCCCGGAGTCGCTTATCTCACCATCAAGATTGGTAAATTCAGCAATGGCGATTGGCGTCGGTGCAACCTGCCCTTCGGTAATCCTGATACGTTGTTGCGCTGACGCAGGTTCGGCGAAAAAACCGTATGTCACAGCAGCCAACGCCATTAGACAGGACAAAACTAACAGTTTCACTCTCAACACATTCATGAAGACACCCTCTTAACCGGTCTTGGCTACAACCGCCCCATCAACGCGACATGAAAGCCGGATCAAACTCAAAAATAAATTCCCGCCGTTGTCCATTTGGATTGTGCGGAATTGGCAATGGCGAACTATCCACCATGGCTCGCTGGGCCGCAAGGGCCGACGCCTTGAAATATTTGTCCAGCGACATTCTGAGCCTGTCCTTGATCTCAGCCTTCAACACATTGCTCTCACTATCTATCACCACAATTATGTCAACAATAAGTGAATCATTGCCGGCAGCACCTGGCGGCGGACTCCAGTAATCCTTGAGGTGCAGCCGCAACCGGTCAATCACATCAACACCGATTTTCATGTTACGCGGTGGTTTCGGTGCCCTCTGGGCATTGCCTGCTGCTGCGCTCAACGTCTTGTTAAGGGTGTCAGAGACCTGTTTTCGTTCCTGTTCCTTGCGCTTTTTCTCAGCCTCCTCTGCCTGAGTCTTGACCTTGGCAAGATTCTGGAGAATACCGGTCGCAGCCTGTTTGCGTTTCTGTTCATCCTTGACCAGCTTGTTAACCTGCGCGACCAGATTATCCTGCGCTTTTTTGGCGGGCGTCGACTTGGTGGTCTGCGGTTTTTTAGGCGTTGGCTTTGGCGGTGTTGGTTTTTCCGCCGATGCCACATTCTTCTGGCGTTTCGGTTTCGGCTTTGGCAGGGCCTTCGGCATTGCACGTGGCTTTGCCTTGGGCGCCTGAACTGCTTCCGCCTTGCTCAATTTGGGTTTGACTGTCGGCTTCTCAGGAATCACCTCAGCAGCAGGTGAGGGGCTTTTTGGTGCCGGAGTTGGGTCCGGAGCGGGTTTAGCTTTTGCCTTTGGCATCGGCTCGGGTGCCGGGGCAGGCCTTGCAGCCGGAGGTTTGGGTGGGGGTGTCGCTTGTTTCTTGCGGATTGTAGGCTCTTTTTCTTCTTTTGCAGTGCTGGGTTTATTGCCCTCGATCAAATTCGTTTCCGGCACAGTCTGCACTATTTCCATCACCATCAACGGCATATCCTCAGGCAGGTCGCGTTTCAGCGATGGCAAACCAACGATTGCCAATACCGCTGCAAGGCAGTGCATAATCACTGAAATGAGTATCGGGCGACCTGTCATGATGTCTCGCTGTTTCCCGTGCGGCCTCGGCGTTGCACCCTCACCTAGCCCTGTTCCGGAAGGCGTGCGACAAGGGCAACCCTCTCAAAACCGGCGGCCTGAATACGCCCCATTACCCCGAGAACATCGCCATAGGCCACAGCGGCATCTCCGCGCACGAAAATTCGTACGCCGGGGTTGGCGTTGGAGATGGCCTGAAGGCGGGGAATCAGCTGATCTGGCGGCATTTCCGTCTCCTGCAAATACAATGTGCCATCATCCTTGATCGATACCACGAGCGGCGCTGCGTCAGCATTGATCTGCCCCGCCTGCGTCTTTGGCAAATCGACCTCGACACCAACGGTCAACAAAGGTGCCGTCACCATGAAAACAATCAGCAGCACGAGCATTACATCGACGAACGGCGTAACATTGATTTCCCCCATCGGCCGATGCCGGCGTCCATTGCCGGAACGTTTCAAACCCGCACCCATCAGCTGCCATCCTCATCCAACTGGCGAGCCAATAGAGTGCTGAACTCCTGCGCAAACGTCTCTAGACGGGCACCCTGCCGCTCCAGGTCACCTGCAAATTTATTATAGGCCACAACAGCGGGGATGGCCGCCGCAAGGCCAAGAGCCGTTGCAAACAACGCCTCGGCAATGCCCGGCGCGACAACCGCGAGGCTGGTGTTTTTAGATTCGGCAATCGACTGAAACGAATTCATGATGCCCCAGACGGTGCCAAGCAAACCGATAAAGGGCGATACCGAGCCAATCGAAGCCAGAAAATTCATCCCGCGCTCAAGCCGCTCCATCTCTCGTGTGATTGTGAAATTCATCGATCTGTCGATACGACTAACAAGCGAGGCGCGCAAATCAGATCGGCCCGCATTGGCAAGGCCACGCGACGTTGCCCGCCTCCATTCGCGCATCGCCGCAACAAAAACCCGGCTCATCGCATCCTGAGGATCAGCACCAGTGTCATCATAGAGCTCATCGAGCGAACCGCCGGACCAGAAGGAGTCCTCAAACTCGCTCGCCAAACGGCGTTCCCGCCGAATTGACGAAACCTTGTCGACCACAATTGCCCAACAACAGACCGAAGCCGCCAACAAGACCAGCATGACCAGCTTTACAAGCGGGTCGGCTGCCATGAACAGACCCCAGATGCTCATATCGGCACCCGAATGCGTTACCACAGTTTCAACAGACTCCATTTATCGTCCCCACTTATCCAATTTTATCCTGTTAACTTTCATCATGGTCCCGCTAGCTGCCGATCAAGCGATCCATGATCTTTTCTGGCATCCGTGCCGGCTTTGCCTCGCCCTCCCCATCGACAGCGACATGAACTATGTCAACGACAACTCCGGCAAGAATATGGCCAGTGTCATGATTTTTGATGGTTTGTTCGAGCTGCAGTCTCAATTTCGAAAATTTGATGGTCCTGGTGCATACGCACAGGACGGCACCCAGCCCGGCTGCCTTTTTGAAATCAATCTCTGCGCGACGGACAACAAAAGCGTGTCCGCCGGCCTTGCCATGCACATTTTCCTCCTGAAAAATCCCAAGACAGCGCAAATAGCTGGAGCGGGCCCGCTCAGCGAACTTCAGATAATTCGCATGATAAATGATACCGCCGAGATCGGTATCCTCATATTGAACACGCAACAGGTAATTGTGCGTGCCCTCCTTGATCCAGCCATCAAGCTGCAAAGCACCAGTCTGCGGAATGTGACTAGTCGTCATCGTCATCAACAACCCCGCCAAGCATATCAAGCTGCGGCGCCACAGCTGCCGGCGGGGTAATGCCAAGATAATCCCAACCGCCAGATGACAGACATCGGCCCCGGGGCGTTCGCATCAACAGGCCAGTCTGCATCAGATAGGGTTCGATCACCTCTTCAAGAACGTCACGCTGTTCGGACAACACGGCAGCCAATGTTTCCACACCAACCGGTCCGCCGTTATAATTTTCCGCAAGGCAGCCAAGATAGCGCCTGTCCATGGCGTCAAGACCGTTTGCGTCCACCTCCAACCGCCCGAGCGCCTCATCTGCAACAGCAGCACTGACGGAGGCATAGCCACCCACGCTGGCGATATCGCGGACCCGTCGCAACAGACGACCGGCCACCCGCGGCGTACCCCGCGCTCGGCCGGCAATCTCGGCAGCGCCGTCATCTGCCAGATCAAGCCCAAGTTTGTTCGCCTGCCTGTTCAAGATCAATATCAGTTCATCTCGGTCGTAAAACTGCATCCGCATCTGAATGCCAAACCGGTCGCGCAACGGTGTTGTCAGCAGGCCTGAGCGTGTCGTCGCGCCAACGAGGGTGAATGCCGGCAAGTCAATTCGCACCGATCGTGCCGACGGCCCCTCACCAATAATTAGATCCAGCTGGAAATCCTCCATCGCCGGATACAGAACTTCCTCAACAGCTGGCGCGAGACGGTGAATTTCATCGATGAACAGAACATCACGCGGTTGCAAATTTGTCAGCAGCGCCGCCAGATCGCCAGCACGAGCAATCACCGGCCCGGACGTGGCCCTGAATCCCACACCAAGCTCAGCAGCTATAATCTGCGCCAATGTAGTTTTACCAAGGCCGGGCGGGCCGTGAAGCAGCGTGTGATCCATCGCATCACCACGGCTGCGCGCTGCACTTATAAAAGTCTCCAGATTAGCCCGGCCATTGCCCTGCCCGATGAATTCAACAAGCGAGGTCGGTCGCAAAGCACTATCGGCGCGTTCCTGATTGTCGCCACTGATCAAACGGTCATCTTCACCGGACATCTAGCTTCCCATTTCCTGCAACGCACCGGCAATAAGAGATGATACATTATCAGCAGCGCCGGACTCCCCCATCTTCTGGCGTGCCCGCAACAAAGCAGCATGTGCTTCTGCCCGACCATAGCCAAGATTAAGCAAAGCCGACATTGCATCAGCCACCACCGCATCATTTCCCTCAGCCAGTCCGGCGCTAACCGCGCCGACCCCACCCATGGCATCGACGAGCGTAGGTAGCTTGCCAATTTTTTCAGACAATTCATTGACCACCCGTTGGGCCAGCTTTGGCCCAACACCATCTGCCCGCGTAACCATCGCCTTATCACCGGCGATAATGGCGCTTGACAGCTCGGCAGGGCTTAGAACCGACAAAATGGCAAGCGCTGCTTTCGCGCCAACGCCCTGAACCGTTGTCAAAAGTCGGAAAGCATCGCGCTCTTCTGGTTCAAGAAACCCAAACAGGGTCATGCTGTCCTCGCGAACAATCATCTCCGTCAACAGCCTGACCGCAGGATCGGCAAGGCCAAGCTGCGCTTGCGTCTTGCCGGAGACAGTCACCGCGTAGCCAACGCCGCCAACATCAAGGATGACGATATTGTCAACATACTCCACAAGGGTGCCACGCAATTGGGCAATCATCTGCCATCCTCTCTCACATCACGTGCCAACGCTCTTTCTATGGCAGCCGTCAAACCTGACTTTCGTCCGGATTCGGCGCCACCAGCCCGGGCCGAGCCTAAACCTGACGCCGCTTGATTTCCAGTTCTGTTTGCCTCTGCCATTTGAAGGCCAAACGGAGCAAAATCATGACTAGCGGCAATCGCGATGGCGAGCGCATCAGCCGCATCAGAATTGGCCGCCCGGATACCCAGCAACCGTTCGACCATGTCCTGCATCTGTCTTTTGTCAGCAGTGCCGGTGCCTGCGACTGATTTTTTAACCCGTCGTGCTGAAATCTCAACCAGCGGCACCGAAGCCTCGCCACATCGCATCATGGCAACCCCGCGCGCCATTCCCAGCTTCAGCGCCGAGGCAGCCGATTTAGCAACGAAAATCTCCTCGATAGCTGCGGCATCAGGGTGATAAGCCGCAATGGCTTCAGCCACACCAACAGCTATGCAATGCAATCGTGCGGCATCGGCAAGATCAGGGTTTGGTTTGATCACCCCATTAGCAATATGACGCAGCCTGTTGTCAGACTGTTCGATGACACCCCAACCAGTGTTGCGGATCCCGGGATCAATGCCAAGAATACGCATCCGGTGCCGCCTCCTCAGGCCAGCTTGGCCATGATTTCATCGGGAATATCGAAATTCGACGCTATTGACTGCACATCATCATTGTCGTCCAGCACGTCAAGCAACTTGATCAGCGTTGAAGCCTGCGCTTCGTTCACCTCGATGGTGTTTTGCGGCTTCCAGACGAGGCCGGCCTCCTCAGGGGCGCCAAATGCCGCGAACAATGCCTCGCTGACACGGTTGTAATCCTCGGTGGCACAGGTGATCTCATGTCCATTATCATCCGACTCCACATTGTCAGCACCCGCATCCAGTGCGGCTTCAAACATTGAATCTGCATCTGTTGCTTCTGCGGGATAGACCACCTGCCCAACACGGTCAAACATGAAACTAACGGACCCAGTCTCGCCAAGCGAGCCACCAAATTTGTTGAATGCGGCTCTGACCTCTGATGCTGTGCGGTTGCGGTTGTCAGTCAAACTCTCAACAATCAATGCGGTGCCACCCGGACCGTACCCCTCATAGCGGATTTCATCATAGGCCTCACCCTCGCCGCCCTCAGCCCGCTTGAGGACACGTTCAATATTGTCCTTCGGCATGTTGGCGGAACGGGCAGCTGCCAAGGCGGTACGCAGACGTGGATTGGAATCGGGGTCGGTGCCGCTGCGCGCAGCAACAGTCAATTCTTTAATCAGGCGGCCAAAAATCTTCGCCCGTTTCTTGTCCTGAGCACCCTTGCGGTGCTGAATGTTCTTAAATTTACTGTGGCCTGCCATCGATCTGTCTTTTTCTAGCCTGTGTGTCGTCGGAGCTGGCTGCACTTTAAACTGCGGGACGCAGTTTTACACAGTGCCGCCGGCAAAAAGCGGATGAAGCTGTGTCTATAGCAGAAGTTACCCGCAAGATACAGTCTGGCATGCGCCTTCGGGCGACCAAAAAATCGTCTCAGGCAGCACTCAACTGGCCACCACGACGTATGGGTGTAATGCTTGTGGCGAGCCCGTCATCACCTGTTTCAACCAGAACCCCGCACAGTGTCGGCTCACCCATCGCGACTGACAGGCGGCCACTGCCCGTGCCAATGAATCTGTCGGTCGCTACCTTTTTGTCCATGCCAATGACGCTGTCATAATCACCACACATGCCAGCGTCGGTCTGATAGGCCGTGCGGCCGGGCAATAGATGATGATCAGCAGTCGGGATATGCGTGTGCGTTCCAACCACGAGCGATGCTCGTCCATCCGCCAAATGACCCAGCGCCATTTTCTCAGATGTTGCCTCGCCATGAACGTCAATCAGAATGAAATCAGCATCCCGGCCAAGCCGGATACGGACCAATGCCCCATCAAGTGCAGCAAAAACAGGATCATTCGGGGCCATGA
Organism: SAR116 cluster bacterium; assembly: GCA_004212735.1. GTDB lineage: Bacteria > Pseudomonadota > Alphaproteobacteria > Puniceispirillales > Puniceispirillaceae > MED-G116. The sequence goes on from SHBD01000008.1 coordinate 77,671, forward strand.
ATAAATTCGTCATCACATTGACCACGGCAAGTCGTTGGCCAGCCTCATTGGTCACCACCGTCATGCCACTTCCAGGTGAACCCTCTGCCATGTTAAGCGGGCGCAACAATCGTGACTCGTCGGCGATGTAATCGAAGATTTCGCGCTTGTCCCACACATGATTGCCGGTCGTCAGAACATCAGCACCCGCCGCAAACAAATCATCGCAGATCGCCGGAGTGATGCCAAAGCCGCCAGCTGCATTTTCGCAATTGACTACGGCAAAATCTGCTGCCAATTCCTGCCGTAGCCCAGCAAGCTGCGCAATCACAGCATTGCGTGCAGACCGGCCAACAATGTCACCCAAAAACAATACCCGCATCTTCATTCCCAACTCATCATTAGCCCCAATCTTTTGGGCCCACTTCATTCAGGCGGTGGCATCCCGCCAGACCACGCCGTCTGGTGTCCATACCGCATCAACCGGCATGTCATAGGACCCCGTTGGCACCTTGTCCACCTGTTGCCCTCCAAAGGCGATACCGATCGCCACAACTTCATGTCCCGATTCTCTGAGTTCAGCGATGCTACGGTCATAAAAACCCCCGCCATAGCCAAGCCGCCAGCAGTCCGCATCAAAGGCCAGCATGGGCGCAAGAATCACATCTGGTATAATGCGCTCGCTGTTGAAGGGTGGTTGTTTGGTGCCATAAGGGCCGTCATCCAACCTCATTCCGGGTGCCCAGCGATAAAAGGTCAACGGATTGCCGGGTGGTGGCGTAACCGGCATCGCAGTCACAATACTCCGATCAGCCAGCGCGGCAACCAGCGGCAGTGGTGATAATTCTGAACGGATCGGTAGATAGGCAGCATAGACACCCCTGCCGCAGCGTCCCAAAACCACATCGAGATGGCCGGTAAGGTCATCGCCCGCAGAGGGATGTTCTGTCATCAATAAAGACCGATTGCGCGCCGCCTGTTTGCGCAATTTGGCCTTTTCTATGGCGGGTTCGGGCTGCTGTGATGCAGGCTCGGATGGCGGCATGAACTAAATCCAGCTACTTGAACAGTGAACTCCATTGGCGGTCGTCATTAACAGACTATGACCGAACGGCGGTGACCAGAATTCCCGTCGGCGGCTTCATCCTCTGTGACCTGCTTTGCAGGTGGGCACCGCGAATAATCAGACCACGGCCTGACCAGAGGCAGCTCCCGAGAGAAAATTTATGGCCCCAGGGATCGAAAAACCAGACGCAGAGTCCAGTCACCGCTACTCCTCTATGTAATGACAAGGACGGTTCGTTGCAAGCTGTCAAGCTAGGAAGCGGCTGAATTATCGGCGCTTATACTGACCGCAAGTTCGGCAATCCTCTCAGCCGCCGCCTCCAATGCGTCAGCTGCCACGACCTCGGACTTGCTCTCATCAGCCTGTCCATTCAAAGCTGCGGTATCAGATGCTTTTTGCGTTGCAGCCTCACTGGCCTTATCGGCCAGGATCAGAGTTGCCATTGCCAGTAATCGCGCCTCGCCAATCTGACCAACCGCCCCAACAAGGCTTTGTAGAATATCCTCGACCTCTTTGCCGAGGCGCGTCACATGATCTTCCTCACCAGCGCCACACCCGATCTGGTAGGGAGTGCCATTGAGCCGGATCGTCACAACAGACTGACTCATCGCTTGTCTCCATCACCGTTACTGCCAGCCAAAGAGGCGTTTATCATTTCAACTGCCCGGGCAACCTTGGCATCAACAGCCTGCAGATCAGCAAGCAGCCGCGCGTTGTCCAATGGCGACTCGCCTGCTACCCGACCGTCGGCAGATTTGCCAGCTGATGCCATCGTCGACTCTAGCGCCGATTCCAGCGCGGCGAGGGCATCATTCAGCTTTAGCTGGGCTTGGGAAAGGCGTGACATCTTCAATCAAAAATCCACTGGGTTGGGCACGGTTACTAGCCATAGCAGCCAGCAGACTCGTAGGTCTAAAACAACCCTGAAGAAAACAAATATCATTGTTAAGTGAGCGGGTTATAAGCAGAACTTTGCCTCAAATCGTAAATGAAATAAAGCCCCTAAACAAGACTTATCCCTCAGACTGCATCACGCGGCATGTGGGTAACACGGGTTTTCGGTATGAGTTTTCCGCCAAGATAGATTGACGAATGGGCTCAAGGCGGGCAGATTGCGACGGGTTTTTCCGCGCGCCCTCACCCGCCAATCGGGCCGCGCCACGCTTTGCAAAATTGGGGAGCCAAACATGGCGAATGCACCTGACAGACAGCAGATGGCAAACGCGATCCGAGCTTTGTCCATGGATGCGGTTGAGGCCGCAAAATCTGGTCATCCGGGGATGCCGATGGGTATGGCAGACGCGGCAACCGCGCTGTTTGCCGATCATCTAAAATTTGATGCCAGCGCGCCAGACTGGCCAGATCGGGATCGCTTCATTCTGTCCGCCGGTCATGGCTCGATGTTGATCTATTCCCTGTTGCATCTAACCGGCTATGCCGATATGACGATCGACGAGCTGCGGAACTTCCGGCAGTTGGGCGCCAGAACAGCCGGTCATCCAGAAGCCGGTCACGCAGCAGGCATTGAGACGACAACTGGTCCTCTTGGACAAGGCATTGCAAATGGCGTTGGCTTTGCCATGGCGGAACGTCATCTCGCAGCGCGATTCGGCAACAGCCTTGTTGACCATTTTACCTATGTGATTGCCGGCGACGGCTGCTTGATGGAAGGTGTCAGCCACGAGGCCGCCTCAATGGCAGGCCATTTGGGACTTGGCCGTCTGATCATTTTGTTCGATGACAATGGCATTTCGATTGATGGGAGCACTGATCTCGCGGTATCCGATGATACAACTGCACGCTTTGAAGCCTATGGCTGGCAGGTGATCGCTGTCGACGGGCACGATATGGGTGCGGTTTCAGGTGCTATTGCAACAGCCAAGGCAGAAGCCAAAAAACCAAGTCTGATCCGCTGCAAAACCGTTATCGGCTTTGGTGCGCCCACCAAGGCCGGCACTTCGGGAGTTCATGGCGCACCGCTCGGTGGTGAGGAAATCAGCGGCACCCGGGCGGCGCTTGGCTGGGACCACGCGCCCTTTGAGATCCCCGCAGAGATCATCGCCAATTGGCGTGAAGTGGGCAGCCGTGGGAGTGCGGCGCGGGCGGCATGGCAGGCCCGCTATGACGGCGCAGACACCGTTGATTTTGACAAAACACTGCGCGGTGACTGGGACACCGAAATTGAGGAGGCCGTGCAGCAATGGAAGAAATCCCTCGCAGCGGAGCCACAGAAAATCGCAACGCGTGTCGCCAGCCAAAAAGCCATTGAAGCCATCCTGCAGGCATGTCCCGCAATGTTTGGCGGCTCTGCCGACCTGACTGGCTCCAACAATACACGTGTCGGTGCGCATGAGAATTTTTCAAAGGGCAATTATGGCGGATCTTATGTCCATTACGGGGTGCGCGAGCATGGCATGGCGGCAGCGATGAATGGTATTGCGCTGCATGGTGGCACAATCCCTTACGGCGCAACATTCCTCGTCTTCACCGATTACTGCCGGCCCTCGATTCGGCTTTCGGCTTTGATGCGCCAGCGGGTAATTTATGTGATGACACATGACTCGATTGGCCTTGGCGAAGATGGCCCAACGCATCAACCTGTTGAACATCTGGCGGCTTTGAGAGCAATTCCCAACCTGCATGTGTTCCGCCCTGCCGACGCTGTCGAGACCGTAGAGGCGTGGCAATGTGCCCTTGCCAGCAGGAGCACACCGTCAGTTCTGGCATTGAGCCGGCAAGGCCTTGCCCAGTTCCGCACCAATGATTTGCAAGTCAACAAAACTGCCAAAGGTGCCTATGTCGCCGCTGGCGATCCTGCGACCAGCAAAGTTACGCTGCTGGCCTCCGGCTCGGAAGTCGCAATCGCACTTGCAGCCCGCGATACGCTGGCAGACAAGAATCTTGCAGCAACCGTTGTTTCTGTGCCCTGTCTGGAACTTTTCTGGCAGCAGGATTCAGCCTACCGCAAAACGGTGCTTGGATCCGGCCCGAGGATCGTGATCGAAGCCGCACTGCGTCAACCTTGGGACCGCCTGCTGAATGAGGGAGATGGCTTTGTCGGGATGAATGATTTTGGTGCCTCCGCGCCAATTGCCGATCTGTATGAACATTTCAACATCACCAGCAGCGCCGTTGCAAAACTGGCAGTTGATCTGGCAAACTGAGCATAGCATGTCTGGCCCCAAGGACAGCAAGACCAGCATTGGAGTAAAGCAATGACATTACGCGTTGCGATCAGTGGATTTGGCAGAATTGGAAGAATGACACTTCGCGCTCTTGCGGAATTGCAGCGAGATGACATGGAGATCGTTCTGATCAACAGCCCTGGTGCCATCGACACCTCTGCCCATCTCTATGAGTTCGACTCCGTGCACGGCAGATCACGCGGTACGGTCAGCCATGGCGCTGACTGGATGGATATTGGCCGTGGTAAAATCCATATGAGCCGCGAGCGTAACCCAGTCGACATTCCGCATCGCGACCATGGCATCGACGTCGTGCTGGAATGTTCCGGCAAATTCAATGAACGGGGAAAATGCCTCGCGCATCTGGATGCAGGGGCAAAACGTGTTCTCGTATCGGCTCCCTGCAAGGACGCGGATGCGACGATCGTTTATGGCGTCAACCATCATCAAATCACCCCCAAAATGCGGATCATCTCCAACGCGTCATGCACGACCAATTGTCTGGCGCCTGTTGCCATGGTGATGGCAGAGTCGGTTGGCATTGAGGCTGGCTACATGACAACCATCCATGCCTACACGGGTGACCAGCCAACACTTGACTCAAGCCACAAGGATTTGCGCCGCGCACGCGCGGCAGCAATGTCGATGATCCCTACTTCAACCGGCGCTGCCCGCTCTGTTGGCGATGTTTTGCCAGCTTTGAGGGGCAAGATGAACGGGTCGGCGATCCGCGTGCCGACAGCCAATGTCTCGGTAATCGATTTTGGCTTCACGGCAGAACGTGACACTAGCACTGACGAGATCAACACGCTTTTAACTGACGCATCGAGTGGCGCGCTAAACGGGGTTCTATCCGTGAACACTCTGCCGCTGGTTTCGATCGATTTTAATCACGACCCCCATTCATCGATCGCTGATCTGACGCAGACACATGTAATGAATAAGCGACTTGTGCGGGTGCTTGCATGGTACGACAATGAGTGGGGTTTTTCCTGCCGCATGCTGGATAACACCGTCGAAATTGGCAAAACTCTCTAAATGGCAAAACTCTCCGGTGGTCGTGCTCCACCTAAGACGAATTTAAAAGGACACATAGATGAAACTCAACGGAAACGCCGTCAAACCCGGCAATGTGATTGAGCATAATGGTAGGCTGTGGGCCGCAGTCAAAATTTCGCATGTGAAGCCCGGAAAGGGTGGGGCATTTGCCCAGATCGAGCTGCGTGATATCCGTGATGGCACAAAGCTGAATGAGCGTTTCCGCTCCTCCGAGACTGTTGAACGCGTGATTCTCGACGAAATCGGCTGCACCTTCCTTTATGAGGATGGTGATAACCTTGTGTTTATGCACCCCGAAACATTCGAACAGATCAGCATACCGGCAGACATGGTGGGTGAGCGTGCGGCTTTTTTGCAGGATGGCATGACCGTGACCATGTCCAGTCACGAGGGCGAGCCAATTTCGGTTGAGTTGCCCGATACAGTGGTGATGGAGGTGGTTGAGGCCGATGCCGTGGTAAAGGGGCAGACAGCGTCCTCGTCCTACAAGCCCGCCGTGCTGGAAAATGGTGTTCGAGTGATGGTGCCACCACATATCGAGACTGGCACCCGGATTGTCGTCCGCCCTGAGGACAACAGCTATGTTGAACGGGCGAAAGGCTGACCACTTCCACCCCGCTTGACATCACAACACCAGACCGCGATAACGCGGGGCATGTAGCCGCACCCCTGCCGCGCTCACTTTTCTTGAAGGTTCCCGCCCCATGGCCACCCAGTCCGCGCTTATCAACGTCATGCAAAAGGCGTCCATAGCTGCCAGCCGTGGTATGCTCAAGGATTTTGGCGAGGTCGAGAATCTGCAGGTCAGCCGCAAAGGTCCTGCCGACTTCGTCAGCCGCGCCGACACCAATGCTGAGCGCACCATCCGCCGCGAGCTGGAAAAGGCTCGCCCCGGTTGGGGCTTCCTTCTGGAGGAAGGTGGAGTGGTGGACGGCGAAGATCCAGATGCACCTGTCTGGGTTGTTGACCCCTTGGATGGCACGACCAATTTCCTGCATGGTATTCCCCAGTTTGCCATTTCCATTGCCGTTCTGGAAAAAGGACCGTCCGGTGCTGGCAGCATTACTGCTGGAACCATCTTTGACCCGGCGCGCAACGAATTTTTCTTTGCCGAAAAGGGCAAGGGCGCATTTTTCAACGAACGCCGGCTGCGAGTCTCTGGGCGTCGTCACATGGCAGATTCGCTGTTCTCTACTGGTATTCCCTTTCTTGGTCGCGGTGATGCAGATGACCATGCCCACTTCCTGCGCGAGCTTGGTAATGTCATGGCTGTGAGCTCTGGCATCCGACGGGCAGGGGCTGCAGCGCTGGACCTCGCCTGGGTTGCCGCAGGCCGCTATGACGGGTTCTGGGAACGCGGTTTGTCTAAATGGGACATTGCTGCCGGCATTCTGCTGGTTCGCGAGGCAGGCGGCTTTGTCTCCGACTTTGCATCCCGCGACAAAGCACTGGAGAGTGGTGACATTGTTGCCGCAAACCCGACCATCCATGCCGAATTGCTGAAAACCCTGCGTAAATAGCGGCATTCCCTTGTCGGCACCGCTTAATTAGCTAAACCCATTTTTGAGGCGGCAACATCACCTCGCTTACTAAAGTCACCTGGTCATATTTGCCCAGCTAGGCGCCTGACGATTTCACCCTATGCCAGCGGCCATATTCCTGCCATTCTTCTGAAGATAATTCCACAGACGCCCGTTAACAGGGTCGAATGTGTAAAGGAGCCTGGCAGATTATGACCGACCCTCGCCGTTACCTTGTTCGGATGATCATCTTTCTGGCCATCGTTGCCAGTATTGCCGCCCTGCTCTGGGCACCGCTGCACAATGCCTTCATGGGCAACCCCGCGTTGAACGGCGTCATTCTCGGTGCCCTGCTTCTTGGCATCATCTACGTCATCCGCCAGACCCTCCGCCTGTCGCCGGAACAGCGATGGCTGGTTGGCGTGCAGAAAAATGGCAAACTCAAACAGCCAAATGCCAAGCCAGTACTTTTGGCAACCGTCTACGCCATGCTGGCTGACCAAAATCAGGGTGAACATCTGTCGGCGCTATCCCTGCGGTCAGTGCTGGATGGCGTTGCAGCGCGGCTGGATGAGGGCCGCGAGATTTCCCGCTACATGATTGGTTTGCTGGTTTTCCTTGGTCTTCTGGGTACATTTTGGGGGCTGCTGCAGACCATCGGTGCCGTTGGTCTGGTGGTTGGCTCACTTGACGCCGACAGCACTAATTTCGACACGATGATGACACAGCTTCGCAATGGGCTTGACGCACCTCTGTCGGGCATGGCAACGGCCTTTTCCTCCTCGCTGTTCGGACTTGCCGGCTCGCTGGTGCTCGGCTTTCTGGATTTGCAGCTGGGACAGGCGATGGGGCGGTTTTTCAACGAGCTTGAAGACTGGCTGTCAGCTTTTGCCAAATTCAACGAGGGGGGTGCCAAGACCGATGGGGTCAGCACTAGCGCTTTGGCATCGGGAATGAGCGAAGAGGCAGCACGCGCGCTGCTGTCGCTCTCGCACTCAATTGCGGCCGGCGAGGAGTCACGCGCCCAGACTTTGGCACAGATGAGCACGATGAACACCGCGCTTGCCAGTTTGAACGAAGCAATGGCGGATGACCGGCGATTGCGGGAACAATTGGCGCAGCTTAACGCAAACATTCTCCAGCTTTCAGCAGATCTGCAGCGCGATCGCACGCAGCAAACCAGCATCGTTGCGAGTGAATTGCGGGCTCTGTCTTCGTCGATTGCCAAACTGATCAACGAAAAATCTGCACCACGTCCGGCACCGCGCGCTTCAAAGGGTTCCTGATCCATGGCATTGGCACGCCTAGGCAGCAACCGTCGCAGTGAGAGCTATACTTGGCCGGGTTTTGTCGATGCGCTAGCCACATTGCTGATGGTCATCATCTTTGTTTTGATGGTCTTTGTCCTGATTCAGGTTAATCTCGCCTACCGTGTTTCAGGGCAGGATGCGACTCTTGGTGAAATGCGCCAACAGCTTGTCAGCCTAACCGAACTGCTCAACCTTGAGCGAAAAGCCAGTTCCGATCTAGCCGCTGATTTGGCGCAGATCTCAAGAGAACTTGAGGTCACCACGACAGAACGCGATGATATTCTAGCACAACTGGCAAACGCCACAGACGCGCTGGCTGCAAGCACCGCGGAAAATGTGGTGCTAAGTGAAAAACAGGAAGCCACATTGGCGGCGCTTGAGGCAGCTAGATTGCGTCTCGACGAACGGCTGGCAGCACTGACTGCGGCCGAGCAAAATCTTGCCGAGGCCAACACCAAACTTGCTGCGTCCGAGACCAGTCTTGCTTCCACTGAGTCAAGTCTGGCGGCAGCACTGGAAAAACTGGCGCAGACACAACAAGAGAGTGTCGAGGCAAATAAACAGGCCGACAGCCTCGCTGCAGAAAACGCCGCCTCGCGGGCAGAAATCCTTCAGATGACGAAGGCCACAACAGCGCTGCGGCAACGAATTGAAGAATTGACCACATTGCTTGGCGACCTGGAAGCGCAGGCAACACGTGATAAGGTAGCGATCGCCAGCCTCGGAAAATCACTGAACAACGCGCTGGCCAACAAAGTGCAGGAGTTACAGCGTTTCCGCTCAGAGTTCTTTGGGCGCCTGCGCGAGGTGCTAAGCGGGCGTGACGAGGTGCAAATCGTTGGCGACCGCTTTGTCTTCCAGTCAGAAGTGCTGTTCAATCAGGGACAGGCCAATATCGGAAATAGTGGTGAAGAGCAGTTGCAGAAACTGGCTCTTACGCTGGCCGATATCGCCACCAAGATTCCCGATGACATCAACTGGGTCCTGCAGGTGGAGGGACACACCGACGACATTCCGATACGCGCCGGCCGATTTGCGGATAATTGGGATCTATCTACCGAACGGGCGCTGTCCGTTGTCCGTTTTCTGGCAAGTCAGGGCGTTCCTGCAAACAGACTGGCAGCCACTGGATATGGCGAGTTCCAGCCGCTTGCTTCAGGCGACACCGATGATGCCCGACGGCGCAACCGACGTATTGAGCTGAAAATCACCCAGCGCGTGGTGGCGCAGTAACCGGCATCATCTGGCCACAGCGTGCCATGCAAACATCAATCAGGCGTGAGTGCCTGGCAATCATGTGATCTGACGTTAGGGTTTTCTTTACACTCTTTCGAATAATCCTTTCTGGTTATGCTTTCTGCCAGATACACAATAATCGCCCTGCTGTCGCCACTTTGTCTTGTGAAAACATCTGACGCTTTTGCATGCGAGCCAAACCGACAGGATGAGAAGGCAAAGAGCTGTTGGATTGATCAGCCTGATCTTCTTTATAGCTGGCTTCTTGACATACCCTTGCGTGAACCAGAATTCACACATCAGCAGTCCAGATATGTGCCAAAGGCCCCATTGCCCAAAGGACCGGTGAGCATCCCGTTGCCCGAAGCACCAGCAGTGGATCACAAACCGGCAATGGACCACAAACCGACAAAGGCCCCGCAACCGGATGAACTGGTAAAGCCCGAGGAAGAGGCATTGCCAAAATTGTGGCTGCAAATCGACACCACGGTTACTGATGTGTACGAAACGGACCTGATTATCAGACAGGTAACCCAGCTTAACAATCCACTTTCAGAAGAGGGAGGCGCAGGCTGGCAAATGCTGCAGGATGTTAGTGCCGGTTGGACGGTCCACCATCGGGCAATTTGGGAAATGCCCCTGACTACGACGGAAATATCATCAGCATTCGAGAGCCAGATCAACATCGAGATGCAAGGCCTGTTCACGCCCCAATCAGCACCTCAGATGTTTTCTGGCGCCGGAACCATGTGGTTCTCACCTGCTTTTCAGGAGGGTGGCATCAGCAATATCGAGCTTTACTCAGATAACGACGTGCAAATAATTGGCGACTTGGCTTTTTTAACAGATGAAGCCCTCAGCGGCGTGTTCCTTGACCGCATGGCGTCATTGTCGCTCAGTCGGGGCGATGAACAGGAAATCTGGCATGCCAGCATTGCCTTTACATTTCAGAACGATGATGAAATCACTACGGTCAGGGGCGCCCTTGCCGGCATCAGCGAGGATGAGCCAGCCGCGCTTATCGGCTATTTCTCCTCTGACCCTGAATAGATTTTACCTCCAGGAACGGAGAATTGCAGGTCAGCAAGGTTGCGATAAAGGGGCGATTCATGCATCAGTTCCTCATGTGTCCCGCTGCCGGTGATCTCACCTTGCTCCATCAGCAGAATGCGGTCTGCCCTGATGACCGTCGCGAGGCGATGCGCAATCACAATTGTTGTCCTGTTGCGCATCAGATTTTCCAGCGCCGCATGAACAGCTGCTTCCGACTGGGCGTCAAGCGCACTTGTCGCTTCATCAAGAAGTAGCAAACGCGGGTTGCGCAAAATAGCTCTGGCGATGGCAACACGTTGCCGTTGGCCGCCAGACAGGCGAACACCCTTTTCACCAACCGGCGTGTCATAGCCCTGGCTGAGCGCAGCGATGAACTCATGCGCCTCTGCCTGTTTTGCGGCGCTGATGATGTCTTGGTCTGGCGCATCTGGCCGGCCAAAGGCCAGATTTTCACGAATCGTCGCCGAAAACAACGCGGGTTCCTGCGGCACGAGGCCGATATGCCCCCTTAAATCAGCCAGTGCAAGATCGCGTAAATCGTTACCACCAACGCGAACAACGCCAGCATCCGGGTCATAGAAGCGCAAAAGCAGATGAAACAAAGTTGATTTGCCAGCGCCGCTGGGGCCCACCAGAGCAATTCGTTGTCCTGCATCAACGGTAAAATCCACAGCCCTTACTGCGGGCCTCTTAGCACCAGCAGGATAGGCAAAGCTGACATTCTCAAAGCTGACATTCTCAAAGCTGCGGATGTTGGCTCCCTCACTCACCATCGTTTCCGGCTTTGCCGGTTCATCCAAGGTCTCGTCTGTTGCAAGAAGCTGGGCGATACGGTCTGCCGCACCAGCCGCCCGTTGCAGATCTCCAGCTAGTTCCGACAGAAACCCGGTCGAACTCGCAACCAAAAAAGCGTAAAAAACAAAAGACGACAGATCGCCAGCACTGATCCGGCCAGCGAGAAGATCCTGACCACCAATCCACAAAATCACCGAAATGCCAGCAAAAACCATAAAAATCAGAATGCCACTGAGCCAACCACGAAGACGCACCCGCGACAGAGCAGCCGCCAAGCTCGCATCAACTGAACTCTCAAAATGCTGACGCACATAAGCCTCACGGCCAAAGGACTGGACAGTACGGATGGCGCTCACCGTTTCCTCGGCCTGAACTGCCACATCAGCAAGCCTGTCCTGCGCAAGACGCGATGCTGTCCTCAGCCGCCGGCCAATGAAAATCAGCGGCACGACAACAACGGGCACAACAACAAGCACGACCAGCGACATTTTCGGGCTCGACAGCACCACCATTATCAGCCCACCAATGAGCAGAATCACATTGCGCGCCGCCATTGACAGGGTCGAGGTCATCACCGTCTGCACAATCGCCGTATCAGTTGTGATCCGTGCCAACACATCTCCTGTCCGGGCTGTTTCAAACCAACCCGCGGAAAGTTTAAGCAGATGCGCAAAGACGGCGCGCCTTACATCCGCAAGCACCATCTCGCCAATCTGGTTGACCAAAGTCGTTCGCAAAAAACTACCAACGGCAAGCAGTAGAGCAATCACTGCCGTTCCCATTACAGCCCGGTCAAGCAGCGCTGGGTCTTGCTTGCCAAGGCCCTGATCAACGAGATAGGCAAGGCCACGCCCCATTGTCAAAAGCGCCCCAGCAACCAAAAATAACGAAAGAATGGCACCCGCGATCTGCCGCCGGTACGGTCGCAGAAAGGGCCAGAACACCGCCAGCAATTGTCGGCCAGTCAATGCTGTTGGTTTTACCGGCGCGTTGTGTGGGTCACGCTGCATGATCAACTGCGATCCATTGACAAAAGCCATCCATTGACAAAAAAACGGCGCATCGCCGCGGTGAAAAACAGGCATCAAGCCGGGTTTGGGGCTTGCGTTGCCATGCCGATGACGATATACCACCGCATCTAGGCAATTGCCAGCGCCCATGGCCGAAACAAGTGGCGGGGGTCGCCGGTGTAGACAAGATTTGGCCACATGGCATGGAACAAAAGATCTGCGGCAGGTACCGCAAGCGTGAAATCAGGAGAGCGCTATGAAAAAAGACATTCATCCAGACTATCATGAAATCACTTTGGTGATGACTGATGGCAGCGAGCGCAAGACCCGTTCAACATGGGGCAAAGAAGGTGACGTGTTGAAACTCGACATTGACCCAAAAACACACCCAGCCTGGACCGGCCAGCACCGCATTGTGGATTCAGGCGGGCAGGTTGCACGTTTCAACAAGCGTTTTGCAGGCCTTGGCATCAAGTAGCTGTTCCCCAAGCCAGAGTCAAAAAGGCCGGTTCAACCCGGCCTTTTTTGTGTCTTGGATTACAGATGCAGGCGCGGATCAATCCTGTCCCCTGATTGCCGCCTGTGCAGCGGCAAGACGCGCCGCTGGAACACGGTAGGGTGAGCAGGAGACATAATCGAGACCGACTTCCTCGAAAAAGGAGATTGAGTCTGGATCACCTCCATGCTCACCACAAACACCCAACTTGATATCAGGACGCTGGCTCCGACCACCCTCAACCCCGATTTTTACCAACGCGCCTACCCCGTCACGATCAATCGACACAAAGGGATCCTTGGCGTAAATCTCAGCGTCGATGTAATAGTGCAGGAAAGCACCTGCATCATCACGGCTGATACCAAGCGCGGTCTGGGTTAGATCATTCGTGCCAAAAGAGAAAAACTCCGCCTCAGCCGCGAGATCACCCGCGCAGATCGCAGCCCGAGGCAATTCCACCATGGTGCCAACCAGATAACTGAGTTGCTGGCCAGTGGTTGCCATGACAGCTTCAGCTTCCTCATCAATGACAGCCTTGCAGAGCGCAATCTCCTTGCCGGTCGCCGCCAATGGCACCATGATTTCAGGAACTGGGGCCGCACCCGTGGCGGCAACAGCGCAGGCAGCCTCAAAAATGGCGCGCGCCTGCATCCGGCAGATTTCCGGATAGGTAACGGCAAGCCGGCATCCACGATGGCCAAGCATAGGATTGGACTCTGCCAGTTTCAAAGCCCTTTGGCGGGCCGTCTCGTTGGAAACCCCGGCTGCCTCGGCCACGTCGGCAAGCTCGTCGGCTGAGTGCGGTAAAAATTCATGTAGCGGCGGATCAAGCAACCGGATGGTGACAGGAAGGCCAGCCATGATCGAGAAGAGCTCCTCAAAATCCTGGCGTTGCATCGGCAGTAACTTTGCCAGTGCCGCTTCCCGCCCCTCGGTATCTGCTGCCATGATCATCCGCCGCATGGCGATGATCCGGTCCTGATCAAAGAACATATGCTCGGTCCGGCACAGGCCGATGCCCTCTGCACCAAATCCAACCGCAGTACGGGCGTCTACAGGAGTTTCGGCGTTGGTGCGAACTGCCATGCGACGACGCTCGTCAGCCCACTCCATGATTGTTGAAAAGGCCTTTGACATCCGGGGCTGAACGGTGGCAACAGCGCCGCGGTACACCTCACCACTGCTGCCATCAATGGTTATAATGTCACCCTCGGACAATTGTGTTTCATGAATGAAGACAGTGCCGCTGACCTCATCAAAGCGCAACTCACCCGCACCAGACACACAGGCCCGCCCCATTCCACGCGCAACCACGGCCGCGTGGCTCGTCATGCCTCCACGCGCAGTCAGAATACCAGCGGCAGCGTGCATTCCATGAATGTCCTCCGGGCTGGTCTCCAACCTGACGAGAATAACCTGATGCCCAGCCCCGGATAACTCCTCTGCCTTATCAGCACTCAGAACAATCTGCCCACAGGCAGCACCGGGTGACGCCGGCAACCCGCGGGTCAAAACGTCCTTTTCGGCTGTGGGGTCGAGAGTGGGGTGCAACAGCTGGTCAAGAGCGTTCGGGTCCACCCGCAACAGCGCCTCATCCTGCGAGATCAAACCTTCCTCAGCCATTTCAACAGACATGCGCAACGCTGCCTCAGCGGTGCGTTTTCCACTTCGTGTCTGCAGCATATAGAGCTTGTTCTGTTGAACCGTGAACTCAAGATCCTGCATGTCAGCGTAATGTTTTTCCAACTGGCGACGCACGACATCAAGCTGTGCAAAGACATCAGGCATCGCCTCTTCCATCGACTCGCCATCGCCATCTTGGCGCGCCGCGCGCGTCAGCGGCAAAGGGGTCCGGATACCAGCGACAACGTCCTCGCCCTGCGCGTTGATCAGGAATTCGCCATAAAAGCTGTTCTCGCCAGTTGATGGGTTGCGTGTGAAGGCAACACCGGTGGCGCAATCGGTTCCCATATTGCCAAAAACCATAGCCTGTACATTGACGGCCGTTCCCCAAGACGCTGGAATGCTGTTGAGACGCCGATAGGTAATGGCTCTGGCATTCATCCAGCTGTTGAAGACCGCGCCAACAGCGCCCCAGAGTTGAACCCATGGATCCTGCGGGAAATCTGTCTCAGCTTCATCTTGGACAATCGTCTTAAACTCTTCAACGAGCGTCTTGAGATCATCACCTTCAAGGCCCGTGTCGTCAAACACGCCGCGGTTGAGCTTCATCGTCTCAAGCGCATCCTCAAACAAACCATGATCAACGCCCATGACAACATCAGCATACATCTGAATGAAACGGCGGTAGCTGTCGTAGGCAAAACGCGCATCATCGGCGCGTGCTGCAAGCCCGGCAGCCGTCTCGTCATTCAGGCCAAGATTGAGAACAGTATCCATCATGCCCGGCATTGATGCCCGCGCGCCAGACCGAACCGATACCAGAAGCGGGTTTGCCGGATCAGCGAAATGCGCACCTGTCTCAGCTTCGATCCGCGAAATGGAGTCTTTCACCTGCGCCTCAAGCTCGGCTGGATATTCGCGGCCATTATCATTGAAATAGGTGCAGACCTCGGTGGTGATGGTAAAGCCCGGCGGCACCGGAAGACCGATGCCACTCATCTCGGCAAGGTTGGCCCCCTTACCGCCAAGTAGATTGCGCATCGAACTGTCACCCTCGGTGCCGGACGCCCCAAAATTATAGACCCAAGCAGTGCCGGTCGATCCGGCGGTAGTGTTCTCAGTCATCCAACCCTAACCTTCCAGTTTGGAAAAATCTGCCACCCCAAGCATTCTCTCTCGCACCATTGCCAACAGACCAAGCCTGTTGTCCCTGACCTTGGGATTGTCGTCATTCACAACAACTTCCTCAAAGAAACGGTCAATGGGCGTACGCATTCCACCAAGCGACGTGAGCGCGGCATCAAGATCGATATCACTGAATGCCACCGGCAAAGCCTCAAGGGCTGAGTGCAGGTCAGTCTCGGCGGTGTTGACAAACAGGCTGGGGTCAGTTTTGGGGGCAAATGCCTGTTTGTCTTTGCTTTCCTCAGATTTCAAAATACTTGCCGCACGCCGCCAGCCAGTCATCAGGCCAGCGCCATTCTCGCTGCCAAGAAAGGTGCCAAGGGCGGCGGCGCGATCAGCAAGCAGACAGATGTTATCGAGCTCACTATCACCAAGCGCGGCGGCAACAACATCATGTGCGATGCCAGTGTCCCGTAGGCTCACGCGGAACCGTTCACGGATAAACGGCAGCAATTCGTCATCAATCGCTGCAAATCCATGATAGCCCGCGGCTTTGCGCAGAGTGTCATGCAACGACAGGCTAATGTTGGCTTCGATCAGAATTCGGATCACGCCAAGTGCGGCCCGGCGTAACGCGAACGGATCCTTGGAACCCGTTGGCCGCGCCCCTACACCAAAAAACCCAACCAACGTATCGATCTTGTCCGCAAGGGCGACAGCCAGCCCCTCGGCAGAGTCCGGCAGATTGTCATCAGGACCCTGAGGCCGGTAATGGGCCGTGATCGCCACAGCGGTTGCCGTATCCTCATCAGCAGCGGCCGCGTAAAAGCCACCCATGATGCCCTGTAATTCGGGAAACTCACCAACCACCCCTGTTACCAGATCAGCCTTGGCAAGCAGGCCCGCCCGCGCGGCACAGGCCGCATCGGCGCCCGGTATACTGGCAGCAATATCAGCCGCCAGTTTTTCCAATCGCTGGGCCTTGTCATGCACCGTGCCAAGCCCCTCATAGAAGGCGATGTCGGCCAGACGCGGCAGATAAGCCTCAAGCGGCTCTCGCTTGTCCTCCATCCAGAAAAACTCGGCGTCGGCGAGGCGCGCGCGTAACACGCGCTGATTACCGGCAAGAATGACAGCATCACGCGCATCATCGGCAAGGCGGTTACTGACAACAACAAAATGCGGAGAGAACGATCCATCATGCCCTTGCAACGTGATATATTTTTGATGTGTCTCGATCGAGGATTGCAAAACCTCTGCAGGCAGCAGCATGAAGCGATCCTCGATGGTGCCGACAAGCAGATGGGGATGTTCGACCAGCCCAGCCGTTTCAGCAATGGTTGTCTCCCCGGTTTTCGTCTCACAGCCAAGTCTGGCGGCAAGGTCTTTTGCGCCCTTTCGGATCATGTCGACCCGCACAGACTGATCAACAATCACATGCGCCCCGCGAAGCAGCGCGGCATAGTCATCGGCGCTGCCAACGCCGGTGAGATCAAGATCGGCTGGCGCTTCAAAATAATGTCCGGTGCTAGCGGTGGTAAATGGCAGATTTGCGCCACCCAAATCGAGCGCCCCCTCAAGGCCAGACCCACCAAACACCACATTTACCCGGTGCAGTGGCCGTACCCAACGAAAAGAGGTGGCACCCCAGCGCTGACTTTTCGGCCAAGGGAAATTTGTCAGAATGTCACTGATCATCACTGGCAGGAGCGCAGCGGTTGCCGTCCCCTTCATCTCGGTCCGGGCGAACAGAAAAGTTCCTTTTGGCGTTTCTTCGGTGACAAGCTGGTCTCGGGTGAGGCCGGTTGATTTCAAAAAGCCGTTGATTGCCTGTTCCGGCGCATCAACGCGCGGGCCACGCTTTTCTGCGATGCTGTCTTGCTGTCGCACCGCCAGCCCATCGACATAGACCGCGAGATGGCGCGGCGCTACAAAACTGTGAATCCGGTCATGGGCGAGATTGGCCGCGGCGAAGGCATCGGCGAACAATCTGGCAAGGTCGCTGGCCGCCCGCGCCTGCATCCGGGCCGGAATCTCCTCGCAGATGATTTCAATCAGCAGATCAGCGCTTTGATCAGACATCAGCCGCCTCCCCCTGCTGACCATCATCAGCCGCGCCAATCCACGCTTCACAGCACCCTTTGGCGAGCGTCCGCACCCGGCCGATATAGGCAGCACGTTCCGTTACGGAAATCACGCCCCGCGCATCAAGAAGGTTGAACAGATGACTGGCCTTCATACACTGGTCATAGGCTGGCAGCGCCAGCGGTGTTTCTAAAGCGAGCAGACGGCCACATTCAGCCTCAGCATCGCGGAAATGAGTAAGCAGCATATCGGTCTCAGCATGGTAGAAATTCCAGCCGGAAAACTCCACCTCGGCACGATGAAAAATATCGCCGTAGCATTTCCCACCCTGGTCAGCCGGCACGCCATCCCAGTCAAGATCATAGACATTGTCGATCCCCTGAATGAACATCGCCAGACGCTCCAGCCCGTAGGTCAACTCCAGCGGAACGGGAGCGCACTCGATGCCGCCAACCTGCTGAAAATAGGTAAATTGCGAGACTTCCATCCCATCACACCAGACCTCCCAACCAAGCCCCCATGCGCCAAGGGTCGGTGACTCCCAATCATCCTCGACAAAGCGCATATCATGCGCCGCCGGATCAAGGCCGATCGCTTTCAGACTGCCAAGATAAAGCTCCTGGCTGTTTGGCGGCGAAGGTTTGAAAATCGTCTGGAACTGATAATAATGTTGCAACCTGTTCGGGTTTTCGCCAAAGCGCCCATCGGTCGGACGGCGTGACGGCTGGACATAGGCAGCACGCCAATGATGGTCCGGCCCCAGCGCCCGCAATGTTGTCGCCGGGTGGAACGTACCAGCGCCGACTTCCATGTCGTAGGGCTGCAGGATGACCGCGCCTTTGCTGGCCCAATAACGCTGTAGATTCAGGAGTATAGACTGGAAATCCAGCCCCTCAGTCGTGAGGTGTGTCTTGGCCATAAATAGCCCCGTCCGCGGCGAGTGGATGACGTTGTGAACGCTGACGGGAACCTAGCCCCAACACCCCCAAAAGGCAAGCGCTAGCACATCCTAAATTTGGCCCCAATAACAGCTTTATTCCCCCGCATTTTGGTTTTTGCAGTCACAGGGTGGAATCACCCAAGACCCACAGTTTGGACACTCTTCAAGATCGAGCGATCCGTTCTTTTTTTCAGCGCCGGCTTTGCCCTGCTCTGAAGATTTGCTGCCAGCCGTATCATCGGTTTCGGTGCGGGCAACCTCTTTGCGGCGCTCAATCATCCGAAACACCTTCCAGACAGTCCACAGAACCAGTGCAAGGGCAATCAGTTTGGGCAGGGACGGCATCATGACAATCTCACTCCAGAACCGCGCCACCCAGTAAAATGGCGCTCAACATCTAAATTCATATACAGCATCAATGCACAAACCGCGCTAGAGGCCAAAGCGCGACAGCATGGCTTTCTCGGTGGCGATTTCAGCCGCCTCATCAACAATGCCACCTGCCAGCGATCCGGGCAACCCGCCTAGGCCAGCAAGGAATTTGCGCTTCGGTTCAATAAACATGAAATTGATGTCCTCGCCAAACCTGTCCCGCAGCACCTGACGGCACTCACCGAGACCATCTATGAGACCCAGATCGACAGCTCGCTGGCCAGTCCAGAACGCACCACTGAACAGATCATCATGGGGTTCCTGCAGGCGCGCGCCGCGCCGGTCCAACACATGGTCGATAAATTGTTGATGAATATCCACCTGCAACGCCTTCAGCCGCTCCACCTCCTCGTCCCGTTGCGGCTGGAAAGGGTCGAGGATCATTTTGTTGCGCCCGGCCGTGTATACGCGCCGGTCAACACCGATCTTTTCAATCGCCCGGTCAAAACCAAAACCAGCCGAGACAACACCAATCGACCCGATCACCGACGCACCATTGGCATAAATCTTATCGGCGCTGGCAGCGATCCAATAGCCACCGCTTGCCGCAACATCCTCGCAAAAAGCCAAAACCGGCACATCGGCCTTGCCGGCAAGATCACGTATCCGCTGACCGATCAATGCCGATTGCACCGGCGAGCCGCCAGGCGAGTTGATGATCAACGCCACAGCCTTGGCCGAGCGTACTGAAAAAGCCTTCTTCAACTGTGGTTCGATTGACTCCAGCGACAGCCCCCTGCGTAAAGACGGGGCTGACGAGATCACCCCGGACAGGCGCACCACCGGGACCACAGATTTCTTTTTGCGCCAGAAGAACAATAGAGACAGAAGAAAGGACAGAATTTTCATGGTGTGTGACCTTTTAAAAGGCGGGTTGCGCAAGGGCGAATTGGCCCGAGAGGTTTTTAGTTCGGCGCCAGCTGTGGGCGGGCAGGATGGATGACAAAAAGCGCATCACCCGCCATGATGCGGTTGGCCATTTCGGTAAAGCCGCCCTTGTCATTATGCATGACGAGACCGGGAAGAATGGCACCCGGCCCCTCGACGCCGCGGCGCACCTGGATGATCACCCGGCCTGCCGGGCTGGCGTGACGTGGCCAAAGTGGAAAAATCAGCGTTTCTCCCGCACCATGTGTCTCAAATAGAGTGATCAGTTCTGCCGCGCGATCAGCGCGACAGATGAAGCTTATCCTGGCGCGTGGCTTTGCCGCCCAGATCGCCGCTTTAACCCAATCCTCGAGGCTTGTATCCTCACCCATGTGAGCCAGTGCACGCGCCCGGTTGCGGGGCCGCGTGCCCCGCACATCATGATAGGGCGGGTTGCTGACAACATGATCAAAGCTGGCCGCCAGCACTGCCGGCATAGCAGTTACATCGCCCTTGATCAGCCTGATCCGGCTGGCAAACCCATTGTCGGTGATGTTGATGTCGGCAAGCTCTGCGATATCGGTGTCTTTTTCAACAGCGGTGATCTGCACACCCGTAAGGCGGTGGGCGATGCACAATGCTATCCCGCCAACGCCGGCACCCATGTCGAGAATGCGGCCATTATCCGTACTTACCGACGCCGCCAACAACACCGCATCGGTGCCGACACGATACCCGTCAACCGGTTGAGTGATCCGCACAGCCTCCTTGAG
The DNA here is from genome assembly GCA_004212735.1 of SAR116 cluster bacterium. GTDB lineage: Bacteria > Pseudomonadota > Alphaproteobacteria > Puniceispirillales > Puniceispirillaceae > MED-G116. Next base: position 98,225 of record SHBD01000008.1, read on the forward strand.
CAGGTGGTCATGCGTCACATGCATCATCTCAAGATCGTTGTTGTCGCCTGTGCCGCCGCCATCATTGCCGGGGGGGGATTTGTCAGTCGTCATAGAGTTCCTCTGCCTGTTCCAGCACGCGCCGTGCCGCGCCTTCCCATGCGTCATTCACCACCAGACGGCGGGGAAATGCCCCAATGCCGGCCTCGAGAGCCGAAATATTGCCATCAAACACCTCAGCATGGATGCCTGCATCGCGCAGCAACGCCTGCAGGAATGATAGCCTGACGGTGTTGGTCGTGCGAATGATGGTTACCATTGGCCTTATTTTATGCGCCAAAAGAGAAAAATAGCCAAGGGTTGCGACAAAAAAACCGCGCCGTGACACAGAAATTTCCCGTTTTGACTTGCACGGGAGGGGGCTGGCTCGCTACATGGATGAAAGAGGCGGTGCTATGCCGTCAATCTCGTTTGCGCGGAAGCAGGATACTGCGCTGAAAGAGGCAATGGCCCGATGACAGCCATCCACACCGACAATCCGGGCGAAAAGCCCTCGCTCCAGCCTCTGTTGGACATGCTTGCCGACCAGATGCGGGAGGTAAACAGCACCATCATCGCCCGCATGCACAGCGACGTGCCGCTGATTGCCGAGCTTGGCGGGCATTTGATCGCCGCTGGTGGCAAGCGAATGCGACCATTGATGACCCTCGCCGGTGCGGCATTGGTTGGTGCTGACGGCGACGGACGCAATAGAGCTATCAAGCTGGCCACAGCCGTGGAATTCATCCATTCGGCAACATTGCTCCATGATGACGTGATCGATGAGTCAAATCTACGGCGGGGCCATGATACGGCAAACGCCCTGTGGGGCAATGAGGCATCGGTCCTGGTTGGCGATTTCCTGTTTGCCAGATCCTTTGAGCTGATGGTCGAAACCGGCAATATCAATGTGCTTGGCCGACTGTCGAATGCCGCTGCCCGAATCACCGAGGGCGAGATCAAACAGATGGCAATCACCGGCGCGCCCGACACCGGGATGGATGCCTATTTGGATGTAATTACCGGCAAGACAGCGATCCTGTTTGCCGCAGCAGCCGCAGCCGGCGCCGAGGTCGGCGGCGGCAACAGCGAAGATATTGCGGCGATGCATGAATATGGCATGCAGCTGGGACTTGCCTTTCAGATCATGGATGACGCGCTGGATTACGCCGCCGACGCGGCTGACATGGGCAAGAACACCGGCGATGATTTTGCCGACCAGAAAATCACCATGCCGACAATCATCGCCTGGCAACAGGGTGACGCCGAAGAGCGCGCCTTTTGGCAGCGCACACTTGGCAAGGCCGAATTTGCCGAGGGCGATCTGACGACAGCGCAGACCTTGCTGGCAAAGCATGACGCCATTACCCTGTCGCTGGCAGCAGCGCGCGACTACGCCAAACAGGCAAGTGACGGGGTTCTGGCGCATTGTGCCAAGAGAGGCGCGGGTGGTCAGGATGCCAGCACGATGATTGGCAGAGCCTTGGCCGATGCGGCGATTTTTGCCGCCGCGCGCAGCAGCTAGACCGACTCTCGCTGACAAAAGCCGGAACATCACCGGCGATATAGAGTGCCCGGTAAGACACGACTGAATGATTGCCGACAACGCCTCGCATAGCCATGCCATCAATGGCCCTCCCCGATCACACATGCAGGATCGCGCGGCCGGGATCGCGCATCTGGGGTCACGCATCTGGGATCACGCATCTGGGGTCACGCCGCTGGCCAGAATGCCAGCAATCTCAGTTGACCGCCGGCCAACCTGTTTAGCCCAACAGCTGTGACGGGCCTCGCCCGCAGCCTGCATCCAGTTATCGTCATGGATGGCCGCGCGCATCCGGCGGAAGCTGGCAAGGCGCGGACCACCAAGATTGAACGCCATCGAGATCAGCGCCATCTGGCGCGCGGGATTATCGGGATGGGGCATCGGCGGGACTCCGTTTTGACTTTCTGTCTTATCTAGGATATTTCCTATCACCAACAGGGCGGGCTTGTCCATGACCCGAAAGGACAGGCTCTGATCGCTTCACAGGATTGTGAATACGGGCCTAATGAAGCGGGTTGGTGATAGGAAATTTGCAGATAGGAAATTTATTGTGGTATCTTCCTATCGCGCCCGCACCCCAAATGCGTGGAAATGTTTTCAGGTGGGGATTTTAGTGGGCGCAGATAGAAGATGACAGCGTGAGGCAGGACATGACGGGCAGGACAGGATGAGCGACGACAGACATAGCCAAATTAAGGGCGGCCAGAGTAAAGACAGCCAAAGTAAAGACGGCCAAAATATAGATGGGGACGGTAGGGGCAGCGACAGGGTGAGGGAGACGCTTGATGCGCCCCGGATGGCC
>SHBD01000009.1 GCA_004212735.1 SAR116 cluster bacterium
GAAACGGTGCTGTCCGGGCCGGCGGCCAGCCTGTCAGGCGCGGCTTTTCTGGCCGGGACCGACACCGCGCTGATTGCCGATATCGGCGGCACGACAACCGACATTGCCTTTTTGCAGAATGGCGCACCACGCCTGCGGGCCGAGGGGGCGCTTGTTGGCGGCTGGCAGACAATGGTCGAGGCGGCGGAGATTCGCACCTGCGGGCTGGGCGGTGACAGCGAGGTACGGGCGGTCACAAGGGGCCGCGACGGCGGCGTGACGCTTGGTCCCCGCCGGGCGGTGCCGCTGTCATTGCTGGCAACGCAACATCCGGAGATCATCGCCATCATGGAAGAGCAGCTTGGGCTGGCGGTGCCGATGCAGACAGATGCGCGCTTTGTCTTTCCGGTGATGCCGGACGGGGTGCCGGGCTGGCTGACTCGGTCGGAGACACGGCTGGCGCAAAAGGCCATCGAGATGGGGCCGACACCGATCGCCGAGATTGCCGCAACGCAGCTTGCGCTTGGTGCGGTTGACCGGCTGATCAGCCGGGGGCTTTTGGGGCTGGCCGCCTTTACCCCGACCGATGCGGCGCATGTTACCGGTGCCTTCACCGATTTTGACGTAAGCGCAGCGGAGTTTGGCGCGGCGCTGATGGCGCGCCAGAAGAACGGGCTGGGCGAGGCGATTGCCAGTGATGCAACGAGTCTGGCGGTGATGACGCTTGCGACATTGCATCAGCGGTCCGGGCTGGCGCTGATGGATGCGGCGCTGGCGCATGACGGCGCTGGCGAGGAACAGGCAAGCAGGACGCCGTTGCTGGCGACGCTGTATGAGCAGCATCTGAAAGCCAGCGTGACGGCCAGCGTGACGGGCAATGCGGCGGGCAATGAGGCGGGCAATGAGGCAGAAACTGACGCCACGAAGATGAATGGCCCTCAGATGAATGGTACGGCTGGGGGCATGGCTGAAGGCCGGGCTGGCGCTAGGGCTGGCAATGAGGCCCGGCTGGTGCGCGTTGGCATGCAGCTGGAGACCGGGCTGGTGGCGCTTGGTGCCTCGGCAGCAACGCATTATCCGCATATCGCCGACATGATGGGAGTCGCGGTCAGCGTGCCAGACCATGCCGATGTGGCCGGCGCGGTTGGCGCTGCTGTCGGCTCTGTGCGGCAACGGGTGATGATCTCGATCACCGCCCCGGCAGATGGCAAGTTCCGCGTGCATCTACCCGAGGGGCCAATCGATCTCGAGGTGCAGGAGAGCGCCCTTGAGCGCGCCCGCATGGCGGCTAAGAGGCTGGCACATGACAGGGCAAGCAGCGCCGGTGCCAGCTCCATTGAGGTGGCAATCACCGAGGATGTGCGGCTGGTCCAGCTTGGCCCGGACAAACAGCTGTTCATCGAAGCCTTTGTCCATGCCACGGCGAGCGGCCAACCGGGCTGAGCCTGTCTTTCAAGTGTCGCACTTGATCCAGCGCATTTGATCTCTCTCGTGATCTCTCTCCTTTGATTTAGCGCACCCGATAAATTCGCCCGAGATGTTTTTTCCGGAAGGGGGTTTTTCCGGAAAGGGGGGATTTCCCAAATTTATGGTCCGGGTGTGACTCTCCAAAATGTGTTTTTCCGAGATATGGTGAGGGGTGTATTTCCCTGTTTTCATAAACGGAAAATTAACTTTTGCCTGTTAAGCTTGTGACTGAAATAGGGTGCAGATAGGACACCCTGCCGCCCGTTTCATATGTATTTGTCTCGGGTATGTTTGTCTCGGGTATGTTTGTCTCGGGTATGTTTGTCTCGGGTATGTTTAAGGGCCGCAGGAGTGGTAATGCAGGATATTCTGGTTTTTGCGGGATCAGCCCGCACCAACGCCTTTTCAAAAAAGCTGGCGACGTCTGCTGCCCTCAGCATCCGCCGCCACACACCGATCAGGGCGCGGGCGACATTGATCGACCTTGCCGATTTCGATGCCCCGCTGTTCAATGCCGATCTGGAGTTTCTGCAAGGCGTTCCCGAGAGCATGCAGGCGATCAAGGCGATGGTCCGCAGCCATGACGGGCTGTTGATTGCCACCCCCGAATATAATGGTTTCATTCCGCCGCTGCTGGTCAATCTGTTCAGCTGGACCTCGCGGCCCGAGCCGCATGAACCACCCGGCCTGGTGTATCAGGGCAAGCCGGTGGCGCTGGCAGCGTCCAGCCCGGGGCGGCTTGGCGGGGTCCGGGTGATCCCCCGCCTGCGCGATGCGGCAAGCGAGCTTGGGATGATCCCCGTCCCGGGATTTGTCACCATTCCCAACGCCGAAACAGCCTTTGCCGCTGATGGCACGCTTGACGATGAGGCGATGGCGCGTGACATGGACGCGCTGGTCAACAGGCTGCTCACCCTTTGTTTGAAGATAAAGGAAAAGCAACCCAAACGAATAAGAGACGGTGAGCAGGCGCCGGGCCAAAATGACAAAACAGGCCAAAATGACAAAACAGGCCAAACCGTCAAACAGGCAGCGTCAAGCGTTGGCTGAGCCAGAAAAACCCGAGCAGACCAGATAATCGAGCCAAACAAATCAATCAAGCCGATCGAGGCAGACACGGCAGTCAAATCAAACAAGCCAAACAAATCAATCAAGCAGAGACCACGCCGCTCAGAACAGCCGTTCCTTCATTGTGTGACAGGTGGCGGCAAAGCTCTTGCGGTCAAGATTGGTGATCTTGGTGGCCCGGATGGCACCGGCCGGCCGATGGTCCTCAACATTGCGATCATCCCAGCGCATTTTCAGTTTGCCGGAAAAACGGTTGAGGCTCATCTCGACCGTCTGGACATGCGCGCGCGTGTTCACAAGCGGCTGGTCATCAACGCTTGCCTTGACATGCACACCGCTGGCCCGGCGTTCGGTGAGGGTCACCTCGTCATTGCTGGCGGCAATTTCGACATGATGGGTCTCGGTATCAGCCGACATATCCGTTGGCGCATCTTTCACCGGCGGCGGCGTGGGGATGAAGGTCTGGCTGCGCTGACGTTCGGTGCGGGCGAAGGGCTGTACCTTGATCTGGGTAAATTCATCGCCCTGATGCGTCACCGAAAGATAGAGCGACCCATCAAATTCTTCCGGCGGCTGGTCGGGGAAGCGGTCGGATTGGAGCGTGAACACGCCCTCACAAACCAGAAAAACCGTGCTGATGGGCGGCGGTGCATCCTCGTCAGCTTTGCCAACCGCGCCAGCCTTACCGGTGACTGCGGTAGCAGCATTAGCGGCAGTAGCGGTATGGGGCGCGGCGCCACTAGCGTAAAGCCCCCAAAAAAGCAGAAACAGGGCAAGGCCCAGAGGCTGACCGGCAGGCAGTACAAGCCGCCCCACAGCAGCGCCCATCGCCGCCCAAAAATGGCTCTGTTTCATCACATCTCCACCCGTTCATCAAAACATTAGGGGAAACTAATATGATTAACCTTTGTCTCCTAACGGGTGACGTGATGGGTGCCCCAAAGGCTGTTGCCAGCGCGGCAGATAGAAATTTTGGGACGTGTTTTTTTAGAGGCTTAACGAAAAATTTACGAGAGGTGCTGTGTAATGACGAGACGGTATGAGGCAGCGTGAAACAGATATGACCAAAGCTTGCCCAAAAGAGCGTCATGACAGCACAAGGAGGCCGACAAATGATCAGACAGGTGAAGCAGATGATGGGGGTGGGGCTCAGGTTTGGGCTGGGGATGCTGGGAGTTATGAAGCTGGTCCGGGCGGTGCTGGTTCCGGTGGTTCTGGTTCCGGTGGTTCTGGTTCCGGTGGTTCTGGTTCCGGTGGTTCTGGTTCCGGTGGTTCTGGTTCCGGTAATTATGGTTCCGGTGAAGGCGGCTGCCGACACAACGGTGATCATTGATGATGTGATGTCGCTGCGCTTTGCACGGGGCTCCTTCAATGCCGAGAGTTTTGAGGGCGAGCTTCATGATTTCACTGTGCTTGTTGATGGCAGGGATTTGATGACAGGTGCGTATCTGATGATAAAACCCGCTCCGGCCAGCGAGACGGCCGACAATCCGGATGTCGTCTTTATCCGGGAATTGGAGATGCGTGATCTGAGGCTGGTTGGCGAAGTTTTGCCTGACAAGGCGGAGGTGACGATTGAGCGTATCACCGGACGCAATATGGATTTGTCCGAACTCATATCCGGATATGATGCCGGCAGAAACAGAGAATTCTCGTTGCGCGACCTTACCTTTGCTGATGCGGCGCTCTTTGACGGGCCAAGCCAGTTGCGCATTGACGGGATCAAAATACTGGTCGCAGATGCCGGCTTTGTCGCTGACAGCTTTTTCCTTCAATCCGCAAAACCGGTTGAACTGCCGGGCTGGGGCCACATATCGCTGGAGACTGATTTTGCGCTGACAGGCGGGCGGATGCTTTTGCCAACATTCAGGGTCCACGCTAACCGAGATATAGATGTGGGGCAAAAAGTCCATGACGAGCTGCACCGCCGTCACCCTGACGGGATCGGGCTGGAAATTTCGGCATTCAGCCGGTCGCGGCTGGCCGGGGCGACGGTAGAAAATGCGGTTGATGTCGTGCTGTCGCTTGAAGGTCTGTACGATTTGGAATACGGGATAGATTTTGCGTACAGGATGGATCTTTTCGAGCGGATGGAGGCCATTTCTTTTGAAGAGGATGAGGATGATCCGGGGAAGATCCTGGCGGCGCTCACCCCCGCGTTGGAAGTGATAGAGCTTGACCGGGTATGGCTGGAGGTGAGCGATCAGGGGCTGCTGGATTTCGTGGTCTGGAGCGCCGAGCAGGCGCGTGACGAGTTGAATATGACAGATACCGATGTGCGGTTGCAGGGGGCCGACATCGTGCCGTCGCTGGTAAGGGGGATTGGACCGTTGAACAAGCCGGAGGCGATTGTGCCGTTGCAGAATTTTGTCCTCAATGGCGGGATGATCAATATTGATATGTTGCCAATGAAGACAGGCAATGTGGCGCGGCTGGGCGAGGCATTCATCGCCGGCCACATGCCGCTCAATGTCGATGTGATGCACAGATATTGAGGGTTTGGGGTGTCAGGGCCGCAAGCCACCAAAAATGAAACAGGACCGCATATGCGCGAAACCAGATCAGGCGCGCATATGCGCGAAACCAGATCAGGCGCGCATATGCGCACCGTTGGCATCATAGGCCGGGCCGCCAAGGATCGTTGCCTCATACATCTCGCCAAGAATCTCTACGGCAAGCACAGTTCCCGGCGCGGCGCAGTCACTGCTGACATAACCCATCGCCAGTGACTGGCCAATGCGGTGCGCATAGCCGCCCGAAGAGACATAGCCAACAGCAACACCATCACGCAAAATCGCCTCATCATTCGAAACGTCAATGCCCCCAACAGCGATGCGCATGGTGACAAGATGACGCTCAGCACCCGCCGCACGCGCGGCAAGGCTGGCCTCCCTGCCGACAAAATCCCGCGACCAGTCGATGAAGGCATCAAGGCCAGATTCGATCGCCGTGAAATCTGGCCGGAATTCCAGCCCCCACGCCCCCCAGCCCTTTTCCAGTCGAAGGCTCATCAGGGCGCGCGCGCCATACCAGCGATAGCCAAGATCGGCGCCGGCATCCTCTATCGCGCTGGCCAGGCGAAGCAGGAAATGTGGGCGGCAGTAAATCTCATAGCCAAGCTCGCCGGAAAAGCTGATGCGGTTCAGAATCACCGGAACACCGCCAACAAAACAGCGGCGCAGATCGCGGAATTTCAGCGCCTGTGGACCAACATCATCGCGCGTGATGCGGGCCAGAAGATCGCGCGATTTCGGCCCCGACAGGGCAATGCCATGCCACTCATCCGAGACATTGCGATAGGAAACATCCGGGGTCATATATTCCAGAAGGGCGTTTTCAAACCAGCGACGATGCGCCTCCTGCATGGCACCGGAGCCGAACAGCATGAAATGATCATCAGCAAGACAGCCAACCGTCAGATCACCATAAAGCCGCCCCTTTGGCGTGAGCATCGGGGTGAGCGCGAGGCGCCCCGGCCCCGGAATATGCCCGGCAAGAATGCGCTCAAGACAGGCGCGCGCGTCAGCCCCGCGAAATTCATGCTTGGCGAAATTGGCAATCTCTATGCCGCCGACAGCTGTCTGGACGGCCCTGACCTCGCGGGCGACATAGTCATGGCTGCGGTTGCGCTCAAAGGTGGGGGCCTCATGGGAATCATCCGGGCCATCGGCAAACCAGAGCGCATGTTCAAGGCCAAAAGCCTGTCCCATCAGCGCGCCCCTCGCCACCAGCCGGTCATGGAGCGCGGTGGATTTCTGCAACCGTCCCTTTGGCAGAGTCTCGTTGGGGAAGGTCATGACGAAGCGGCGCTCATAATTCTCCGAGGATTTGACGGTGCCCCATTCAGGCGTGGCAAACTCTCCAAAGCGGGCGACATCCATCGCCCAAACATCAATCGAGGGCTCGCCATCAATCATCCATTCAGCCATCGTCAGGCCAACGCCGCCGCCCTGACAAAAACCAGCCATCACGCCAACCGCGACCCAGTAATTGCGCATGCCAGGCACCGGCCCGATCATCGGGTTGCCATCCGGGCCGAAGGTAAAGGGGCCGTTGATGATGTTCTTGATGCCCGCCTCGCCAATCGCCGGAATCCGGTCAAAGGACATTTCCAGCCGGTCGGCAATGCGCTCGAGATCCGGATTGAGAAGCTCATGCCCGAAATCAAGCGGGGTGCCGCCGATCTTCCACGGCGTTGAGCGCGGCTCATAAGTGCCAAGAAGCATGCCACCGCGTTCCTGTCGGAAATAGATATTGGCCTCATAATCAATGCCAGCCGGCAAGCGCCCCGCCCCGCCCGGCGCCATCCGCGTGGCAATTTCGGGGATATCATCGGTGATCAGATAATGATGCTCCATCGGCTGGACCGGCAGATGGAGGCCCGCCATATGGCCGACCTCACGCGCCCACAGCCCGCCGCAATTGACGATCTGTTCCGCGTTGATCTGGCCCTGCGGGGTGCTGACATCCCAGCTGCCATCAGGGCGCTGGGCAACGGCGGTGACCGGTGTGTGAGTGAAATATTGCGCACCATGAACGCGCGCCGCCTTGGCAAAGGCGTAGGTCGCGCCGGACGGGTCGAGATCGCCATCCTGATCATCCCACAGCGCGGCGTAGTAATGTTTGGGGTCAACCAGCGGATGCCGGGTGGCAAGCTCCTCGGGGCTGATGAACTCCTGCTGCAGACCCATATAGCGCGCCTTGGAGCGCTCACGTTTCAGGTAATCATACCATTCGCGGGTTGAGGCGGCGTAGAACCCGCCAGTGATGTGCAGGCCGACCGAATGGCCGGACAGCTCCTCGATCTCGCGGTAGAGATCAATCGTGTAGCTTTGCAGGCGGCTTATGTTTGGGTCCGAGCTGATCGTGTGAATCTGGCCGGCGGCATGCCAGCTTGACCCGGAGGTCAGCTCATCACGCTCCAGCAGGATGACATCCTTCCAGCCAAATTTGGCAAGGTGAAAGAGGATCGAACAGCCGACAACGCCGCCGCCGATGATCACCACCCTGGCATGGCGGGGCGGCGTTTTGGCTTGGCTGGACGGCGTTTTGGCGGTGGCCGCATCATTTTGTGACTCATGATGGTGCTCTGCGCTTCGTGCTGGTCGCTCTGCGTTTCGTGCTGGTCGCTCTGCGTTTCGTGCTGGTCGCGCTGCGCTTCGTGCTGAATTTCAGGCATGATTGTCTTCCCCCCGTCCGCTTGTGCCGCTTTTGTGCGCCGTTCTTGTGCGGCTCTTTTGTGCGCCCCTATTTTGCGCTGGTGGCCCGTGCTTTGGCTCCATTACATCATGACGTTAGTGGATCATCAGCAACTGAGTCTAGTCAACACCCGCGGGGGATGACCTCCAAATCCGGCGCAAAATGTGGTGATTCCCTCACCGCCTGAAAGGGAGATGGTGGTGTGGGGAGATGGTGGTGTGGGGGTTGGCAGGCTTGATTGACACCGAATGGTTAACAGCCCTTCGGGTTATGTGGGCGCATCATCAAAGTGGTTTGCCGGAGGGGTTTGCCGGAGGGGTTTGCCGGAGGGGGCTGGTCTGGGCATATAGGCCGCTCCCCCATGATCGCCAAACTTATCAACCGCAGCTCAGGCGGTGATTTTGGCCGGTTGGCGCGCTATCTGGCCGCCGCCAGTGAGCCGGGTGAGACGCTGGATCGCATGTGGCTGGCAGGGTGCGTTCCCGGCCATGATGATGATGGCGTGACCCTGTTCCGGGTCGATTCAGATACCGCCATGCTGGAATGGGTCGAAACCTTGCGCGACACCGAACCCACCGGCGATGACAGTGATGAATTGTTGCTGGATGGGGCCAATATGCTGGCCATGCATCGTGTCGGTGACAAGGTCTTCCTTGGCGTTACCGGCATCAATAATCACGGCTTTACCCTGTTTGATGTCAATCTGGATGACCCGGCCGCGACCAACCCGGCCGAAATCCTGAAAAGGCCAAACCAAACAGATCAGGGTGCGGATGAAACCGCCCCCTTTTTTATGACCCGGCAACAGGCAACCATCACACCGGCCGTCCATCACATCATCTGTCAATACGGGTCAATTGCCTTTCATCATTATAAAAAATAATAGAGGGGTGTATCGATCAGGCTTTCCAACCCGTCAAAATCCGTCCCGGGCGCACCATAGAGGAGCTGGATCATATTAATGTCATTCTGCGTGATGGTTCTTTCCTCTCTTTGACCATAGCCCATGATGCTGTTCAATGTCTTACGTTCTGTCATGTCCTTGGGGAATAGGTCCGGCAGACTGAACGTATCATGAAAGGGATGGTCAAGCGCCAGATGATGCCCGATTTCGTGGATATAGGTTGTCAGGGGGCTTAATGAACTTACAAAGATACTATTATCCCCTCCCGAAGGTTGCGCAGAGGGAAATACGAATACACGCATCAGGCCGATGGAATGGTCATTATCTGCAACCTCGATAAATTTGATGTTGGCCACCGCCTCCCAGGCGCGCATCGCGCGTTCCGCCAAGTCATGATAGCGGTCGAAATATTCATCTTCTATGTCGACTCCCGGGGGCAATCCGGGGGAATCTGACCGCAGCAATGACCAGCTGATGATCAGTGGCCCGTCATCCGGCATGTGATAGGCGGTACCGTCAGTCAGCAGTTTCATATAGGCCTTCTCGGCATCGCTCAAATCAGGGCGCTGTGCCAGTGCCTGTTCAAACTGCGCGGCGGTGTATGAGTAGTTTACCCGCGACACGTCTTGGCGCGTCGCCCAGGTTTTTTCAAGCTCCAGATCCTGCACCGTCAGTGCCAGATTGATGGTCTCGATGCTGCCGTCCCGCGCGCTGCGGGTGATTTGTAGATCATAGGTGCCGTCATCGTCCTGATCGCGGTGATCCTCAGCATCCAGCAGCGGATAGTCGCCTGCATCCACGCGCCCATTGCCATCCGCGTCCAGCGGCACGAACCAGATTTTGCCTGTTCGCGCATCAACCCGAAAAAATTGATTGTCCGGCGCGCCGGCCACCGGTGCCATCGCGAAGGTGCCCGTGCCATCCAGATCAATCACCGGCTTTGTCAAAGGATGGTTTTCATAAACAGCCGCCGTCTCATCACGGGTTGTGGGGGCGGGCGTAGGTGTAGGTATGGGCGTCGGCCTAGGCGTTGGTGGGGCTGGCGGGGGTGGCGTAGGCGGGGGTGCGGTCACAGTGACAGGATCGCTGATGATCTCCTGCCGATTGCCAAGGCTATCGGTGACAATGGCCACGGCGTTATAGGTGCTGGGGGATGTGGGGGTAAAGCTGGTGGCGATGCCAGCCTGATTGCCGCTACTGTCACGCCAGACATAGTCCACGCTGCGGATGCCGTCCTGATCGGCAATCGGGGTTGTCTGGCTGACATGAAGGATTGTGTGGGTCTGCACCTCGTCTGACAGCGCCGCGCCGCCCGCGCCGGCTATGGTGATCGCTCCCGTTGTCGGATCATCTTCGTTGGTCAACTGGACGGTGATGGTCTCCCGGACTTCGTTGCCGGCATCGTCTGTCGCGGTGATCCGCAGGGTGATTTCACCGTTCGGATTATCCCGGCTCTCATAATCGAATGTCTTGCCTGCCCTGACGAACAGCTTGCCGTTCAACACCACAAACCGGTCATCGACCTGCCAGTTCCCGCCCCGCTGGCTTTGGATTATCAATGATTGCAGATCACCTTCTGGATCATCTGCCACCACGGCAATGCCCGTATCAATGCGCTGCGTGACGCTGGTGCCGATGGTCTCGGCCACCTTTATCGGCTGGCTTGGCGGCGTGATGCTCAAGGTTGGTGGTTGGTTTACTGGTGGCGGTGTGTTGGGCATCACAACAGGAGGGGCTGGCGGTTGGTCCACTAGCGATATGGGTTTTTCCAGCGGTGGTATTTCCGGCGGTGGGTCTTCTGGTACTGGCACCACCGGCGCTACGGCAACCGTCAGGGTGAAGGGTACGGCGACTGGATTACGCCCCTCGCCATCACCTATGGCTTGGATGCTGACGCTATGCGTACCAACCTTTGACTGATCCAGCGTGACACTGCGTTTGAGATACAGGTCATAGACGCCGCGCTGAACCACACCGCTGCTGTCCGTCACCGCGCGATATTCAAAAAGGCTGTCAGGTGCCAGTGCCGCCAGCCCGATCGTACCCAGACCATCATCAATAATCGTGATCCGCGCCAGTGCTGCAAAATGAACACTTCCCACATCCAGCTCATATGTTGACCGGTTGATCGCCACCGCGCCCGGCTTTTTGTTTTCTGCCAGTGGCGGCTGTTTTGGTGGCGGCTGTTTTGGTGGCGGCTGTTTTGGTGGCGGCTGTGCGGGTGCCACCTGTTGCGGCTGTTCGGGTGATGGCGGTTCTTTATCTGGTGCCTTTGTTTTCTGCTCATAAAGGCGATTGATCTCATCTATATAGGCCTGTCCGGCCTGGCCTGCATTCAATGGCGCATCACCCCATCTCTGCAACAGCTGATTGGCGGTCTGGCCAAGCAGAAAAAGCTGTTGACGATATGGTGCCATGTCAGCAGAAAGCGGATCATTCCGCGTCACATCAATCGTCGTGGGCAGGCCAAGATGTTCTGAAAAAGCCGCCTTTTGTGCTGGCGTTGGTCTGAAACCATAGACACGTCCCAGAATTTCGGTTAGCGGCGAAATAATCGTTGATCCCGGCGGCGCACGCCAATACTCACCAGCCCCATAGCCGACATTATCCCTATCAGATGTAAGGTCTTCCCCGTGGTCAATCGCATTGGCAAGATCGGCACAAAGAATATAATCGGCAAACCGACTTTCGGCACTAACTTCATAAGTGCCATCACGGCGCGATGTCCCGACATAGATCTTGACCGGACCTTCATTTGTACCAACCGGCCTGAGAAGAAACAGGCTGGCACCCTCAACCGGACCATCAATAACCTTGCCGCTAAGGCTCATTGTGTCGCTAGTGTTACCAGTGGGTGGTTGATTGCTCACCACTGGGGTTGTGCCACCACCATCGTCAACAGGATCACGCTGCGGTTTGCTCACCACTGGGGTGCTACCACCATCGTCAACAGGATCACGCGGCGGTTTGCTCACCACTGGGGTGCTACCACCCCCGCCACCCCCGCCGCCGCCACAGGCGGCGAGGATCAGCGCCCAGAACGACATGCCATAGGGCGTCAGGCTTGATGTTGTGAGGTTTGTTGTTTTTGAAGCGGTCTCTGACGGAGCGACCTTTGCCGGGATGTTCCCTGTCTGCCCGTTGCGGGTGCGGTGTGTCGACAAAACCGGCACCGACCGAACGCCGGTCTCAGCCCATACCGCTCCGTGACTGAAAGCACGTCTTTCTGCCGTTTCTTCGGGTCGCTGACCGGCCTTTCGGCTGGCCTTGCGACGATGTGGTTCCGTTGCGCTCTGCATGGCATGACCGGCACCGGCAACATTTATGTCGGGCCGATGCACCCCCAACGATAGAGACAGACGGTTAATTCAAAGTTAATTTTGGACCATAAAAACAAGCGTCAAGACAAGCTGTCGCCCCGGCGAATCCGATCAGCAAATGCCCCGCGGCGGATACGCTGCTTCGCCACCACGCAAGAGACAATCGCCACCCCGCCCCCGTGATGTGGATCATGATGTGGCCAATGATTCGGTGTTTGCCCTTCCTTGACCCCTTGCATGTTTTCACATTCGCATTTCAGCGGTTGCTGGAAGAGCTTTTGATGCATGGCATGGTGGGCCCGGCAGGACTCGAACCTGCAACAACACGGTTATGAGCCGTGGGTTCTAACCAATTGAACTACAGGCCCACTCTTGCCTGTGCCGGTCTGGCGGACAGCGCCGCACTGCCGACCCGACATGCCACCTGAGATACCACGCGGCATAACGCATGACATACCACCTGACTTACCACACGCAATGCCAAAGGGAATGTCATATCTCTCGTCTCCGCCCGTCTCGCCTCCACCCGTCTAGCCTACGTCGGTCAGTTTTCGAGGAAGCTGCGCAATTTGCGCGAGCGTGAGGGATGTTTGAGTTTGCGCAGCGCTTTTGCCTCAATCTGGCGGATGCGCTCGCGCGTGACGCTGAATTGCTGGCCGACTTCTTCAAGCGTGTGATCGGTGTTCATGCCAATGCCAAAGCGCATGCGCAGCACGCGCTCCTCACGCGCGGTCAGGCTGGCAAGCACCCGCGTCGTGGTCTCGCGCAGATTGGCATGGATCGCCGCATCAAGTGGCTGGACAGCGTTCTTATCCTCGATGAAATCACCCAAATGGCTGTCTTCCTCGTCGCCGATGGGCGTCTCAAGGGAAATCGGCTCCTTGGCGATTTTCAGCACCTTGCGGACCTTATCGATCGGCATTGACAGCTTTTCCGCCAGCTCCTCTGGCGTTGGCTCACGCCCAATCTCGTGCAGCATCTGGCGCGAGGTGCGGACCAGCTTGTTGATCGTCTCGATCATATGCACCGGAATGCGGATGGTGCGCGCCTGATCGGCAATCGATCGGGTGATCGCCTGTCTGATCCACCAGGTGGCATAGGTGGAGAATTTATAGCCACGCCGATATTCAAATTTGTCGACCGCCTTCATCAGGCCAATATTGCCCTCCTGAATGAGATCAAGGAATTGCAGGCCGCGGTTGGTGTATTTTTTGGCAATCGAGATCACCAGCCGCAGATTGGCCTCGACCATCTCCTTTTTCGCCCGCGCCGCCTCACGCTGGCCACGCTGGATGGTTTGGATCACCACGCGCGATTCGGAGATCGACAGCCCCATGTCATCAACGACAAGACGGATCTTGTCCTGAATTTCAGCAAGCGTGTCGGCATGATTGTCGGTGAGTTTCTTCCAGCCCTTGCCGGAAACGCTGGTGCCGGGCCAGTTCTCGGTGCATTCGCGCCCGTTCCAGTGGGTGAGCACCTGATCACGGGAAATGCCGCAATCAACCGCAAGGCGCATCAGCCGCCCCTCAAGCGTGGTGACATGCCGGTTCAGCGTAAAGAGCTGTTCGGACAGCCCTTCAATGCGGTTCGGGTTGAAATGCACATCGCCCATCAGTTCGACAAGGCGGATTTTCATATCAAGATGCGAGGCCTCGCTGCGCGGGATCAGGGTCTGGCGAGAGGCCATCCGGGCCAGCCGCCGGTCCTGGGATTTTGAGAAGGCCTTAAAGGTGACGCTGATCTCGTCAAACAGATCCATCATCTGATCACGGATCGCATCTTCCATTGCCGCCAGCGACATATTCAGATCGTCATTGTCATCATGATCGTCATTGGAATCACGGGTCGAGGTGTCGGTATCGCTGTCACCGCTGTCGTCATCGCCGTCCTCTTCCTCGGTCTCTGACTCTTCTTCCTCGGGTTCATCCTCCTCGAAATCCTCGTCAGAGATGTCTTCCTCGGGCGATGGCCCGCTCGCCGCCTCGATCACCGGGCCGCCATTCAGCTTGGTGTAAGTTGTTTCCAGATCAATGATATCGCGCAGCGGCACGACGCCATCGGCAATCTGGTCCCGCCAATGCAGGAGCGCCCGGATTGTCAGGGGCGATTCGCAGATGCCGCCGATCATCATCTCGCGGCCAGCCTCGATGCGCTTGGCGATGGCAATCTCACCCTCGCGCGAGAGCAGCTCGACACTGCCCATCTCGCGCAGATACATGCGCACCGGATCATCCGTTCCCGAAACATCGCTGTCCGACAGATTGCCGGCGGCGCGGCCTTCTTCCTCGGCCTCATCGCCATTTTCATCGCTTTCGGCATTATCGACGACTGACACGCCCATCTCAGACAGGGTCGACATCACATCATCAATCTGTTCGGAGGTGAAATCTTCAGCCGGCAGCGCGGCGTTCAACTCATCATGGGTAACGAATCCGCGCTCCTTGCCGATCTTGAGAAGCGTCTTGATTGTCTGCTGGGTGGCATCAGCGTTCGCGGCCTCAACGGCGGCATCAGCTGAATTGACCTCTGGTTCCGCCTGTTTATTTGCTTTTGCTACCATCTGGTCCAACCGTCTCCGTGATCTGCGGCACTGCCCCTGTTTCGAGGGAGGACACCGCCGCGTCAATCATTAACCCCTCACCAGCAATTCCCTTGTGCGAAAGCCTGATGCAGCCACAAAGGCGGGGTGGTGACTGTCTGCCCTACCCGCGCCTGTATCTGCATGCCTGCCATCGAACCCCGACTGAAAATCAACGGCACGATGGCCGCGATCATTTCGGGGTCTGGACTGTGGTCGAGAATACTCCTGATTTTCCGCTGACGAGGTTTAAGAGTTCCTCCAGTTGCCGACTGGCGTCTTCACTGGAAAGAGAGGCCGGGTCACACCCGAGCCGCGCCCTCATTTCATCCCCGGACAGCGCTGCTACCTGTTCTATCAAATCCAAACCTTGTAAATGATAGGTTAACGCCGCCACGTCAAGGTCCGGATCACCAATAACGGCGTCAATCGCCGCTTTTTTTAGCGATTCGAGGCCGGTATCGCCCGACTCCATCGACAGTAATTGTTCATATATGCCCGAAATCAGCTGCGGATGCGCCAGACACAGCGCCAGAACAGCGCGATGGCGGTTGATCATTCCAGCACGGGGCCGGCGCACAGGCAACCGGCGCACTGGCGCGGCGCCCCCCTGCTGGCGGCCCGCACTGCGCATCGCGGCAATACGTGATTCGATCTCGTCACCATAGGCGCTGCGCACCTGATTATTGCCGATCAGACGAACCTGACCGCGGATTTCCTGCCAGAAGCGTGCCCGTGATTCAGGCTGGCGCAAATCATGCTGTCCAACGAGCGCGTCCCACAGGCTGTCAACAAGCGAGCGCGCCACCGCCAGCAGCTTCAAGAAGCCGTCATTGCCGGTCTCGCGCAGAACATCATCGGGGTCCTTGCCTTCGGGCATGACAGCCAGACGCGCCGATTTACCCGGGGTCAGAAGTGGCAATATCCGCTCAAGCGCGCGCATCTGGGCGCGCTGGCCAGCGGCATCCCCATCAAAACACAGAATCGGCTCATCATGCAGCTTCCACAACAGGGCAATCTGTTCCTCGGTCAGCGCGGTTCCGAGCGGGGCCACCGCCGCAGCGGTGCCGCTGCGCTGGATGGCGATCACATCCATATAGCCCTCAGCGACAACGAGCGGCAATTTGCGGCGCAGCCCCTCGCGCGCCTGCACCAGACCATAGAGAACGGTTTTCTTGGAAAAGGTCGGCCCCTCGCCTGAATTCAGATATTTTGGCTGGGCATCGCCAAGCGCCCGGGCGCCAAAGGCAATCACCCGGCCCTGTTGATTCTCAATCGGAAACATCACCCGGTCGCGGAAATAATCGAACAGCGAGCCATCGCGGTCAGATTTTCTGATCACCCCGGCAGCCAGCATGTCGGCATCGCTGAACCCACGTGCCGCAAGCGCCGCCCGCAACCCCCCGCGCGGCGCATAGCCAAGCCGGAAGGTGCTGATTGTCTCGGCGGCAAGCCCGCGATTACGGATATAGCGCGCCGCGTCCTGGCCATCATCACGGCCAAGCGCGTCCTGAAAAAAGCGCGTGGTCGTCTCCAGAATATCGAGGGCAGCCTTGCGCTGCTGCGCCTTGGCCGGGTCCTGGGGCGTACTGTGCGGCACCGGAATGCCGGCCATATCGGCAAGCCGTTCAACCGCCTCCATGAAATCAAGGCCGTCAGTTTCACGCAGGAAGGAAATGGCATCGCCATGAACACCGCAGCCAAAACAATGATAAAAGCCATCATCATCAACCACCGAAAAAGACGGTGTCTTTTCCGAGTGGAAGGGGCACAGGCCGGTAAAGCGCCGGCCTTTGCGGATCAGCTTGACGCGCTTGCCGATGACATCGGACAGCGGAATGCGCTGGCGCAGATCCTCGATGAATTCCGGTGGCACTGCCATCTTTGAGAGTTCCTGAACGTGCGGCGTAAAAAGCGGGGTGGTGATGATAGCGCGCCGCACCCGATCACGCCAGACGACAACCGACCCGCACCAGATATTTTCGGTGCCAGATTTTGGTGGTGCCAGATTTTGGTGGTGCCAGATTTAAGCGGTTTTAAGTGAGTTTTGGTATCTGGAGTGATTCTCAGGCGCGACAGCGCGGCAGATCAGTCCATCAGCGCCGCTTTGACGGCTTTGCTGGCGGCAGAGAAATCCATCTGGCCGGCATAGCCTTTTTTCAGAAATGCCATGACCTGACCCATATCCTTGACCGAACTGGCGCCGGTTTCGGCAATCGCCAGATCAATCGCTGCCTGCATCCCAGCCTGATCAAGCTGTTGCGGCAGGAATTGCTGGATAATGGCAATCTCCTGTTCCTCTGTTTCGGCAAGTTCAGGGCGATCACCATCGCGATACATCTTTGCCGACTCGTTCCGCTGTTTGATCATGGTCTGCAACAGGCCAAGAATCTCATCATCGGAAATGCCCTCAGCATTGCCATTCGAGCGCGCGGCGATATCACGATCCTTGAGAGCCGCACTAATCAGGCGCATGGTGCCAAGTGCCACTTGGTCCTTTGCCTTGAGCGCCTCTTTCATCGCCGTTGAAATTTCTTCACGCATGATCCCGCTATCCTCTTAAACCCAGACACTCATCTTGAGGCGCCAAAACGCCATTGCGGTAGAAGTCGAGGCTTTTAACCGCTTCGGGGAAAAGCTGCAAGTCAAACATTACAGAGATAACTTGCCGGAAAACAGCCAATTTTGCGGCAATGATCGCCAAAGCGTTTTGAAGCGCCCGACAGAACGCCGGAAAAATCAGCGGCGATCAGGGACAATCCGGCGTCTGGAGGCTTGACCCGAGAGGGGGGCTCTTGTATCACAACAGCCGTTTGTATCCCACCCGCGTCCGGTGCCAAAAGATGTCTGACGACAGTAGATGTCGGATGACAAAGGATGTCGGATGACAACGGACCGGGGATGCGGGCACATGGTCACATCATCGAATGGCAAGGGAATCAATGGGGCAGACGACGCACTCTGGCCAGAATTTTGCTGCGCTTCGCGCCGCGCGGGAAACCCCGACGGCAGTCCTCGTTCTCGCTGATGGAACGGTCTTTTCGGGTATCGGGTTTGGCGCCGCAACGACAAATGTCGGCGAGGTCTGCTTCAACACCTCGATGACCGGCTATCAGGAAATCATGACAGACCCCTCCTATGCCGGGCAGATCATCAACTTCACCTTTCCGCATATCGGCAATGTTGGCGCCAACAGCAATGATTTCGAGACAGACAGGCCGGCCGCGCTTGGCATAATCACACGCCAGCCGGTGACACAGCCGGCAAGCTGGCGCGCGGAGAGCCATCTTGGTGACTGGCTAACAGCGCATAATCTGCCCGGCATTGCCGGCATTGATACGCGCGCACTGACCCGTCGCATCCGCGATTCCGGCGCGCCGCACGGGGTTCTGTGCCATGCGCCGGACGGCGCTATGGATATTGACGCGCTGATCAGCCTTGCCGCCAGCTGGCCCGGCCTGACCGGGATGGATCTGGCAACCGACGTGACCGCACACGCCACCCATGGCTGGCGTGATGGAAGCTGGGACATGGCCACAGCCACGCACCGGCAGACCGATGCCGCCTTTTCGGTGGTGGCGATGGATTTTGGCTGCAAGCAGAATATCCTGCGCTGTCTGACCGATGCCGGATGCGAGGTTACGGTGGTGCCAGCCGATACCAGCGCCGCCGAGATCATGGCGCTGCGCCCGGATGGCGTGTTCCTGTCAAATGGCCCGGGCGACCCGGCCGCAACCGCCGCCTATGCCGGACCGGAGATTGCCAGCCTGATTGACGCTGGGATGCCGATGTTCGGCATCTGTATCGGGCATCAGTTGATGGCGCTGGCGATGGGGGCAAAGACGCACAAGATGGAACGCGGCCATCGCGGTGCCAATCATCCGGTTAAGGATCTGGCAAGCGGCAAGATCGAGATCACCAGTCAGAATCATGGCTTTGTGGTCGATCCTGACAGCCTGCCGGGCACGCTGGAGGTCTCGCATATCTCGCTGTTCGACCAGTCGATCGAAGGGCTGCGGCACAAAAGCAAACCGGCGTTTTGTGTGCAATATCACCCGGAATCATCACCCGGGCCGCACGACAGCCGCTATCTGTTCACGAGGTTTACGGATCTGATGAAAGCCAGAAAGAGCTAGAGATGCCACGCCGCACTGATATCGAATCCATCCTGATCATTGGTGCCGGACCGATCATCATCGGTCAGGCCTGTGAGTTCGACTATTCCGGGGCGCAGGCCTGCAAAGCGCTGAAAGCCGATGGCTATCGCGTCATTCTGGTCAATTCCAACCCGGCGACGATCATGACCGACCCGGAAATGGCCGACGCCACCTATATCGAACCGATCACACCGGCGACCGTAGCGCAGATCATCGCCGCCGAGAAGCCGGACGCGCTGTTGCCAACAATGGGTGGCCAGACCGCGCTGAACACGGCGCTGTCACTTTATAATGACGGCACGCTGGAAAAACATGGTGTCGAGATGATTGGTGCGCGCACCGAATCAATCGAGATGGCCGAGGACCGCGAGCTGTTCCGCAAGGCGATGGGCCGGATCGGGCTGGAATGCGCCCGCGCACGGACAGTCGATAATTTTGAGGACGCGCTGGCCGGGCTGGATTTTGTCGGGCTGCCAGCGATCATCCGCCCCTCCTTCACGCTTGGCGGTGAAGGCGGCGGCATCGCCTATAACCGCAGCGAGTTTGAAGAGATCGTGCGCAACGGCCTGCGGCTTTCGCCGGTGAGTGAGGTGCTGATCGAGGAATCGGTGCTTGGCTGGAAAGAGTTCGAGATGGAGGTGGTGCGCGACACCGCCGATAATTGCATCATCATCTGTTCGATCGAGAATATCGACCCGATGGGCGTGCACACCGGAGATTCGATCACCGTTGCGCCGGCACTGACGCTGACTGACAAGGAATATCAGGCGTTGCGCGACGCCTCGCTGGCCGTGCTGCGCGAAATTGGCGTCGATACAGGCGGCTCGAATGTGCAATTCGCCGTCTGTCCCGATAGTGGCCGCATTCTGGTGATTGAGATGAACCCCCGGGTCAGCCGTTCCTCGGCGCTGGCATCCAAGGCAACAGGCTTTCCGATTGCCAAGGTGGCGGCAAAGCTCGCGGTTGGCTATACGCTGGATGAATTGGCGAATGACATCACCGGCGTGACGCCAGCCAGTTTTGAGCCAACCATCGATTATGTGGTGACAAAAATCCCGCGCTTCACCTTCGAGAAATTCGCCGGTGCCGAAGCCAAATTATCAACATCAATGAAATCGGTCGGCGAAGCCATGGCGGTTGGCCGCTCGTTCGAGGAAAGCCTGCAAAAGGCACTGCGGTCGATGGAAACCGGCCTGTCCGGGCTGGACGAGGTGGAAATGCCAGCCCTCGATGGGACGCTTGGCGAGGATCCACGGCGCGGCTGGCTTGGCGAGCTTGTGCCGTTTCGCATCCTGCGGATCGCCCAGGCAATCCGGTCGGGCATGGCGCTGGATGAATTGCAGGCGACAACCGGATGGGATAAATGGTTCATTGAGCGGATCGCGGCCATCATCGACACCGAGGCGATGGTTATGGCCGAGGGTGTGCCGGATGATGCGGTGGCTCTGGGATATCTGAAATCAATGGGCTTTTCCGATGCGCGGCTGGCCACATTGGCGGGCGAGAGCACGGCAGATGTAATGGCGAGACGCCATGCCGCCGGGATCACCCCTATTTTCAAGCGGATTGATACCTGCGCCGCCGAATTTGCCTCCGATACCGCCTATATGTATTCAAGCTATGAGACCGCGGCCAACGCCGAATGCGAAGCTGCGCCATCAGGGCGCAAGAAGGTGGTGATCCTGGGGGGTGGCCCGAACCGGATCGGCCAGGGAATCGAGTTTGACTATTGCTGTGTGCATGCCTGTTACGCGCTGGCCGATGCCGGCTATGAGACAATCATGATCAACTGCAACCCGGAAACGGTGTCGACCGATTATGACACCTCTGACCGGCTGTATTTCGAGCCGCTGACAGACGAGGATGTGATCGAGGTGATCCGCCGCGAACAGCAGAATGGCGAGCTGCATGGGGTGATTGTGCAGCTTGGTGGCCAGACACCGCTGAAGATTGCCGCCGCGCTCGAAGATTCGGGGATTCCCATTCTGGGGACAAGCCCGGATGCGATCGATCTTGCTGAGGACCGTGAGCGCTTTCAGCAGCTGTTGCAAAGGCTGGCGCTGTTGCAGCCGGAAAACGGCATCGCCCATTCCGCCGAGGAAGCCCGTGAGATTGTCGCGCGCGTCGGTCTGCCGGTGGTGATCCGCCCGTCCTATGTGCTGGGGGGCCGGGCCATGGAAGTGGTGCATCATCTGTCCGATCTGGAGCGCTATATGCGTGATGCGGTCATTGTTTCAGGCGACAATCCGGTGTTGATTGACCGGTTCCTGAACAACGCCATCGAGGTGGATGTCGATGCGCTGTGTGATGGCACTGATGTCTATATCGGCGGGATTATGGAACATATCGAGGAAGCCGGTATCCATTCCGGCGATTCCGCCTGCTCACTGCCGCCGCAGAATTTGTCGGCAGCAACGCTTGCTGAACTGCGCCGCCAGACAGAGGCGCTGGCGCACGCGCTCAATGTTGTCGGGCTGATGAATGTGCAGTTCGCGATCAAGGGTGAGGATATCTATCTGCTCGAGGTCAACCCGCGTGGCAGCCGCACGGTGCCATTTGTCGCCAAGACAACAGGGGTGCCGCTGGCAAAGATCGCGGCGCGCGTGATGGCCGGCGAAAAGCTGGCCGATTTCAATCTGTCGGAGATTACGCTGACGCATGTCGCGGTAAAGGAAGCTGTTTTCCCGTTCGCCCGCTTCCCCGGTGTCGATGTGTTCCTTGGGCCGGAGATGAAATCAACCGGCGAGGTGATGGGAATCGACAGCGATTTCGGCCGCGCTTTTGCGAAAAGCCAGCTGGGATCAGGAACAAGGCTGCCAACCGAGGGCACGGTCTTTATCTCGGTCAAGGATGAGGACAAGCCGGCCTTTATTGCGATTTGCCGTGATCTGGTCGATGCCGGCTTTACGATCATCGCCACCGGCGGCACCACCGCCGCGTTGCAGGAGGCCGGTGTGCCGGCAACCCGGATCAACAAGGTGATGGAAGGCCGCCCGCACGCCGTCGATGCGATGCTGTCTGGCGATATCCAGCTGGTGCTGAACACCGCCAAGGGGGCCGGTGCGATCAAGGATAGTTTCTCTCTGCGCCACACCGCGCTGACCAACAATATTCCCTATTACACCACTGTTTCGGGAAGCCGCGCCGCCGGACAGGCGATCCGCGCCATGCAGCAGGGCGATATTGGTGTGCGCACCCTGCAGGATTTTCTGAGCGATATTGCATCTTGAGGTAATCGTGAACGGTGCCATAATGGCAGCAGGATGCGGGCCATCAGGCAGTGACCACTGTTTGTGTGGCTATGGGCGTGGCTATGGGCGTCGGGTCATATGTGGCAGGGCCATGGGCGATAGGACATAAGTGATAGGGCGAGATGGAAAAGATACCCTTTACCCCACAGGGGCTGGAAACAATCAAGACAGAGCTGGCGCATCTGAAAAATACCGAGCGTCTGGCTGTGATCAACGCCATCTCCGTGGCGCGTGAACATGGCGATCTGTCGGAAAATGCCGAATATCATGCCGCGCGTGAACGCCAATCCTTTATCGAGGGCCGGATTTCCGAGCTTGAGGATGTGACCAGCCGCGCCGAGGTGATCGACGCGGAAAAGCTGACCGGCGAGCGCGTGACATTCGGCACCAGCGTCGGCGTTGCCGATGAGGAAACCGACGAGGAATTGGTGTTTCACATTGTCGGCCCCTATGAGGCCGATACCTCACGCGGGCTGGTCTCAACCTCCTCGCCAATTGCCCGGGGGCTGATCGGCAAGAGCATCGGTGACTCGGCCGAGGTGCATACACCGGGCGGCACAAAAAGCTATGAAATCATCTCGATCGATCTGTTCGATATGGACAGGGTGATCGCCTGAGCGCCCGCCTACTCGACCCCGTCGATGGGGACGCCCGGAAGCAATTTTGCCGAGCGGATGGCAAGCGCCGTTTTGACATGGCTGACATTCAGCGCGGGGGTGAGCTTGCTGGTCAGGAAACGCTGAAAATCATCCCAGTCATGGGCAACGATCTTCAAGAGGAAATCGGTCTCGCCCATCAACATGTGGCACTCGCGCACCTGTGGCCAAGCGCTGACCATCTCCTCAAATTCCCGGAGGTCTGATTCCGCCTGGCTGGTCAGCCCGACAAAGGCAAAGACGTTGACCGAATAGCCAAGCGCATCAGCATCAATATCGGCGTGATAGCCACGGACAATGCCGCCATCCTCCAGCGCCCGCACCCGGCGCAGACAGGGCGGCGCAGAAATGCCGGCGCGTTTGGCCAGCTCTACATTGGTCATCCGGCCATCGCCCTGCAAATCGCTGAGAATCTGCCTGTCGACATCATCGAGTTTGATTTTTCCGTCAGCAGCCATCTTTCTCCACCCGCTTTCTGCACCCTCTTTCTGTGGCGCTGGGACAAGCCGCCCCGAAAGGTCAAATGCCGGATCAAAAGCCCACGTCAGGCGCTTCGTGATTAACCCGGTGAAATGATAAAGCCCCATCCAATGACAGGCAAGGCAGTTTCCGCAATATTATTGCGCAATCTTATTTGTGATATTACACATAGTTATAAATCGCACCGCACGTTTTTTGCCGGTGACAGAAAAGAGCCAGCCACGCATGTCAGAACCGGCAGCCAAAAAGCCAGATGAGGGAACGGTCGCAGGATCAGTCGCAGGATCAGTCGCAGGATCAGTCGCAGGATCAGTCGCAGGATCAGTCGCAGGACCGGATAAGAGGCAGGCGACAGTATCCGCTGGCACCGCGCTCTGGGTTCTCAGCGATGGCACCGCAGGCATGCGGTTGCAGGCCATCGGGCTGGCCGAGGCAATGGCGCGCCACCGCCCGGAGTTTGTGATCAGCGAGTTTCAGGCAAAACCGCATTGGATGATCCGGACATTGCCGCGTCTGGGGCACTACGCGCCGTTTCTGCCGCTCTATGCCCGCGCGCCGGATATCGCCACCGTGCAGAAGCGGCCCGTGCGGGGCCGGCATGCCGATCTGTTGATCACCTGTGGGCGGCGGATGGCGGGCCTTGGGCTGGCGTTGCGCGCCCGCGCACGCGCCGATGGGACAAACACGCAGCTGGTACATTTGCAGGACCCCCGGCTCTCACCGGCGTTGTTTGACGCGCTGGTGGTGCCGGAACATGACCGGGCGCGGGGCGCCAATGTGATCAGGACGACCGGGTCGCTCAACCGGTTGACGCTGGAATCGATCCAGCGGTCGATGATGGATCTGCCGTCAAAATGGCTGGTGCGCGACACTGTGCCGTGCGTTGTGGTGATGCTTGGTGGCGATAACAGGCGCTATCAGATCAGCCCGGACATGGCCGCATCCATGGCGGCGCAACTGCGCGCCTTTGCCCAGAGCGAGCCAATGCGGCTGGTGCTGCTGCCCTCGCGGCGGACGCCGGCGGCGCTGCTCGAAACGCTTGGCGCAGAGCTGGAGGCATTACCGGGCACGGTTGATGTGCGCGTTGTCAGCCCCGATGAAGCCAACCCCTATCCGGGAATTTTGGGCGTCGCCGATGCCATCATCGTAACCTCGGATTCGGTGAATATGGCAAGCGAGGCGGCAATCACCGGCAAGCCGGTGCTGATCGCCGGATGGAACGCGACGCCTCGCCGAATGGCAGAGGCGGTGAGCGCCGCCGCCGAACAGGCTAAACAAGCCAACCACATTGTTGGTGAGCGCGGCCGGATCGCCGCCTTTCACCGCCGAATGATCACCGCCGGCCATACCGCACCGCTGGCACCATCATTGCCGCGCGCGCCGTTTACCGCGCTGGATGAGATTGATAAGACCTGTGAGACCCTGCTCGGCATTCTGGGACGCTAGCGCCGCAATGGCCCGGATGTGGATATAGGCCGCCGATGCTGTCGCATGTTGTCGTAACCCACGGCGCAGAGCATATTTTGTCACATATCTGTGTCGTGTTTCCGGTTTAGCCCGGATATTTATGTTAGCCCGGGGTGGTGCCACACCAGCCGGAAATCTGCGCTGCGGAGGCGCGGGCCTCTTCATCAAGCCAGGCAATGAAGCGCCGTGTCGCCCGGCGCGCCATGCGCGGATCACTCCCCAGAAAATGACCACCGAGGGGGAAAGCAGGAACATCGAAAGCCGGGACAAGAAAACCCTCGGCAAGACGTCCGGCAACATAATGTAGATTGGCAAGCGCAATGCCATAACCACCTACCGCCATTTCGATGGCGGCCATGTCCGTTGGCAGTGCCATCGCCCGCCCCAACAATTGCTTGACCTGCGCCCGGTCACACCCATGAGCGGCAAGCCAGCATCGCCAGTCACCAGCATCGGGCGCGTTCAGCAAGAGCCGGTGCGTGGCAAGATCAGTCGCCACCGGTAGCACCGGTTTGGCGTTTGTCTCGCCTGCCGCCATCGCCAGCCGAAAATCCGGGGCGCAGACCGGCAGCAGCCATTCACGCAAAAGCAGATGCCGGCCAGCACTGCGCTCCAACTCGATGTCATAGCTGACCTTGATGTCATAGTGCTCCAAGGCGTTGACGCCACCCTCGATGGGGGCGGCGTTCAAATAGATGGTGATGTCTGGATTGGCAGATTCGAACAGGCGAAACCTGTTGATCAACCATGCCGTGGCAAAGCTGGTTGACGTGGTCACCGCAATTGCGCGCGGTGCGCCTTCTACAGCCTGGAGGGCCTCCCCCAGAATTTGCAACGCATGGGCAATTTCGGGCAGGAGTTCGGCACCACGCAACGTCAGTTCCAAACCCGTTGCGTTGCGTATAAAAAGCGACACACCAAGATGCGTTTCCAGCCCCCGGATCTGTTGGCTGATGGCACTCTGGGTGACAAACAGCTCCTCGGCAGCCAGTTTGAAACTGCGCAACCGTGCCGCAGCTTCAAAGGTCCGTAACCCGTTCAATGGCGGCAATTGGCGCATCTGCCCGACCCTCTTTCGGTGTCCTGCAAACCGACAGTCTAACCGAATTAGCAAACGCGCCAAATCAATGTTGGCCGAAGGCACCATTTAACCCACTTTGGCCTGCTTTTCAGTTGCTGGATAACGGAACGGTCGAATATGCGCGGCATTTCGCATGAAAATGTCCAAATTGTCATCAGTGGGAAGCTTGTGCTCCTGCATCCAGTCATTATCGTAGAACTCGTCCAGATATTTTTCTCCCCGATCCGGGCATATTGCCACAACAGTCTTTCCTTTGCCTAGCCGGAAGGCCTTTGAAACTGCCACCGTCAGCGCAGCGCCAGAAGATCCACCAAGGAGAACACCAAATTTTCGAGCCACAATTCTGGACGCGGTAAAACACATGGCAGTTGAAACCTGATACGCCTCATCAATGACATTTTCGTCAAGATTTTCAGGCACCCAGCCGAGGCCCATTCCCGTAACAGCCGTTGGTCCCTTTTGACCGCCAAAGACGACTGAACCCTTAACATCCACGGCGCATGTGATTGTTTTTGTATTTTGATGGCGCAAGCCTCTTGCGATACCGCTGATCTGGCCAGCCGTTGAGACCGACGCAATCAGCGCATCCGGCCCATTCGGAAAATCGTCAAGAATTTCCTGAGCTGTCGTATTCACATGCGCCAGTGGGTTGTTCTTGTTTCCATATTGCCAAGGCATGTAGGCGTTGCTGATGGACCCAGCGAGAAATTTGACACGTTTGATACGCGCCTCCTGATAAGTACCATCTCTCGGATTCATGTCTGTTACCATGTCTATTTCAGCCCCAAAGGCCTTAATCATGGCGATGTTTTGGTGGCTGGTTCTTGGATCAACAACAATCACGCAACGATAACCCCTCGCCGCGGCGATCATGGCAAGTGCAGTTCCAAGATTGCCCGATGTGGACTCAACGATGGTGCCATTCGGTCGCAATTGACCAGATCTCTCCGCCTCAAGAATCATATTCAGGGCTGGTCTGTCTTTCACCGAACCTCCCGGGTTAAATCCCTCCATCTTTATGAAGATATCCGCCGCATGTGGAGCAAGAAACCCCGTGAGGCGTGTCACTGGCGTTTTGCCAATATGGCCTGTTATCGAGTTTTGAATCATCTGTGATCTCCTTCATTGATGCAACGAACATTCTGTGGTTCAAGAAAAATGGGAAAGTCGGAATTTGACGGCGACAATCAGGGCCGGTGCGGCACAGGCAAAAAGGGCAGCCACCAGAACCCCCCAATGGGGCCCGCCAGCAAGAGCAACGCTGACAATGGCAAGACCGCAACTGCGCATAAACATGATCCAGCTTTGTAGAAATGACGAAATGCGCCCAACCTCATCCGGCTGAAAGGATGTCATCAACAGGGTCTGACGCATGATACGGATGACCGCGTTCCAGAAGCCAAAAGCCCCAGCCAGAACAATGAACCCCGCAACCGACTGAAAAATCAGCTGCAGCAGAGCGATAAGCGCAAACATCCAGATCATCATTACCAGACTTTGCTCCATCGTCCGCCCCGAAAGGGCAATGGTCGCCACCACATACCCGCCCGCAATCGCCCCAACGGCAAAGAGCAACTCGACCACCGCATAGGTCTGGCCCGTGGCACCAGTAAATGAGGCAAGTGCAACCGGGTGGATGACGGTGTAGAGAATGACAACGACATAGGGCAGGCTGGCGGCGGCCATCAATGTCAACAGGGTGGGCCGTGCCACCAGCAGCCGCAGCCCATCGACAAGGGAGGCGCGCATGGGGCGCTGGTCCAGCTGCGCCGCAGCGCCAGCCTGCCGGATGGATAAAAGGCTGCCAGCCGCCAGAAGCAGGCAGATAATGTTGAGCAGCGCCAAACTGCCAAGACCGAATTTCTCGACAATCAGAATGGCGGCAAGCCCGGTGACAACAGCCGCAACCTGATTTTCAATTTCCAGAATGGCATTGATTCTGGCAAAGGAATTCTCGTCAAACAGCTCTTTGACAAAGGCTGACCGGAGCGGGATATTCACCGCGTAGAACACCGCCCCAAAAATGTAATAAAGGATCAGCAGGAAATTATCGGCGGGTCCATTTTTCAGATGACCGAGCAGCATAATGCCTGCCAGACAGAGCCCAAAAACAAGCCTGATCAACACCATCAGCGCCTTACGGGGCCACGCATCAATCACCGGCCCGACAAGTGGCATAACGATGAACAAGCCGAAATTGACCGTTGTTGCCAGAGTGCCAAGCAGCACAGCTCCACCATCACCTTTTACCAAAAGCCAGGGCACGGCGATCATGGCAACGCCGGTTCCAACCGAAGCGATGGCGTTGGAAAACAACAGAAGCAGAAAAGTGCGGGACATAATCACCCGCCACCGGCACCCGCCAGTGCGTGTAGGGGCACACCACAAGACGGCAACGCCTCATTGAATGCGTGCCGGCTTGTTTTGCTTGGCAAAAGCCGACCACTCACCCCCGCCTTGATAACGTCACGGCACCCAATCTCGATTCCTGAACGCCACGATGAAACCGAGATTTCCGGATCAGGGTAATCCACCAAAATTGCAGGAATCAGCCCGAGACCAAGTTTGTCTGCTGCGGCAAATCGATGGTGACCGTCCAGAATAACATTTGTACCGCGATCAACAATGATGGGCGTTGTCCACTCACCAGCCACATTGATGGATTGCACCAGGCTGTCTGCATGCGCATTGTCATGCTCTTCATGGGGCCGCAATCCTGCCAGAGACAAAAGCGTGATGTTCCGGGATTTTTGGGGATAAATTGATGACATGATCTTCTCTCCTGTAAGTGAGGAGAGAAGTGTCAGGCAAGGGACCGATGGTCGGCAAACCATCTTGTCTAATGTCAGCTTTAGAAAAATTAATGCGGGCAGCGGGCAGCCAGCGGACGCGCCCAGAGCAGATGCCAGCAGATGCAGATGCCAGCAGATGCGGATGCCAACAGATGCGGATGCCAACAGATTTTTGGCAGATACCAGCAGATTTTTTGGCAGATGCCAGCAGATTTACTGGCGGGCGCTAGTAATAAAGCTCGCGCGGGTCGGTGATGCCAAGGGCGGCATACATTTCCGCAACCTGTTCCCCATAGCCGTTATACATCTGGGTCGGCACACGCTGGCCGGTGCCAAGCAGGCGTTCGGTGCGTTGCGGCCAGCGCGGATGCGGGATGCCCGGATTCACATTCGCCCAGAACCCATATTCATTGCCGGCAAGCTGTTCCCAGAAAGAAACCGGCCGTTCATCGGTGAAGGTAAAGCGGACAATCGATTTGATCGATTTGAACCCATATTTCCACGGCGTCACCAGACGGATGGGCGCGCCATTCTGGTTGGGAAGCGGCTTGCCATAGATGCCCGTGGCCAGAAACGCCAGTTCGTTCGTCGCCTCGTCAATGGTCAGCCCCTCAACATAGGGCCAGGGATACCAGCTCTGTTTCTGGCCCGGGGCAACCACCGGATCCATGAAGGTTTCCATACGCAGATATTTGGCACCAGCCGCCGGCCGCGCAAATTTGACCAGATTGGCAAGCGGCACACCCGACCAGGGGACAGCCATCGACCACGCCTCGACACAGCGGTGCCGGTAGAGCCGCTCCTCGGTGCCGCCGATGCGATCAACGAGATCGGTCGCATCCAGGGTCATTTCAGCCTCGACCATGCCGTCAATGGTCACGGTCCAAGGATCCGACTTCATTTTGCGGGTTTTTTTCCAGATATTCTTGGACGAGCCAAACTCATAGAAATTGGTATAGGTGGTGGCCTCTTCCTCGTCGGTGATGGCGCGGTCAAGGGTGTAAGCCTCATTACGGGCAAAGGGATAGCCGCCAATGGCAGCAAGCGCACTACTGGCGAGAAACCCCGGGCCAGCAAGCGCAGCACCAAGGCCAAGACCGGTAAAGCCAGCCGCCTTCAGCCATTGCCGCCGGTTCATATAGACAGCTTCAGGCGTGGCTGCGGCCTCGGACAATTCCCAGCTGCGTTTCGATTTGATCACCATTTTGACCTCCGATTGATTCCCATTTGGCTGTTGCTGGTGCTGCCCGGAATAGGGATGGGCATCGCGCCATGCGCTGTTCATGTCTCACCATACTCGGCGTAATATAACCGGCGTAACATAATCGGCGTTAGCAAGTCAGCGTAATACACCAATCAATAGACCAATTCAGCCAGCTAATTATGGCATGAGTGAGGCAGTAGTGATATGGGGGATGGCATGGGGATAATAAGAGGGGGATATAACAATGGGGCCGGGTCGGCAGACAGATCACGGGCCATTGGCGGCAGGGCGCGCACGATAGGTGATCAGAGCATTTCAGGGGCCAGCGGGTCGAGGTCAAAAGGGTCGAGGTCAAAAGGGTCGAGGTCAAAAGGGTCGAGGTCAATCACCTCGATGGTGTTGTCGACAAAGTAATTGGCAAGGACGGGACTATCAGGCGATGAGGAACGCCAATCATAGTCATCAAGAACGCCGAAAATCTCCGATTTGTCCTCGGCCTTGTAGAGGATTGTCTCTAAATGTTCATCATTGTCGACATTCCTGACCTCGAACCAGACATGCGTTGCATCATCGAGATCGATGAGAAGCATATCTTTCTTCGGAATTTCAGAACCAGAGTTGAAATTAGACAAAAAGTCACGCCTCACAAATTCCAGAGTCACCAAGCCCTCATCATCCAAATCGTCAACCACCCAATTATGCAGCTGGTTTTTGCGATAAACATCATGCCCGTATTCCGCCACCGTGACAGTCTGGCCAAGCACATCAAAATGTTCACCATCCAGTTGCCCCGCCCCGGTAATGATGGGTTGCTGTCCAGAATTCAGGTTTTGTTGGTGACTGGCAACCAAGATCAGGGCATAGATTTCGGCATCCGCACCATCACCATTCAGCAGATAGATGCCTTCATCAGTTTGTTTGTACCAGCCGTGCGTTACCTCATAGCCAAGACCGATTTTGTCATGAGTGGGAACAAAATCGACAATCACATGCGCTTTGTCGGCGAAAGGTGACTGCCCCCGATAGACCAGAAAAACATCATTTCCGGAATTTGCCATCGTCGTGAAACCGCCACTCATGGCAGTGGGATTTGAGCCGGCGACAAGCACATCATCACCCGCACTACCCCGCAAATCAGGGTTGATAAAACCAGAACCAAAGTAGCGTGAGTTTGCCGAAATATAAGTGCTCGCCTCTCCAGCGTTGATGTAATCATCACCGCCAAAACCTCTACCACCGCTCCCATCGGTCGGGCCCAATTCAATCAGATCATCTTCGTCCGTGCCTTCGCGCACTCCAAAAACTCCCTCCCGCCACGTAACATATGTCCATCTGGCATAGCCGACCACACCATTCAATGTCAGTTCCAAACCATAGTTTCCCGGTTCATAGGGGGTGAAGTCTGCATCGCGGCTGACCAGCATGCTCTCTTCGCCCACTTGCAGATACCATTTGAAACTGGCGGATTTTGCCTGATGATCAACGGATATCTCATTCCCGACACTGCCTCCCTCTCTGGTCAGGCGATAAGTTAAAATCTTTAACGTGAGTGGCGCAAGACGCGGACCATCACCAGACGCTTCGAGATGCACATGATATTGCAGAGGTGTGCCCGTCAGAGGTATATCGTTCAACGGCGCGTCAGTGCTATTCTTGGTGACACGCATTTGATCGAATGACTTGATGTTACTGTATGGCAAAAGCGCCAGAAAAGATGGCAATTCGGGAATGGTAACTTTGTTGGTTCCCCTGCCATCATCGAGTGTCAGAATTTTAATGCCAGCCCAGTCAACAGACCAATTGGCGAACGGGATAAGAACAGATAACTCGGTGGTCAATAATTTGGTAACACCATCAAGAAAGGCAAAGATGGATGGTTTATGGTCTACAACCTCTTCCTCAATGGCCTGTGGCTGACCGCTCCATTCCCGAATGCGCGCCGGTGCCGCCTCGCCGGGCCGGCCATAGAGATGCTGCAGCGCACGAATGTCCGCCGGCTGCCATGTTTCAATGGTGGTATTATAGGCCATGATGGTGTCAACGAAATCCTCCTCCTTTCTCCTTTGAAGTTCCTGCGGTGTCTGCCCTTGCTCACGGATGTTGGTGAAAGGACGATTGTTCAATCCATCCCAGGGATGTTTCAGCCCCAGAATGTGACCCAGTTCATGACGGAACAGATATTCCAGATTTGAGATGAAACTTATTTTTTGAGTCCTGAAGGAAATCCAGCGATGATTTGAGTCATGATCATGCTGGTGGTCATCATGTCCATGGGTATGAGGCTGCTCATAAGAGGGAAAGCCGCTGACACGGCCGCCGATATCGAAGCCCTCTCTGTCGCCCGAAAATATGTCCTGCACCTCGATCAGAATGTCGGGTGTGATGCTATCGACTTGGTTTCTGTCAGCCGTGGTGAGGCCATTGCCGATCTCGACAAATCTGACATTGATGAGTTTTTCCAGCTCCGCCATCGCCTCTGACATATATTTACGGATTGTTGCGACATAGCGGGCGATGAGGACCGTGCCTTTATGCACCAGAGTGTCTGCCACTTTGGAATAGGCAGGTGCGATGTTACCGGTAATCACTCTCGTGATCAGATCATCCGCAATCTGGATGGCCCATTTCAGCACCAGGGGACCGGAAGACGGCATCGACCACGCGCCGCCATGAATGAGCTGTTGTGCGGTTTCATCGCTTGGCTCGCTTGACTGAAGCAATCTTCCGTGACCGGGGTTGCTGGTCTCATTGACAAGGTCATTAACCCTGATGTTCAGGCGGTTGGTGACCCGCGCGCCATTGGTATCAGTGGTAAAAAATTCCAGCTCGTAGATATTGTTCCGATCCCGGTCACTGGGTGCCTCAAAATCAAAATGCCGGAAGTTATTATCCGTTGGTGAACCAGCAAAAATCAATTTGCCGTCATGCAGCCGAAACAGGGCGTTATCGCCATAATTGTCTGACAACTGCCAGTCTCTGAATAGATAGGTCGAATATTGCAGAATGGGCTTGTCCAGCGGATGGTTTTCATAGATGTGGTGGGTGGGAGTGCCAGCGGAGGACATTTCATGTCGCTGGGTGTCATCCTGCTGGGTGGTTTGGCCTTGACGCTGCTCCGGCCGGGAGAGCGCATTCAGGCCTCCCTGACTGCCTTGGGTGTAATAATTCGCGTTATCCGACTGTGATACATCATTACGCCGATACATCATTACGCCGCACTGGCTCTTCTGCTGGCTGTGAATTTGAGTCTGGCTTTGAGTCAGAGGTTGGCTTGGTGTCTGGCTTTGGGTCTAGGACTTGCGGTGCTGGCTCCTGCGGTGCTGGCTCCTGCGGTGGCTTGGTGTCTGACTTGGTGTCTGGCTCCTGCGGTGCTGGCTCCTGCGGTGGCTTGGGGTCTGGCTTTGGGTCTGGCTTGGGGTCTGGCTTGGGGTCTGGCTTTTTGTCTGGGGCTTGCGATGCTGCAACCGCCGGACCGCCGCCGCCACCGCCGCCGCCACCGCCGCCGCCACAGGCCGAGAGCGCCGTGCCGGACAGCAGAACCAGCAAAAGCGGTGTCAGGCGATCAGGCCGGGCCGAAGATGTTGATGCGGGTGTGAGTGCAGGCGCGGCATAACCAGAGACAGGCGCAAGCCGGCGCACAGAAACGCCGCCAGAATTGCCACTAGAATTGCCACTACCATTACCGCTGCAAGTGCCACCAGAAATGTCGGAAATTAACGATGCCATAAGCAACCATGCTCAAAATATCCAAACTTGATCTTTAGAATATAGGCAAAAGGTTAATTATTCGTTTAGAGCCAAAATTTCTGCAGGCGTGACTTTATTCCAGCGACGCGACAACCCGCGCGATGCGCGCAAGCGCTGTCTCCAGCACCGCATCAGATTCGGCGTAGGAAATGCGGAAACAGGGAGACAGGCCAAAGGCAACGCCGGGAACAACCGCAACCTCACCAAGCTCCAGCAGCGCCGCCACAAAATCACTATCCGTTTCAATGACACCGCCATCGGGACGGCGCCTGCCAATCAGCGCCGAGATATCGGGATAGACATAAAAGGCACCATCGGGATTGAGACAATACACCCCCTCCATGGCGTTGAGCGCATCCACCACCATCGCCCGCCGCCGGGCAAAGGCGGCCAGATTGTCAGCCATGAAATCGGTCGGGCCATCCAGCGCGGCAATGGCCGCATGCTGGGCAATGCTGTTCGGACAGGAGGTCGATTGCGATTGCAGCTTTGCCATCGCCCGGACCAGCGGTGCCGGCGCGGCGCAATAGCCGATCCGCCAGCCGGTCATACAATAGGATTTGGAAACGCCATTGAGCGAGAGAATGCGGTCGGCAAGATCCGGCGCGACAGCCCGCATGGTGGCAAATTCAAAACCGTCATAAACCAGATGTTCATAGATATCATCGCTAAGCAGATACACCTGGGGATGGCGGCGCAGCACCTCGGCAAATTGGGCCAGATCAGCAGCGCCATAGCCAACACCGCCCGGGTTTGACGGGCTGTTCAGGATCAGCCATTTGGTGCGCGGCGTAATTGCCGCCTCAAGCTGGGCCGGAGTCATTTTCAGATTGGCCGCAATCGGACATTCGACAAAGACCGGAACGCCGCCCGCCACCTCTACAATGCCGGCAAAGCTGACCCAATAGGGGGTGGGGATGATCACCTCATCACCGGCATTGACCGTCGCCATCAAGGCATTGAACAGCACCTGCTTGCCGCCGGTGCCGATCGAGATCTGATCCGGGGTGACGGCAACACCATTCTCGCGCGCAAATTTGCGGACAATCGCGGCTTTCAGCTGGGGGATGCCATCGACCTGGGTGTAGCGCGTGTGGCCATCACGCATCGCCCGGACAGCCGCCTCGACGATATGCGGCGGGGTGGGGAAATCCGGCTCGCCAGTGGCAAGGCCGATGACATCGCGGCCAGCCGCCTTCATATCCAGCGCCATGCCGGAAATCGCCACGGTGGGCGACGGCGCAATGCGTTTCAGACGGTCGGAGATGATGTCCATGATGGGGTGCCCTTTGTTCTGCGTGGGGTGGGGGTGGGGTTCGCAAGGTCTGGGGTGAGGTGAAGCGCCGGTTTGGAGTTGGGGTTGGGGTTGGGGTTAGGGGTCGCAAGGTCTGGGTTGGGGTTGGGAGCAATGGCGCGCCCTGCCCCAACCCCCTAGATTTAGCGGGGAACCCCCACGCAGGGCAAGAGGGATGTTGGGGGGGCATTGCAAACCGATATTTCATCGGGCACTATACCGACTCTTTGGTTTTTTGCGTCAGTTTAACTTACGTTTAGTAATAGAAGGAGGCTAGCCAGAACAAATGTTAAAATTTCACCGAACCAGCCTAATGGTCTCAAGGTCACAGACTCTCGTGAACACGGTTAATACTGTTGGGGTAATGGGAAAAGGGCTAGCAGCAGATTTCAAGGCTCAGTACCCTGAGATGTTCGATGAATATAGAAGATTATGCTCGCATGAAAAAATCCACCCTGGAAAATCTTTCTTATGGAAAGGTAAAGGCAAATGGGTATTGAATTTCGCCACCAAGAAACATTGGCGGCAACCATCGAAGATTGAATATCTAGAAGATGGCTTGAGAGAATTTAGAGAAAAATACGAAGATTGGGGTATACGAGAAGTTGCTTTTCCAAGACTTGGATGTGGTAACGGAGGCTTAAGCTGGGACGATGTAAAACCTGTCATGCTCGAATATCTGGTTGATTTACCTATCGCAGTTTATATCCATGACTTTGAAAAAAACATCGGTACGCCGGAGCATTCTGTAGGTGAAGACGCCACCCTGTTTGAAGAGAGGGAACCTGAAAATTTTGAAAATTTCAAAGAGGACATAAAACGCTTGGTTGAAAGCAATGAAGGTCGGTTCGATTCATCATTACTCTCGGGGCGATTTGAAGTGGAACTGAATAAAGACTTTGAACTTTACTCAAAAAATGGCCACGAGAACCTCTTAGCATCGGAAGAAGAACTATTTACCGTATGGGCCCATCTTTCTGGCGGGCCACTCTCACGTTCTGATTTACCCGAAACAGCTTACGATAACGCATTCATCATCTTTTCCCTGCTCGAAAAACTGTCATATATCCGCTTGATAAACATGGCCGGGCGCAACGGTAGTCCGCGTGTTGCGCTAGAGATGAATGGAGTTCCGTCAAGTGAGAGTTTGTCACCGACAATAGCGAACGCTACCTAGAGATGGGAATTAGTGACGCCAGATACGAACAGCATTTGTCTGAGTGCCGCACCAAGCTAAAAAATTATCGCAAATTTTGGCCAAAATTCCTTTTCAGGCATGAGCCGATAGAAAACATGGTGGAGATATTGCGGTCTGGGCAATTGCTATCCAGAAAAATGGCCAGTGAAAAAGGCGCAATACAAACAGACATTGCGCCCACGACCATACTCGAGCACGATCAGCGATCCTTGTGTTACACAAGACTGTATTTTCGTCCACGAACCCCCACGCAGTTTCACATTCAAGGGATAAAGCCAGCAGCGGAATTCTATTACGGCAAAAATGCTGGTGTTTTGGCGATGATGTTGTTTGATGCGGAAGGTTTGCTAAAAGTAAACAGCACAAAATTTTCAACTGGAAACTTACAATCGCAGGAATCAGAGTTGCTTGATGGCGATAGCAATTTTGACAAGTTAGAGTTCGACGCTATTTTTCACGATAGTCCACAGCAGGATCCAGAAATTACCAGAAAGCGATGTGCAGAAATTTTGGTTGAAAGCCCATTGATATTGGCCGACCATCTAAAATACATCGTGTTGCGTACAGCAGCCGACGTCAAAATGTTTAAAATCTGTCTTCGTGAAAACGGTTTGGATCATTACAGCCCTCTTGTAAGAAAATCGTCTGATGCAAGTATCTTCTTTAATCAATTTACAGCTTTGGATTTCATTGACACAGGGCCGAATATTTTTCGGTTCAAACTCAAACCCGCAAAATCAAATCCCGAGGTAAAGGTGAAGTTTTGTGTGAAAAAAACATCAACAGACCAAATCGTCATAGATTGGGAAGGCAATCTGAAGACGAATGTTACCTACACAGTGAAACACGCCTCAGCAAATGAGAGATGTCGAGTAACCATATGGCTGTTTGACACTTTGGCTCATGATTCCATCTTTGATTTGTAAATCCATCTTTGTAGAATAGACTTCCATAAACTGCTATTTATGGCGAGGTCTGACACGCCCAGAATCCTGCCAAGACTTGAAGCTGGGTGTATCAGAAACATCTGATTGTCCGGCCAACGTCCCTTTGCGGAGAGGACATCTGCGTGGCCTCTCGCGGGTTGGCAATCTGGGCGGCGCTGATGGTGAGGATCGGAGATCAAGAATTTTCCGCAGCACCCTGGTCCTGCATCGTAGCTCCTCCAATGTAACCGTGACGCTGGACGGATAATGACAAGCGGCTCCTGAACTCCTGTCAACGGCATAACCAATGACCCCGCCAAAAATAACATTGCCCCAAACGATGTCCTTGTGGGAATCTTGGATATCTGAGTTTGCGACCTTGTACCCGTCCTTTTTGCAGATGATGGTCAATTCATCGCAGGCAGTCTCAATCGTCACGGTCCCGGGTGAGGACGCAACAACAAACTCCCCTTCCAAATTTTTCAATGTGCAGTGCGCCCCTGCGGGAACTGTCTTGACGGTCATTACCTGCCGGTCATCATCCACGATCGATGAGCAACCAGATAATGCAGACAATGCGCCGATGCACAAAGATGTTTGAGTCCATTTTTTCATGAACCTCCCTCCCTTTGTGAGTTGTGCTCCCCACCCTATCGGCCAAAAGTTAAAAAACGTTAGCAGGATGAATGAACCAAACCTCAATGCCCGGCGTGGCTTTTTGGCCTGCTGAGGAGGGCGGTTCTTTTTTGTGGCCCCTTCCCTGATGCGCTGATCATGTCTATCTTGTAGTATATGGATGATATCACCCCGAACAATGATGCAAATGTTGCCGTTGGTGCGGCTGATGGCGGAACAGGCGCGAAGATGGGCGCGAAGATGGGCGCGGATATGGGCACTGATTCAGGTGCAAAGGCCACAACGGATAATCTGATCATCACGCGGCCACGCGCGCCCGCCGAGTTCGATCTGCAATCCGAGTTCAAACCGGCCGGTGACCAGCCAGATGCGATTGCCGAGTTGATTGCCGGCATCAAGGAGGGTGAGCGCGATCAGGTGCTGCTTGGCGTGACCGGATCGGGCAAGACGTTTACCGCAGCGCATGTGATCAAGGCGATCAAGCGGCCAACGCTGATCCTCGCGCCGAACAAGACACTGGCAGCGCAGCTCTATGGCGAGATGAAAGCGCTGTTCCCGGATAATGCGGTCGAATATTTCGTCTCTTATTATGATTATTACCAGCCCGAGGCCTATGTGCCGCGCTCGGACACCTATATCGAGAAGGAATCCTCGATTAATGAGCAGATCGACAGAATGCGGCATTCAGCAACGCGCGCGCTGTTGGAACGCGATGACGTGATCATCGTTGCCTCGGTGTCCTGTATCTATGGCATCGGGTCGGTGGAAACCTATTCAACGATGACGCAGATTCTGGCTGTCGGCGAGGATTTCCCACGGCAGGATCTGCTGCGCAAATTCACCGAGCTGCAATACCGGCGCAATGATACCAATTTCGTTCGTGGTGCTTTTCGGGTGCGCGGGGATTCGGTGGAGCTGTTTCCGGCCCACCTTGAGGACCGAGCGTGGCGGATCTCGCTGTTCGGTGACGAGATTGAGGCGATTTTCGAGATTGACCCCCTGACCGGTGAGAAAACCCGGACGCTGGACAGCATCACGGTTTTTGCCAATTCGCATTATGTGACACCGCGCCCGACATTGCAGCAGGCCTGTAAACAGATCAAGGAAGAGTT
Source organism: SAR116 cluster bacterium (assembly GCA_004212735.1). Lineage (GTDB taxonomy): Bacteria > Pseudomonadota > Alphaproteobacteria > Puniceispirillales > Puniceispirillaceae > MED-G116. The sequence goes on from SHBD01000009.1 coordinate 38,520, forward strand.
GAAGGTCCGGCTGGCCGAATTCACCCAGCAGAACAAGCTGTTGGAAGCGCAACGGATCGAACAGCGCACACAGTTCGATGTCGAGATGATCGAGGCAACCGGCGTGTGCGCCGGGATCGAGAATTACTCGCGCTATCTGTCGGGGCGGGGGCCAGGCGAGCCGCCGCCGACATTGTTTGAATATCTGCCAGACAATGCGCTGCTGATCATTGATGAGAGCCATGTCACCGTGCCGCAGCTTGGCGCGATGTATAAGGGCGATTTCGCACGCAAATCGACATTGTCGGAATATGGGTTTCGGCTGCCATCCTGCATGGATAACCGGCCGCTGAAATTCGAGGAATGGGAGGGCTTCCGCCCGCAGACGATCTTTGTCTCGGCAACGCCCGGGCCGTGGGAAATGCAACGCACGGGCGGCGTGTTTGCCGAACAGGTGGTGCGACCAACCGGGCTGATCGACCCGGAATGTATTGTCCGGCCAACGACCAACCAGGTTGATGATATCATCGCCGAAAGCCGCGAGATGGCGGCCAGGGGCAACCGCGTTCTGATCACCACCTTGACCAAGAAAATGGCCGAGGCGCTGTCGGAATATATGTATGAGGGCGGCATCAGGGTGCGCTATCTGCATTCGGATATCGACACGCTGGAACGGATCGAGATTATGCGCGATTTGCGGCTTGGCGTGTTTGATGTGTTGATCGGGATCAACCTGCTGCGCGAGGGGCTGGATATCCCCGAATGTGCATTGGTGGGGATACTGGATGCCGACAAGGAGGGCTATCTGCGGTCAAAGACATCGCTGATCCAGACGATTGGCCGCGCGGCGCGTAACATTGAAGGGCGGGTCATCCTCTATGGCGACAGGGTCACCGACTCGATGCAATATGCGCTGGATGAGACCAACCGGCGGCGCGCCAAGCAACAGGCCTGGAACGAGGCCAATGGCATCACCCCGGAATCAGTGAAAAAGGAAATCGCCGATGTGCTGAATTCAGTCTATGAGCGCGGCGACCATCTGACACCGGAGGCCGGCGGCAAAGCGGGCGCTCTGGTCGGCAGCAACTTCAAGACGGTGATCGCCGATCTGGAAAAGTCAATGCGCGAGGCCGCCGGCAATCTGGAGTTTGAGGAAGCCGCCCGGCTGCGTGACGAAATCAGACGCATGGAAGCTGCCGAGCTGGGGCTGACCGCACCCGGTATGCCAAGCAGCATCGCCCAGAACCACGGCTTTCCAGCCGGCACCCCGGGCGCACCCCCGAAGAAACGCAGCAGACGTCGATAATCAAGACAGCCCTAATCGAGACGACGCTCATCAAGACGGCCTTAATCGAGACGACGCTCATCAAGACGGGCAGTGCGGCGGTCACGTCCAAAAAATCTGGCGGCAAGTTTGACCATATATATGGCCGATAAAATCAGGCTATAAATCAGGCCATCAAACAGACCTTGGCCCGCCAGCGGCAGCGTTGACAACACCGCTACAACCGATATTTTTTCCATGTTTTAGGCACGTTAGCCAGCCCCGTCCTGCGGTAACGACAGGCGAAAAAAGCAACCTTTTGGCGGATTGTTTTACACAGAGTCATGATTTTGTCACATCAGCCCGGTCACAGCACAAAAAAACCATGGAGAAAACAGCATTTTTACTCTTGATAATTGTCAACATATTGATTTTATTTGTTTATTGAAAATTGCCTAAAAAATAGGCAAGCTCAAAAATCTGAGAGATAACCTAGAAGCAGGGCGGGTGCAGCGCCTTTTGTCCACAAGGTTATCCACAGGCTTCGGGGATTGTTTTTTCCGGCCTCAGGGGAGCTTGAACGGCAGGTGATTCGGCAGGTGCGTGGGCTGTGGGTAGGCGGGGGTTGGCGGTAGGCTCGCAGGTGGTTGGCAATAGACGGAGAGATGACGGGCAATAGACTGACAGATGACTGGCGGATGCGGAAAACAGCGGCTGTTTTGCTCCACCCCCTACACATCAACGGCAATTAACATTAAGTTGAAAGCATGAAGTTTTTGCGCCCCACACAAGCCATTATTTTTGGCCATCCTTCCCTGGCAAAAGGGGTTGGCGATGGGTGACCCGGCCACCACAAATGCGACGTCTGGTGCTACGTCTGGAGCTACGTCTGGAGCAACCTCTGGAGCAACATCGGGCGATGAGACGGGCCGGCCGGTGAATTTGCCACCCGACATCTGGCGCGGGATCGAGTATCTGAAGAGCGAGTTGAAAACCCTGTCGAGTGATCCAGGCGTTTACCGGATGCTGAATGGCGTTGGCGAAGTGCTGTATGTCGGCAAGGCCCGTAATCTGGCGCGGCGTGTCGGCAGCTACACCCAGCCGAACCGGCTTTCGAACCGGATCATGCGGATGGTCAGCGAGACCGAAAAGCTGGAGGTGATTGTCACCAAGTCAGAGATCGAGGCGCTGCTGCTTGAATCGAACCTGATCAAGAAGATGAAACCGCGCTACAATATTCTGCTGCGCGACGATAAGAGCCTGCCACAGATTTTGCTGACCGCCGATCATGAGTTCGGACAATTGACCAAACATCGGGGCCGCAAAACCCGCAAAGGTGAATATTTCGGCCCCTTTGCCTCCGCCGGCTCAGTCAACAGGACGGTGGCCGATCTGGCGCGCGCCTTCATGCTGCGGACCTGTTCGGATTCGGTCTTTGCCAGCCGCACACGGCCCTGCCTGCAATATCAGATCAAGCGTTGTACCGCGCCCTGTGTCGGGCATGTGACAAAGGGTGACTATGCCAAACAGATGGCGCAAGCGCACCGGTTCCTGTCTGGCGGGTCGGCGGAAATACAGCGTGAATATGCCGCCCGCATGCACAGCGCCGCAGACAAGCTGGAATTCGAGACAGCCGCAATCTGGCGCAATCGTATCCGCGCGTTGACCGGCATTCAGGCGAACCAAGATATCAACCTGCCGAACCTGCCAGATGCGGATATCATTGCCCTTGCCCGCAGTGGTGACCGATCCTGCATCCAGATTTTTTTCATCCGGTCCGGCTCCAACTACGGCAACCGGTCCTATTTTCTGACGCATAATCAGGATAGCGAGGCCGATGAGGTACTGGGAGCCTTTCTCGGCCAGTTCTATGAGGATAAGGAACCGCCCCCGTATATTCTGGTCTCGGACGACCCGGCGGAAAAGGCGCTGCTTGAGGATGCTTTGTCGGAGGCAGCCGGGCGCACCGTGCATATCTCGCGCCCGCAACGCGGTGCCCGCACCAAATTGACGACGATGGCAAGCCGCAATGCCGAAGAGGCGCTGGCCCGGCATATGGCAAACGCCGCCTCGCAGAAACGGCTGTTGGGGGAGTTGGCCGATGCGCTTGATCTGGAGGAACCACCACAGCGTATCGAGGTCTATGACAATTCGCATATTCAGGGACGACACGCCGTTGGCGGCATGATTGTCGCCGGGCCGGAAGGTTTCAACAAAGCCGCCTATCGCCGCTTCAACATCCGTGATGAAGGCAAGCATGCCACCGAACAGGGAGATGATTTTGCGATGATGCGCCAGGTCATCAACCGCCGGTTCGAACGCGCGCTGAAGGAGGACCCAGACAGACTGTCCGGCAACTGGCCCGATCTGATGCTGATTGATGGTGGCAAAGGCCAGCTCTCGGCGGTCACAGATGTTATGGATGACCTTGGCATCACCGACATTGCCGTTGTCGCCATTTCAAAGGGGCCCGACCGCAATGCCGGACGAGAGCAGTTTCACATCAGGGGCCGGACCAGCTTTACCCTGCCGCCACATTCATCGGCAATGCATTTCCTCCAGCGGCTGCGCGATGAATCGCATCGCTATGCGATTGGCACACATCGCGCCAAACGCCAGAAAAGTGAACTGACAAGCCCGCTTGATGCTGTTCCCGGGATTGGGCCAAAGCGGAAAAAGGCGTTGCTTGCACATTTTGGTTCGGCACGCGCTGTGTCGGCAGCCGGGCTGAAGGATCTGGAAGCTGTCGAGGGCATCTCGAAAAAATTTGCGCAACAAATTTATGATTGGTTTTATAGTGGGCAATCATAGGCACATAAGCCATACTGGCACCACAGGGAATGGCGGGGCCGGTTCACACGCCGCCCCGCATCCCCATGTGCCGTGTATAGGAGCCAACTGACAGATGATTTTTGCGGTCAAAGCCATACCGAACTGGATGACCATCGGGCGCATTCTGGCGACACCGGTGGTGGCGGTGCTGATCTGGATGGACAGCCCGGATTTCGGCTATGCGCTGGCGCTGGCGCTGTTCACCCTTGCCAGTGTTACCGATTTTTTTGATGGCTGGATCGCCCGGCGGCTGAATGTCGTCTCGCCACTTGGCGAGATGCTCGACCCGATCGCCGATAAGATGCTGATCGGCTGTGCGTTGCTGGCGCTGGCCAATGTGACGAAAGCTGGCTGGGTCTTTCTGGTGCCGGCACTGGTCATTCTGCTAAGGGAATTTATGATTTCGGGCCTTCGGGAGTATCTGGCTAAGCGCAGCTTTTCGGCGCCAGTGACGGCGCTGGCAAAATGGAAAACAACGGCGCAGATTCTGGCGGTTGGTTTCCTGATTGGCGCGCCTGCCTTTCCGGTGGTGCCCTTTGCCGCCGAAACCGGCTTGGTGCTGTTGTGGATTGCCGCTGGATTGACGGTGCAGACCGGCTATGGCTATATCCGAGAAGCGTTGCGCCATGTCGCCTGACACCGCCAGCATCACCCTAGCTAGGACGCCCCTTGCCGGCGCCAGCCGCCATGGCTTTGTCATCGGCCTTGCTGGCTGGTCGGGGAGTGGCAAGACAACGCTGGCTGAACAGCTGATTGGCGCACTGACAGCGCGGGGCCGCGATGTGGCGACAATCAAACACGCGCATCACCAGTTTGATGCCGATGTGCCGGGTAAGGACAGTCATCGCCACCGCACCGCCGGTGCACATCAGGTGCTGGTATCATCGGCACTGCGTTCAGTGCTGTTTACCGAGCATGGCACCGGCGGCGACCGGCCGCTTGATGAGTTGCTGGCAGCATTGGCACCAGCAGATATCGTGTTGGTCGAAGGGTTCAAGCGCGAGCCCATTCCTAAAATCGAGATTTACCGCGAGGCTGTTGGCAAACCACCACTCTGGCCAGGGGATGAATGGATCATCGCCACCGCAACCGACATGAAGCTGGAACCGCAGACAGATGGCGCCCCGGCGATTGTTCTGGATCTGAATGACGCTGCCGCCATCGCCGATTTGATTTGCGGGCTCGCCGGTGCGGACAAACAGACATGAGCCATGAAGGCACGCTGCCACCGGAAACGGCGCGTGCGCGCCTTTTGCAAACGGTTGGGAAAATAGTCAGGACTGAAAGCTGCGCGCTTACGGCGGCGGCCGGACGCCGGCTTGATGCGGCGCTGGTGGCGAGCGCCAATCTGCCAGCGACAGCCAACGCCGCAGTCGATGGCTATGCGGTGCATGCTGATTTTCTGGCGGCGAATCCGACACATGCGTTCACGATTGTCGGGCGGGCGGCGGCTGGCCACCCCTTTTCTGGCCGCATTGCCAAAGGTGAGGCGATCCGCATTTTCACCGGCGCGATTATGCCAGACGGCCCGGACGCGGTGGCCATGCACGAGCAATGCCGCGCTGATGAGACAGCCGGAACCGTGCAGATTGACACCGCGCTGACGCCGGGCAGCAACAGCCGACCAGCTGGCGAGAATATCCGGGTTGGCGAGACCATCATCGCGGCGGGAACAAGATTGGGGCCAGCCGATATTGGCATTGCCGCTGCTGCCGGCCATGCCACGCTTTCGGTCTGTCGGCGGCTTGTTGTCGGGCTGGTGTCGATGGGTGATGAGATTGTTGAGCCCGGGGCGGTACCGGCCTTTGGCCAGTCCTTTGATTCAAACCGGCCAATGCTGCGGGCACTGGTTGCCGCCGACGGTCATGAGGTCCGCGATTTTCCGATCGTGCCAGATGACGCCGAGGCGTTGATCGCCACCTATCGCAAGGCCTTTGGCAGCTGTGATGTGGTGATCTCATCCGGCGGTGCCTCGGATGGTGATGAAGATCACACGCAGACAGCGTTGCAGGCGCTTGGAGCCGAGCTGGTGTTCTGGAGGCTGGCGATGAAGCCTGGCAGGCCAATGGCGGTTGGCAGCCTGGGCTGGAAACGGCTGTTCTGTCTGCCGGGCAACCCGGTAGCGGCTTTTGTGTGTTACCGGCTGTTGGCGGCACCTGCTCTCACGGTGATGGCGGGCGGTGAGGCAGGCACAATTTTGCGGATTCCGGTGCGAGCTGGCTTTACCCACAGGAAACGCGTGGGCCGCGCCGAATATCTGCGAGTCCGGCTACAGGCCGATGACGCGGGCCAGATTGTCATGCAGCTGCACGGGCGGCGGGGCGCTGGTGTATTGTCATCACTTACCGGCGCCGATGGGCTGATTGAGATTCCTGTTGAAAATGCCGGGGTGAGTGAGGGAGACTATCTGTCGTTTATTCCGTTTCGTGAGGCTGGATTATGAGTGATGAAATGATCAATGTTCTGTATTTCGCTTGGATGCGTGAACATACGGGCACCGCAAGCGAGCAGATCGCCCTGCCCGATGGCGCGCAAACAGTTGGCGATCTGATGCCGACACTGATGGCGCGGTCCGCCGGGCATGCGCTGGCGCTGAAAAACATGGCGGCGGTGCGAGTTGCCATCAACCGCAGTCATGGCGGTCTGAAAACACCCGTGGCGGCGGGTGATGAGATTGCGTTTTTCCCGCCCGTGACAGGTGGGTGAGATGGCGGTGCGTGTCCAGCAGGATGATTTTGACGTTGGCGCTGAGAGCCGCGCGTTGCAGGGGCCAGCGGTGGGCGCGATCGCGCTGTTTGTTGGCACGGTGCGCAGCCTGAGCGAAGATGACAGTGTCACCGCGATGACGCTTGAACATTATCCGGGAATGACCGAGGCCGAAATCAGCCGCATCGAGGATGAGGCACGGGCGCGCTGGCCGTTGCTGGGCGTGACGGTGGTGCATCGCGTCGGGCGTCTGCTGGCAGGCGAGCAGATTGTGCTTGTCGCCGTATCATCGGCGCACCGGCAAGCCGCCTTTGATGCGGCGCAGTATATGATGGATTTTCTGAAAACCGACGCGCCGTTCTGGAAGGCCGAGGAACGCGGCGATCAGCTCAGCTGGGTGGAGGCTCGGCAATCCGATAACGATGCCCATGCCAAATGGACGCAAGAGTGAATTGTTACTCACAAAGGGTTTCCCCACTCACAAAGGGTTTCCCCACTGGCATTCAGAATTTAATCAGAGGCTGATCCGGCCATTGACAAGATCATCATAGGCCGTGACCAGCTGGCGACAGGCATCCGAAGGGGTGAAGCTGTAGTCACCTATCTTGGCAACAGGCGTAACCTCGGCTGCGGTGCCGGTGAGGAAACATTCCTTCATGCTGGCCATATCCTCGGGCTGGAGGTGGCGCTCAACAACCTTCATCTGCAATGTTTCGGCAAGCCGGATCACGGTTTGGCGGGTGATGCCATTGAGGAAGCAATCGGGAATCGGGGTGTGCAGGGTGCCTTCCTCGTCGATGAAGAACACATTGGCACCCGTCGCCTCGGCGATGTAGCCACGGTAATCAAGCATCAGCGCATCCTGAAAACCCTTTTTCTCGGCCTCATGCTTTGACAGGGTGCAGATCATATAAAGACCGGCCGCCTTGGCATGAACAGGTGCGGATTCGGGCGATGGTCGTTTCCATTTGGCAATTTCCAGCGTGATACCGCGCATCTTTGTTTCTGGATCGAAATAGCTGGGCCATTCCCAGGCAGCGATGGCAACATGCGTTTTCGTCTGCTGCGCCGAAATTGCCATCATCTCCGAACCGCGCCAACAAAAGGCCCGCAGATAGCCATCGCTAATGTTGTTTGCTGCCAGCACGGCCATCTTGGCCGCGTCAACCTCCTCGTTGGAATAGGGAATGTCGAAATCAAGCATCTGGCTGGACGCACGCAAGCGGTCCGTATGATCTGCGCCAGCAAAGATGGTGCCGCCATAGGCACGCTCGCCCTCGAACACCAAACTGGCGTAATGCAGGCCGTGGCTGAGGGTGTGTGTCTTGGCGTCGCGCCATTCAACCATTTCACCATTGAGCCAGATTAGACCATCACGATCATCAAACGGAATCAGCGCCATTTTTATACTCCTTCGTGCCAACACCGGAGGTCATCGGCTCCGGCGTTTGCGGTTGCCCGGGATGGCCACAGCCTCAATCTGCGATTTTCCCGGCCAAAGCCCAAATGAATAGTTCCAAATCGGGCGTATTATGGTAATTTGCCACTACGGTAACATCACAGTGGATAATTGGTCAACATGGCTGACATAAAACCCTTTGGCAAGGCCCTTTTTCTGCGTGAGGAAGAATTGCGCCGTGGTATTGAATTGATGTATTTCGCCTATCGGGACTTCACCGGAGAGGCTGATTCGATTCTTGCCGAACAGGATATGGGCCGGGCGCACCACCGGGCCATCTATTTTGTCGGCCGTCACCCAGGCATGCGGGTGAGTGATTTGCTGGCAATCCTCAATATCACCAAACAGAGCTTGTCGCGCGTGCTGTCAACGCTGGTCACGGATGGCTATATCATCCAGAAAACCGGCGCTGGCGACAGGCGGCAGAGATTGCTCTATCTTACGGAAAAAGGCATCGTGCTCGAGGCGCGCCTGACCGAAGTGCAGGGTCGACGGTTTGCCGCTGCCTATCGCAATGCCGGGGCAAAGGCTGTTGAGGGGTTTCAGCATGTGTTGCAGGGATTGCTTGACGCCGAAACCCGCAGCCAGATTGACAGGCAGGACCAGAATGAATGACGTGCCCCGGTCATCCATCGGCTGGGGGAGGCCTATGGCGTGGGGTCTGAATGTATATGGCGGTCTGGGTGGTCTGGGCGGTCCGGGTGGTCTGGCACTGACGGGAGATGTGCGGTGAGCGATCATCACATTTTGGTCATAGATGATGACGAGAGACTGCGGCTTTTGTTGCGCAGGTTTCTCGAGGAAAGCGGTTTTCGCGTCACCGATGTCGGCAGCACTGCCGAGGCGCGGAGCATCCTGGCCGGCCTTGCCTTTGACATGCTGATCATTGACATCATGATGCCGGGCGAGACCGGGCTTGAGTTCCTGCAGGATCTGCGCAAATCAAACCCGGTGCCAGCGCTGTTCCTGACGGCCTTGTCCGAAACCGAACACCGGATCACGGGGCTGGAATTCGGCGCTGATGACTATATGTCAAAACCGTTTGAGCCGCGTGAGCTTGTGTTGCGGATTAAATCGATTCTTGGCCGGTCAACGAGTGTGGCGCAGGCAGAAGATGAAACACGCATCGGTTTTGGCCCCTATCTGTTCGATATTGATGCCGGCATGCTGACGCGCAATGGTGAGCGTCTGCATATCACCACGGCAGAGCAAAAACTGCTTGGCAGTTTTGCCGCGCGCCCGGATGAGGTGCTGTCCCGTGACGATCTGGCACTGGCGATGGATGGCAGCATGCAGGGGCGCTCGATCGATGTTGCCGTTGCCAGACTGCGGAGCAAGCTGGAGCCCGACCCACGCTATCCGGTCTATTTGCAGACAGTGCGCAACCGTGGCTGGCTGCTGCGAACAGACAGTCCGGCAGCAATGAGTGGGAGTGACGATGCAGCTTCGTAACGTCCTGCCAAAGACGCTGTTCGGGCGGATGCTCTCGATCATTCTGGTGCCGATGATCTTTGTGCAGGTCATTACCGTTTTCATTTTCTATGACCGGCACTGGGACACCGTTACCCGGCATATGGCGAATAATCTGAGCGCCGAGATCAGCATTCTCGTTGACCAACTGGGCAATGCACCCGACGAAGAATTGATCGATACAATTAAGAAAACCGGCTGGGAGTATTTCAATTTCCCGATCCAGTTCGACGCCGAGACCCCCTTTGCCGGTAGCAATAGCGACAACCCACAAAGCTATGCCGAAGAAATGCTGTGGCGGGCACTTGGAGCCCGTCTGGCGCGCCCGTGGCGCACGAATGTCGATTCCGACCCGCATCTGATCTATGTCGATGTGAAATTCGACAATGGCACGCTGCGCATCTATGCCAGCCGCAAGCGGATTTTCTCATCGACAAGCTGGACCTTTATCGGCTGGACGGTGGGATCATCGATCCTGATGTTCTCTATCGCGCTGTTGTTCATGCGCGGCCAGGTGCGGCCAATCCTGCGGCTTGCCAATGCCGCACGCCAACTTGGGCTGGGACGAGCGGCACCCGACTATCAGCTTGAGGGGGCGCGCGAAGTGCGGCTTGCCGGACGCGCCTTTCAGGCGATGCGCCACCGGATCATGCGGCAGCTGAATGAACGTACCGAAATGCTGGCCGGGGTGAGCCATGATTTGCGAACGCCGCTGACCCGGATAAGGCTGCAGCTGGCACTGATGAAGGACAGCGAGGACGCCGCTGCGATCCGCGCCGATCTGGCCGAGATGGAGGATATGATTGACGCTTATCTGTCCTTTGCCGCGGGTGAAGGCGAGGAGGAACCCGAGGAAACGCAGATTGAGACACTGCTCGACCGTTTGGTGCGCCAGACAGCCAAAGCGCATGGCTATGACATCCAGATGGCCCAGCTGAATGAGCCCATGCCGGCCTTTCCGGTGCGGCGCAAATCCATTCAACGGGCCTTTGAGAACATCATTTCAAATGCCATCGCCTATTCGACAAAGACGCGAATCAGCCTGCGTTACCGGAATGATGAGGTGAGCATCTTGTTTGACGATGATGGGGCCGGCATTCCCGCCGAACGCCGCGCTGATGCCCTGCGTCCCTTTATTCGACTGGAGGAATCGCGCAACCGGAAAACCGGCGGTACCGGTCTTGGGCTGTCGATCACCAGCGATATCGTGCTTGGGCATGGCGGCGAGCTGACGCTTGGTGATTCGCCGCTTGGCGGCTTGCGTGTGGCGATCAAGCTGCCTGTCTAGCCGGCACCGAAAGATTTTAGGTGGGCTAGTGCAGGCGGCTGCCATCCAGGGCCGGTTGGTCAGGGGCCACGAGCACAATCGCACCAGCCGCATCATTGACACCAAGGGTCAACACCTCAGACATGAACGGGCCAATCTGGCGCGGCGGGAAATTGACCACCGCCATCACCTGCCGACCGACAAGCGTTTCCGGCGTATAGAGCGTGGTGATCTGCGCCGAGGATTTTTTCCGGCCAATCTCGGGGCCAAAATCAATCACCAGCTTGAATGCGGGTTTGCGTGCCTCGGGAAAGGGTAACGCCTCGACAATCGTGCCGCACCGAATGTCCAGTTTCAGAAACTCATCGAAGCTGACCGGATCCGGCCCGGCCTGTGCGCTGTCATCCGCCATTGTCGTCTGTCCCTAATTAGTCCCGCTGTCTTGTCTCTTTGATGTCTCTTTGATGTCTTTTGAAATCCTGTTGCCGAATTTATTGATAGCGGTCCTGCGGCAGATCATCATCACCGCCTAAGGGGAAACCATCATCCGCCGTTGCGCCGTCACTAGCCGCAGCGTCACCGCCATGGCCCAAAACCCGCAGGGTGCGTCCCCATTCCTCGGCCTGCGAGAGACGGGTGTCAATCGCCTTCATGGTATGAGACAGATCAGCGGTTTCATCTTTCTGCCATTCACGCGCCACCAGCATGGCCACAATGACAACGCCGCGGACCCGGGCCTCGCCGCGCAGACCGGCCAGATCATCACCGACCATCCGCAACAGCGCGCGCATCGCCTGACCCAGAGAGTCAAGGAGCCGGATGCCAAGCTGCGGGTCGCGCCGCGCCGCCGCATCAAGCGTGGCAATCTGCGCTTTGTAGGGAGCATAGACCTCAAACCGGTGCATCAGTGATTCCAGAATTTTCTCGCGGATTGTCACCTCACCCGCATCCTCAATGTCGGTAAGACTCTCAAGCAATGCCTGTCGGTCAAGCCTTCTGAGCTGATGCAGGATCAAGGCGGTAACAGAGCCCGCAGCGGCGCGCGCTGCAGACGGGCTGATCTCCGCCTGACGGGCGATCTCGTCAAGGTCAAGCGCCGCCGGTGTCAGTGTCGCAAGCTGGTCCCAGGCGGCATCGGCGAGCCGGTCCATGATCGCATTTGTCGTCGTGCTGTCCATTGCGCTGTTCCCGTTGATATTTCAGTGTCCGGATGTTGCGGTTTCCGGTCATCCACCTGATGTGAAGATGGGGCAAGCCAACCGGCGGGTCAAGCGTTGGCCGGAAGGTGGTTGCTTATTCATCAGCCGTGATCAGGCCGTGGTCAGGGATTGACCACCAACAGGGGAGACATCTGGCGGTGCGGCGAGAGCGCCAGCGACAGATCAGCTGCCAAGCTCAAGCGAACGGTCACGCGCCGCAATGATTGCCCGTTTCATCAACGGTGCCAGCCCATCATCATCCATCAGCACCGCAAGCGCCGCCGCTGTGGTGCCGCCCTTGCTGGTGACATTGACACGCAGCTGTGAGGGAGGATCATCGGACGCAGCGATCAACTCGCCAGCGCCAGCGACAGTCGCCTCAGCAAGCTGTTGCGACAACGCGGCCGGCAGCCCGGCAGCAATGCCTGCCGCGGTCATCGTCTCGGCCAGCAGGAACACATAGGCTGGCCCAGAACCGGAAACGGCGGTAACCGCATCCATCAGCCCCTCATCATCGATGGTGACAACCGCGCCAACGGCAGTGAGCAGTTGCGCCGCAAGTGCAGCAATCGCCGCTGGGGCATCGGCGGTATAGAGGACGGTGACACCCTTGCCAATCGCCGCTGGCGTGTTTGGCATCGAACGCAGAACCAGCGCATCGGAGCCATCGGCATTTTTTGGCAGGCGCGCGGTCAACCAGTCGGTTGGGATGCCGGCGGCAATCGACAGAAAGGCCGTGTCAGAACCAGCAATGCCGCCAAGTGTGGCAATCGCATCGTCCATTATCTGTGGCTTGACGGCAAGAACAACCATCTGGCTTGGACGATCAGCGGCCGCAGCGGCCGCGGCACAATCGTCAAACAGCCTGACATTGGTGTATGAGCTGGTCCAAGCAAGCGCATCGTGATGCGGCTCAACAATGGCAAAATCAGCATCAAGCGTGGCATCATTGAGCCAGCCCTGCAGCATCGCACTGCCCATCTTGCCACAGCCTATGAGCGTGATCAGCATTGCCTCATGCCTCCCCATCAGTGCGCATCAGAACGGCCATCGCCGCCTCGGCGGCAGCCATCTTGCCATGCGCCACCTGATAAATTGCCGGATAGGCCTGCTCGCACTCGCCAAGCATGAAATCGACGACATCCTCGATCTGTTCGGGCGTGGCACCCCCAGCCCCCCGCAGCGCCAGTGTGTGCCGCAGTTCCAGCTCGCACGCATTGAGATCAAGCGCCAGATGGCCGATATGAACATCCTGATTGAGCAGGGCCGCAAGCAGCGCCAACTCGCCGAGCTGTTCCTCTTCGGCATGGACATCAATCCGGCAGGTCACCTGCATGGTCTCATCGAAACGCCGCCAGGTGACGGCAAGCTGATAATCAGACCAGCGCCCCGGCACCTCAGCCAGCACGGCGTCGTGATTGCGCTCGCGCACCTGCCAGTCCTGCCGGGCGACAAATTTTGTCACCAGATCGATCGGATGGGCGAGGCCGGCTTCATTTGTGCGGTTCTGGCCTGATGAATGTGATGTCATGAGATGAGCGTCCCGAATGCGGTGTCTGGATCCCTAAGATGCCGCAGGCAGGAACTTCATTCAACACAATATTTTGTGGGTGACTTATCCACATACCACATGGTGTTGTGGTTTTATGGTTTCCAAAAGGTCGAATCCGCACAAAACCACCAGTTTGACACTAGTTTGACACCAGTTTGACGATGGCCGGGTGCAGCTTTGGTGGAGGAAAGAGAGAATCAGGAGGCTGATTTTTTTCTGGCGGGCCGCGTCTTTTTCGCCGCGGCAGTCTTTTTGGCCGCTTTGCGGGCTGGCGATTCTTTCGTTTTTGCGCGGGGTGATTCGCCAACGGCGGGGCCAGCCTCCAGAACGGCCACCCGAGCCGCCAGTGCCTCATGCCGGGTGCGCAGCGCGTCAAACTCCTCACGCGTCACAAGGCCACGCGCATTGAGAGCGCGTTCCATGCGCTGACGGATCATATTATCGATCTCCTCGCGCGCACCACCAAGGGCAGTCGCGGCCCCGTTCGCCATTTTGGCAATATCACTGATGAAATTCGACCGCCGCATCTTGCTGTTCCCGTCTTTCTGCGCTGCCGCCCGCTTCTGGGTGATTGCAGGCGTTGAGCCCGCTAACCGACATCGCCTTTTGTAACTATTTATACTCTTGCATAGGTTTATTTATGTGGTCTCGGCGGTTATTCCAATACCACATGAGGCGCATTTGCGATAAAGTTGTGCATATTTTCACGTTGGGGGCAGCCCTGTTGCCAGCCCCCTTGCCACCACTTTTGGCACGAAACAACGGACATCAGGCATCATGACAGACACGCCAACCGGTATCATCCTTCCTGAATTCAATCCCTTTGCGATCGAGTTTGGCGGCTTTGGAGTCCGTTGGTACGCCCTTGCCTATATCGCCGGATTGCTGCTTGGCTATTATCTGTTGCGGCGCGAAGCGGGACGACCCGGTGCGCCGATGAGCGTCGGTCAGCTCGACTCGCTGCTCAATCATGTTTTGCTTGGCATCATTCTGGGCGGGCGGCTTGGCTATGTGATGTTCTACAACCCGGCATTTTTCATCAGCAATCCGCTTGAAATTTTCAAGATCTGGCAAGGTGGCATGGCCTTTCACGGTGGGCTTTTGGGCGTGACGCTGGCGATGATCCTGTTTGCCCGCCACCACGCCATCCCGGTTCTCAAGGTCTCGGACAGGGTGTCTATGGTGCTGCCAATCGGTCTGTTTCTGGGCCGCCTGTCAAATTTCATCAATGGCGAGCTGATTGGCCGGGTGAGCGAGGTGCCTTGGGCGATGGTGTTTCCGAAAAGTGATGGTGCACCGCGCCACCCGAGCCAGCTCTATGAGGCCGGGCTTGAGGGGCTGTGTCTTGGGCTGGCCATGCTGATTGTGGTGCGGCGGGGATGGCTTGACCGGCCCGGGCGGATCACCGGCCTGATGCTGACCGGATATGGCTTGGCCCGCTATCTGGTTGAATTTGTCCGCGAGCCGGACACGCATCTGGGCTTGCTGGTTGGTGGCTTGACGATGGGACAGCTGTTATGTCTGCCGATGATTGCGGCAGGGCTGTATCTGCTGCAATATGGCCGTAACCAGCGGCAGGTGTGAATATGCCGAACCCCCCTGAGACCATGCCGAACGCCCCTGAGACCATGTCAGAAACGACACAGGATACAGCGCTTGGTGAGCGGCTTGCCACCCAGATTCGGACCGCCGGCCCGATGGGCGTGGACAGCTTCATGGCCGCCTGTCTGGGTGATGCCAGCGATGGCTATTATCAGCATAACGACCCCTTTGGCGTTGCCGGCGATTTCATCACTGCGCCAGAGATTTCCGGCCTGTTTGGCGAGATGTGCGGACTGTATCTGGCGCATATGTTCGAGCTGGCAGGACAGCCCGGGGACGCTGTTATTGTCGAGCTTGGCCCAGGGCGCGGAACCTTGATGCGGGATATGCGCAGCGTCTGGCAAACGCTGATGCCGGTGCTGGCCAGCAGACCGGTCCATCTGGTCGAGACCAGCCCCGCGCTGCGCCGGGCGCAGGCGGCAGTGATTGCGGCAGATGGCACAGCGCCTAATGCACCGGGCGCGCCAGAGATCAAATGGCATGACGATGTCGCGAGTCTGCCGGAGGTGCCGCTTTTTGGCATCGCCAACGAATTTTTTGACGCGCTGGCGGTGGCGCAATGCGTCTGGCGTGGCAGTGCGGCAGAAGGTGGCTGGCATCACCGGCTTGTCGGGTTGCGCGGTGATGATTTCAGCTTTGTCGATGGCCCGGCACTAAGCACGGCCGAACTGGCAGATTACGCCGCCGCCCTGCTCCCGGAACCGGCCGATGGCGATATCGCCGAAATATGCGCGGCAGGTGATCAGGTGATTGACACGCTGGCGCGACGGATCAGCCGGCATGGTGGGGCCATGCTGATTGTTGATTATGGCCGCAATGGCAACGCCGGCGACAGTTTGCAGGCCGTTGCCGACCACAGGCCCGTGGATGTGTTTCACCAACCGGGAACGGCCGATCTGTCGCATTGGGTGGATTTTGCCGCGCTGTCCCGAAGCGCCGTCGCCCATGGGTGCCGGTTGATCGGGCCGGTGCCGCAGGGCCGGTTTCTGATGCGCATCGGCCTTGCCCAGCGCGCCGAACAGGCCGGATCGCATGGCGAGGCAGAGGAACGCCGCAGCCTTTTGGCGGCGGTTGACAGGCTGACCAGCCCGGCGCAGATGGGCGAGGTGTTCAAGGTGGCGCTTCTGGTGCCGCAGGGCACCGGCAAGCCGCCCGGCTTTGAGAGCGAGGCAGCGTCACCCGCGATGAAGGAGTCGGGGCCAGAGTTGGGTATTGGTTCGAATGAAGGCCCCCGAGGGAACAGAGGGAATGGAGGCGCATGATGAGTGGGGGCAGACCCATTTTTGAACGCAGACAGGCCGACAATGGCGCGGTCTTTGTCGGCGGCGACGCTTTTGCCGGGCGAATCAGATATGGGTTCTTTTCAGCCGAGGGCGGCGTGAGCCATGGCATTTATGATAGTCTGAACTGCGGCTTTGGCTCGGATGACAAACCAGAGTGCGTTACCCGCAACCGTGAGGTCTGCGCCGCGGCCATGGGGCTGGCGACAGACCGGCTGGCGGCCGTGTTCCAGACGCACAGCGCCGATGCCGTTACGGTGACAGCCGGCACGTCGGCAAATCGTGAGACGATGAACCGCGCCGATGGAATGGCCACCACAGTGCCCGAACTGGGGTTGGCAATTCTGACCGCCGATTGTCTGCCATTGCTGTTGGGTGATGCCGATGCCGGGGTGATCGGCGCGTGCCATGCGGGATGGCGCGGCGCGGCAACAGGAATCATTCAGGCGACGCTGACGGAAATGCTGGCCGCCGGTGCACAGCAGATTACCGCGCTGATTGGCCCGACAATCCGGCAGGCCAGCTATCAGGTTGGCAGCGAGATGCGTGCCGAGATCATGGAGAGCCAGCAGGACAGCCGCGTGAGAGCAGACAATATTGCCGGCTGTTTCATGGTCGATCCCGAACGGGATGACAGATATCTTTTTGATCTGCCGGGCTTTGTAAGGGCGCAGCTTGACGCGGCCGGTGTGGCGCAGATTGCCGATTGCGGCGAGGACACCTATTCGCCCAACGGGACCGAATCGCCACGGTTTTTTTCGCACCGGCGGGCCACACATGAAGCGGCGCCCGATTCTGGCCGGCAGATCTCGATCATCAGCCTCGCCGCAACGCCCGGATGAGAGCTGGACAACCACCGCCTTTGAGGATTCTCTGAAAATGCCACATCTCTACATTTTCCTCGGATTATTGATTATCGGCATGCTGTCCACCTGTTTCATGTGACGGGATGCCCGTCATCAAAAGATAACAAAATTGTAACAAATACCGGATAACCGCTTGCCCGGTGAAGGGGGGATTGCTATGACAGCCTTGGTAGTCAACTGCGCCGCTATACCGGCTGGCAACGGATTTTTTTCGAATGAAAATTCTCTCCTGCAATAGTAACCGGCCTTTAGCAGAGGCTATTGCAACCTATCTTGATGTCCCCCTCACAAAAGCAGATGTCCGGCGATTTGCCGACATGGAAGTGTTCGTTGAAATTGGCGAGAATGTGCGCGGCGAGGATGTCTTTGTTGTGCAATCGACCTGTTTCCCAGCGAATGACAATGTCATGGAACTGCTTGTTGCGCTGGATGCGCTGCGCCGGGGGTCAGCCCGCCGCATCACGGCTGTCCTGCCCTATTATGGCTATGCCCGCCAGGATCGAAAATCCGGCCCACGCACACCAATCTCGGCAAAGCTGCTGGCCAATCTGATCACGTCCGCCGGTGCTGACAGGGTGCTGACGATTGATCTGCATGCTGGCCAGATACAGGGCTTTTTCGATATTCCTACTGACAATCTGTTTGCCGCGCCGGTGTTCATTGACGATATCAAGGCACGCTATGATGGGTCTCAATTGATGATCGTTTCGCCCGATGTCGGCGGCGTGGTCCGGGCGCGGTCACTGGCCAGTCGGCTTGATGCCGATCTGGCGATCATCGACAAGCGCCGCCCGAAAGCCGGCGTCTCGGAAGTGATGAACATCATCGGTGACGTCAAGGACCGGCATTGCATCATGGTCGATGACATTGTTGATTCTGGCGGAACGCTGTGCAATGCGGCGGCGGCACTGATCGAGGATGGCGCGCTGAGCGTTGATGCCTATGTCACGCATGGCGTGCTGTCAGGTGGGGCGGTGAGCCGGGTGGCGTCATCGCCGCTGAATTCGCTGGTGACGACCGATTCCATTCCGGCCACCGAAGCGGTGCGTGTGGCACGCAACATCCGGCATATTTCGGTGGCACCATTGCTTGGTGAGGCGATCAAGCGAATCAACGAGGAACGCTCTGTCTCGACCCTGTTCTAGGGACGATCAACAGGGCTGTTGACGGGGCGCTATTGTCGATCTGTTGGCAAAACTGTCAGGCTGAGGTGTGACCGCCTTTTCCCTCTGCTATAATGCCCTCTACAGTGCCCTCTGGAATGCCCTCCTCAGTGCCATGGGCGTGGGGCCGAAAGCACTTGTCTTTTCCCCGCAATAAGCCTATACCTCGGGCCGCCGTGCACCCCTGGAGGCACGGTTCATTGTCATACGTCAAGGAGTAAGCAATGTCTGACATTACAACCATCAGCGCTGATCAGCGCGAACGGGTCGGTAAGGGGTCCGCCCGTGCGGCACGCCGCGCAGGCAAAGTCCCTGCCGTCATTTATGGCGACAAAAAGGACCCGCTGGGCATCACCATGGAAGCCCGGGAAATCACCAAACTCATTCACCAGCCCGGTATTTTCGGCCGGCTTCTGGACGTCACCGTCGATGGCACGAAGAACACCGTGCTGACACGTGACATCCAGTTCCATCCGGTAACTGATGTGGTGATGCATATGGATTTTCTGCGCGTATCCGGCAGCGCCAAAGTGGCCGTTGGGGTGCCTGTTGAATTCATCAATGAGGATAGCTGTCCTGCCCTGAAGATTGGCGGCGTTCTCAACGTTGTCCGCTTTGAGGTGGAACTGAACTGTCCGGCGACAGCCATTCCGGAAAAGATCATCGTCGATCTTGACGGTCTGAAGATTGGTGACTCGATCCATATCAGCGCCATTACGCTTCCCGACAGTGTCGAGCCGACCATTACAGACCGCGACTTTACCGTTGCCACGTTGCAGTCACCTGGCGGCGGCGTGAAGAACGAAGATGAGGACGAGGCCGAAGGTGGCGCAGACGCCGAAAACGAAGAGGGCGGTTCAGAGTAAGCCACGGCACTGCCACCAGCTTTACATGGAACCGACCGAAACAGAGCCATGCTGCTATTTGTAGGCCTTGGGAACCCCGGATCAGACTATGCCAGAAACAGGCATAATGCTGGTTTCATCGCGGTTGACAGGCTTGCCCAGCGGCATGGCTTTTCCGTTTGGAAGGCCAAATCAGGCGCGCTGATTGCCGATGGCAGGCTTGGCACGCAAAAGGTGCTGTTGATCAAGCCGCAGAGCTTTATGAACAAATCCGGCCTGCCGGTTGCCGAAATCGCCCGTTTCTACAAAGTCCCCGCCGGCGATATCTTTGTTTTCTATGACGAGATTGACCTTGCCGTCGGCAAGATACGGCTGAAACAGGGGGGTGGACATGGCGGGCATAACGGCATTCGAGATCTCGACCGCCATCTGGGCGTTGATTACTGGCGCGTGCGCATCGGCGTTGGCCGGCCACCGGCGCGCATTGACGTAAAGAATTGGGTGCTGATGGATTTTGCCAAGGACGAGGTGGATGGCTGGCTCGATGATCTGACCACCGCCATGGCCGATGAGGCCGACCGGCTGGTCAGCCATGACACGGAGGGCTTTCAAAGCCGCGTTGCCTTTCTGGCCCCCGCGCCGAAAACTGAGACACCACCAAAAACATTACGGACACAGGACAGCCCAAATGGGGGATAGCCCAGTTGGGGACGGTCAAGATAAGGGATAGTCAAGATGGGATTTAACTGCGGTATTGTCGGTCTGCCAAATGTTGGCAAATCTACCCTGTTCAACGCGTTGACGGAGACCGCCGCCGCCGATGCCGCGAACTATCCGTTCTGTACCATCGAGCCAAATACAGGGCGTGTTTCGGTGCCCGACCCGCGTCTTGATGCGCTTGCAGAGCTGGCCAAATCGGCAAATGTGATCCCGACACAGCTGGAATTTGTCGACATCGCCGGGCTTGTCCGGGGCGCCGCCCAGGGCGAAGGACTTGGCAACCAGTTTCTGGCAAACATCCGTGAGGTTGACGCGATTGCGCATGTGCTGCGCTGCTTCGAGGATGGTGAGATTACCCATGTCGAGGGCTCCGTTGATCCGATTCGCGATGCTGCGACAATCGAGACCGAGTTGATGCTGGCCGATATCGAATCTCTGGAGCGCCGGATGGCAGCGCTGGTGAAGAAATCAAGAGGCGGAGACAGCGAGGCGAAAAGCGATCTGGCGCTCATGGAAAAGCTGTTTGCCCAGCTGTCTGACGGTGTGCCGGCGCGGCGCGCCACCGGTCTGAGTGAGACGGAGGCACAGCGTCTGCCCTATCTGCAATTGCTGACATCAAAGCCGGTTCTCTATGTTTGCAATGTCGGCGAGAGTGAGGCGGCAAGCGGCAATGCGTTCTGCGAGGCGGTGGCCGCACAGGCCGCCGAAGAAGGCGCGGCGCATGTCATTGTCTCGGCCGCCATCGAAGCTGAAATCAGCCAGCTCGACTCCGCTGACAAGGCCGAATTTCTGGCTGAACTGGGGCTTGAGGAGACCGGGTTGGCGCGTCTGATCCAAGCTGGTTACGGGCTGCTTGACCTGTTGACATTTTTCACAGTAGGACCGAAGGAGGCGCGCGCCTGGACCGTGGCAAAGGGCGCCACAGCACCGATGGCCGCCGGTGTCATCCATACCGATTTCCAGCGTGGGTTCATCCGCGCCGAGACCATCGCCTATGATGATTATGTCGCGAATAAAGGCGAGGCTGGGGCCAAGGATGTAGGCAAGCTGCGGATCGAGGGTGCCGATTATAGTGTCGCCGATGGCGATGTGTTCCATTTCCGATTTAATGTCTGACACTGTCTGCTGTTTGGCACTGTCTGGCTCCGGCCAGCGCCGCAGAGGCAGCAAATGTGATGACCGCTGAACGCCCAGTCACAAAAAACCCCCGGGTGTAAGCCCCGGGGGTTTTGGTTATTCAGATTTTGGTTATTTAAAACGCCTGATCAGCCTAGTGGACGTCAGCCCAGATCCGGCGTTTGGCCAAATAAGACATAATCAGGAAGATGCTGAGGAAAAACACCGCCGCAACGCCGATCCGCTTTCGCACTTCGAGTTTCGGCTCGGCAGCCCACATCAGAAAATGCGTGACGTCAGCGGACAGCGCTTCGGCACTGGTTGATGCGCCATCGGCATATTCGACATCATCGCCATAGATGGGCTGTGGCATCGCGATCATATTGCCGGAATAGGCGTTGTTGTAATACATGCCATCGGGAACTTCCATGCTGGCCGGTGCGTCCTGATACCCGACAAGCAGGCTGTAGAGATAATCTGGGCCGTGCGCACGCGCTTTGGCGATCAATGACAGATCGGGCGGCAAGGCGCCGTTGTTGTTGGCACGTGCTTCATTGTCGTTGCGATAGGGGCTTGGTATACGGTCAGCGGGGCGCGCCGGACGCAT
Source organism: SAR116 cluster bacterium (assembly GCA_004212735.1). Taxonomy (GTDB): domain Bacteria; phylum Pseudomonadota; class Alphaproteobacteria; order Puniceispirillales; family Puniceispirillaceae; genus MED-G116. The sequence goes on from SHBD01000009.1 coordinate 60,447, forward strand.
GAACATCTCGCCATCCTCGTCAGGGCCGTCCTGGACCTCATATTCGGCGGCAATCGCCTTGATCTCGGCCTCGTTATAGCCAAGGTCAGCCAGATTGCGGAAGGCCATATATTCCATCGAATGACAGCCGGCACAGACCTCAAGATAGACCTGAAAACCGCGTTGCATAGATGCCTTGTCGTAATGCCCGAAAATCCCGGCAAAACTCCAGTCGTTCTTGAGCAGCGTGACATCACCGCCGCCTGCCGCTGATGCCGCCCCTGGCATGCCGACAGCCGACATGAGGGACATTACGGTTGCAAAGATAAACTTACGCATCAGGCGGCCTCCCCAGTCGTTGCCAGCACCGGTTCCGAAATTGATTTCGGCAACGGTTTGGTACTTTCAAAAACGCCCAACATCGGCAGGATCACGAGGAAATGCAGGAAGTACCATGCTGTGGCAACACGTGAGAGCGTCACATAGATACCCTCGGCGGGCATTCCACCAAGATAGCCAAGGGCAAGCGCATCGATGAACAACAGCCAGAAAAAGATGCGGAACACCGGGCGGAACCGTGCCGAGCGCACAGGTGAACGGTCAAGCCATGGCAGGATGAACAGGATGGCAATCGCGCCAAACATCAACAGAACGCCGCCAAGCTTGTCAGGCACAGCGCGCAGGATCGCGTAGAAGGGCAGGAAATACCATTCAGGAACGATGTGCGCTGGCGTCTGCATCGGGTTGGCCGGAATGTAATTGTCCGGGTGGCCCATCGCGTTCGGGAAAAAGAACACGGCAATCGCAAGTAACAGCAGGAACATGGCAATGCCAACTATGTCCTTGATCGTGTAGTAAGGGTGGAAGGAAATGGTGTCCTGCCTGCCCTTGGTATCAATGCCAATCGGGTTGTTTGAGCCAAAGCGGTGCAGCGCTACAATATGCAGCACGACAACGCCAGCAATCAGGAACGGCATCAGATAATGCAGCGAGAAAAACCGGGTCAGCGTCGGGTTATCGACCGAGAAACCACCCCACAGGAAGGTCACAACGCTCTCACCGACAATCGGAATGGCCGAGAATAAATTGGTGATCACGGTGGCACCCCAGAAGCTCATCTGGCCCCATGGCAACACATAGCCCATAAACGCCGTCGCCATCATCAGCAAGAAGATGACAACGCCCAAAATCCAGAGCAATTCACGCGGCGCCTTGTAGGACCCATAATACAGACCCCGGAAAATATGCAGGTAGACGACGATGAAGAAGAAGCTGGCCGTGTTCATATGGATGTAGCGGATCAGCCAGCCGTGATTGACGTCACGCATAATGCGCTCAACCGACTCAAAAGCATAATCGACATGGGCGGTGTAGCTCATCGCCAGAACAATGCCGGTGACAATCATGATCACCAGTGACAGGCCGGCGAGGCTGCCGAAATTCCACATATAGTTCAGGTTCTTTGGCGTCGGATATTCATTTGCCGTGTGATCAAGCATGGAAAAGACCGGCAGGCGATGGTCAATCCATCTGACGACCGGATTTGAAAATTTTGCAGCAGACATTTCTGTATTGCCTCCAGTAGAACGAGAAGATTAACCGATACGAATAACGTTATCAGACAGGAAATCATAAGGCGGCACTTCGAGATTGGTCGGTGCCGGTCCCTTGCGGATCCGGCCAGATGTGTCGTAATGCGAGCCATGGCAGGGGCAGAACCACCCGTCATAGTCACCTTTGACATCGCCGGTCTTCTGGCCAAGCGGCACACAGCCAAGGTGCGTGCACACCCCAACAACAACCAGCAATTCGGGCCGCTGGACGCGGGCCTCATCTTCCTGCGGGTCACGCAACTCAGCGCCATCAATGGCGTTCGCGCGGGCAATCTCGTCCGGCGTGCGGCGCCGGATGAAAACCGGCTTGCCGCGCCAGGTCACGGTGATCGCCTGACCCTCTACAATCTTTGATACATCCACCTCGGTGCTCGCCAGCGCCAGCGTATCCGCTGCCGGGTTCATCTGGTCGATCAGCGGCCATGCAACAGCAGCGGCACCCACCGCACCCATGGCATAGGTCGCCACCACGATAAAGTCGCGGCGGGCCGGCTCCTGCACGCCGTCAGCAGACGGTGATTTGGAATTTGACGTCGATTTGGCCATTCTGTCCTCTATTGTCATATGGGCCCGCGCGCATTTTCTGGACGACAGAAAACACCGGCCATGGCCCGCATCCTGTGATGGCAATTTAAACAGTTGGAAACTGTCCCCCTTTATTGCCGACTTTCTAGCATGGGCTCTCTAGTTTTCCCACTTTATTCTGCGTCTTTTCCAGCAAAAAATGCGAGGCATTTGGCCGCGCCCCCATGCGGGCAAAGCTGGACTTATGGCCATCTGACTTCTGGCGGCAGGCTCATCAAAATGGCCTCGATGTTGCCACCGGTTTTCAGGCCGAACAGCGTGCCCCGGTCATGCAGCAGATTGAACTCGACATAGCGGCCCCGGCGCACCAACTGGTGATGCCGCTCGGCCTCATCCCATTCCCGGTTCATCCGGGCGCGGACAATGCCAGCATAGGCGTCACGAAAGGAAGTGCCAACATCGCGGGTGAGCGCAAAATCAGCGTCCCAGTCACCGCTATCCAGATTGTCGTAGAAGATGCCGCCTGCCCCGCGTGGCTCATCACGGTGCGGCAGATAGAAATATTCGTCACACCATGCTTTGAAACGCGGATAATAGGCCGGATTATGGGCATCGCAGGCTGCCTTCAGCCCGGCGTGAAAAGTGGCGCCAGCACCATCCTCATCGGGAAGCAACGGCGTCAAATCACCGCCGCCGCCGAACCAGCTGGTCGAGGTGACGATGAAACGGGTGTTCATATGCGCCGCTGGGACATGCGGATTCTGCATGTGGGCAACCAGCGAAATGCCGCCAGCCCAAAATTTGCCATCAGCCGCCGCGCCCGGGATCTTGGCGCGAAATTCCTCGGAAAATTCACCGTGAACGGTGGAGATGTTGACCCCGACCTTTTCAAATACACGGCCATGCATCACGCTCATCTCGCCGCCACCGCCGCCCTCACGGTTCCAGCTCTTGCGGGCAAAATTGCCGGGGCGCTGGTCGGCCTTGCTGGTGCCGGCAAGCTCGGTCTCTATGGTCTCGAAGGTGGCGCAGATATCATCACGCAATGTGGCGAACCAGCCAGCCGCAGCCGTTTTGCGCGACTCGATATCGGTCCCGACAGACTGAAAATCAGTTTCACCTGTGGCGGCGTTCGCCTTGTCGTTCTGTGACTGCATGATTGTGGTGATGTTGCCTTTCGTTCTGCCCGTCCGCGTATAAGCCAGCAAGATTGCTACGGCCCCCAGAAGTGATGGGGATGCGGCACTTACACTGTCTCGGACCTACACACTTAAACTGTCTCGGACCTAAAGGCCGGCCAGCAACTCCTTCCTTGTAAGGGTGAAGGAACTGTCCACCCATTTCTGTTCAAGAGTATCTAGCATCTGGCCAAGTGCGGGTCCATTGTCAACGCCATGCGACAATAAATCGGTGCCCGATATCGGGCATTTTGGCGGATCCCAGCAGGCAAGTGTGGCCGCATGCGCCAGATCGACATCACCGCCAGTACGCGCTGTTGCCACCACATAGACAAGCCCGGCATTGACACCATCGCGGCGCAGCGGCCAGATCGCGCGCTGCCAAATTGTCGGATCATCGGGAGGTGGTGCCAGTTGGGGCGCAAGTTGTGGTTTGCCAAGTTGATCAAACATCGACAGAGATTTGGCATCGCGGCGGCTGAGGCGCAGCCTGTCAGCCAGAGGCTGGGCGCTGCCGGAGGGCATGATCAGCGCCAGAGCGGCGAGCCACCCCTCAGCGGCAAACGGACCGGCAGGGTCAATCGGCGGCATGTGGGCAAGGAGCGAGGGGTCAACAGACAGGCCAAGCGCCGCCCTATCGACGCCGCAATCACGCATCAGGGCAATCGCATCGCCAGCCCCGGGAGCCACCAGCAGACGCGCCAATTCGCTGGCCACACGCTCACCAGACAGCGCGGTGGCAAGCCCGGCATGAGCGCGCAGCGCAGCGACAGCTTCGGGATCCGGGCCAGCGCTGGCAAATGTGGGCATCAGCCGACAATAGCGCAGCATCCGCAACGCATCCTCGCGAACACGCTGGCCAGCATCACCAACAAATCGCAGACGCCCCCCCCGGAGATCCGCCTCACCATCGAGCGGATCGGCGATGCTGCCGTCAGCACAGACATAAAGGGCGTTGATGGTGAAATCGCGTCGGTTGGCATCCTGTTGCCAGTCAGCGCTGAATGCGATGGTGGCGTGACGGCCATCCGTGTCCACGTCAATACGTGTCTGCGTGACCTCAATGGCGGCAGGTGCAGAGGCACCACCTGCGGCGCGCACGGTAACCGTGCCATGCCGGAGGCCAGTTTCAATGACCCGAAGACCAGCCTTACGGAAGATTTCGGCCGCCTGTTCAATCGGCATGGCAACCGCCATGTCGATATCACCCGGCTGCCGGCCAGCCAGAAAATCACGCACCGCACCACCGACAATGCGTGCCTCAGAACCGGCATCAGTCGCCAATGCGAAAATCTGCTGGGCAAGGGGCGGGATGGGAAAGCCGTCGCTATCCTCCATTACCCTATCCACCATCACCCTTGTTGCCATCACTCTTGTTGACATCACTCTTGTTGACATCACTCTGGGTACCATCACTCTGGCCGCTTTCCTCGAAGCCGCCAGATGAAATCTGCCCATCCGTGATCATGGCGGGGCGGTAGGCCGTCCCCGGCGCCGAACTGGTCCCCTCAAGCAGATATACGCTGAGGAAAAACACGACGAGACCGGCAAACGCGCCAATCAGATGCGCGATGGTAATGCCCTTTATGGCCTCAGGATCCTCGCCACGTGCAATCGCCCGGCGGCGCTGCCAGCTTTTGATCATTGTCATCACGATAATCGCCACAAACAGAGCGCTCAGCATGATTAGATAACGGCGCATACGTTTAGTCTCCTTTCCTGCCAGATGATAACTGCACCGGTCTGCCACGCAGCAGGCACAAGGTGGGCAGTTCCGTCGTTAGCGGTGGCGGCCGGAAAGATCAACCAGAATGCTGGCCGACAGCCCCCAAAGATAATGGTCTGCATGATCGATCACCCAGACCTCGCGCCGAACGCCCTCACGCAGATAGCTCTCGCGTCGGTGCCGGGCGGTATCGACTATATCAGCCAGCGGCAGAACAAGCACCTCATCAACCTCGTCCGGCGCTGCGACAAAATCCGATTCGGGCGCAATCAGGCCGACAACCGGCTGCACCACAAATCCCACCGGACTGGCCACTATATCAAGGGCACCAAGGATGGTGACAGACCCGGGGGTGAGCGCGATTTCCTCCTGCGCCTCACGAAGGGCCGTCGCCACGAGACTGGCATCAGCTGGATCCACCTTGCCACCGGGAAAGCTGATCTGGCCGGCATGATGCGCCAGATGGCCCGCCCGGCGCGTCATCACCACATGCCAGCCCGCCGCCTGTTGCTGCAATCCCACCAACACTGCCGCAGGGCGCCCCTGATCGGCGCGCAATGACTGGGGAATAGGATTGAGCCGCTCGGCAAGTGCCAGCATGGCCGGATCAATCTGGCCAGCGGCGGCGGTGTGGTTGCCAGCGAAACCGTGCATCATGTCTCCAATCTGAAAAAGCTGCCGGAACTCCAAACACCGAACACACCCTCGTCATTGCTGGTGGCATAATCGGCGAGTTCATAAAAAACCGGCCGATTCACCTTCGCCTCAAGACGGTCCCGAACATGAATGTAGGGAACTGCGGCCATGCCGGCCTGACCATCTGCGCCATTTGGCGGCTGTCGCATGGTCAGCGGATGGTCGGCCGAAAGTGTCACCCTATCCTCGACATTGGTTGCGAAGGTGATCTGCTGGTCGGCACCGGTGCCGGTGACAGCAAGCGAAATTATCATGAAGGGTGCGTCAGCGACAGTAACGGTGCCACGCTCAACCGGGGTGACCAGCCAGAAGCTGCCATCGGCCTCGCGGCACAACACCGAGGAAAATAATTTGACCAGCGCCGGCCGCCGGATCAACCCACCCTCATGAAACCAGGCACCGTCAGCGTCGATATGGATATCGAACTCCTGCGGCACTGGCTGCTTCAAGCCCTTGAGCGCATCGGCCGGGCTGGGTGGACTGTGATCTGAACTCATTGAGGCATTGTAGCCCCGCTTGGGGAAATTTGGGTGAAATTTATCGAAAAAATATTCGCAGAATAAACCAGAAATTAACTTTTATCTGCGAGGGTGAGGAATAGAAGTGCTGATTGTCAGCCGGACATGGTAATTGGGCGCAAGCCCGAAAAGGCGGATGCGAACTGCATGCGAGCAAAAATTGTTATAGATAAATTCGGGACAACCCGAACCGGTGACACAACCGAGCCACCACCCGGCGGTGTTACAGCAAGACGGTCGAATCGTGATTTTGCCGTCAAACTGGATGCGGATGCCAGCTATCCAGCACTCATCAGTCTGATTCGCACCCTACGCGCCGTTGATGGCGAGATGACACTGGCTGATGATACGGCGTCGCCGATGTCACGCGAGGAACTTTGCCTGAAACTGGCGCATCGGGCATTTGCCATTATCGAGGGTCAGCATGAAGATTTGTTCATGAGCGACCTCGAAATCTATACACCAAACATTTCGGCTATAGATCTGCTGCCAGCCAATCTAACACGCCTCGCCAAGTTGAATTTCAACAATCTTGATGCACCAACCGCGCTGATGCGGGCGAGCACGGCGAAGATTAAAAATTTAGTCTCAGTTGGCCAGAACCGTTCATCCAAACTATGTTTCATGACGATTCCAGAAGCCATCGACTGGCCGGCCGGCCGGCCCGCATTGGAACAACCAATGGAGGAGGTTCTGAGCGACCCTATTTTAAAATGGCTATCAACAGCCTATGAGGCGGCCCTTGCCATCCGGGCACCGCTGTATCAACATGGGATTCTGAGGATCAACGCCGAGCGCCGCATGCCCCTTGAGCGCGTTTTCAACCCGATTGCCCCACCGGGCGACCGCCCGACACATTTCCGTGTGCTGACAGCCGCCGCGGTCAGTGGTGACGCCGATCAGAACCTCATCATCATCTGAGACAAAATCATCCGGGATACCACTGCCTGAGGGATAACATCTGGGGGAATAACATGGCCCCGGAACCGCCAGAAGCCGCCTTGAAGCGGCACTCATCCCAGTTCTTTATCGTTCACTTGTTAACCAAAGCTTAATATTGCTCCCGATAATTTGATCCTTCTTCACTGAATTTACAGTCTTTTTTTTGCTTTCTCCTTTCAAATTAACGTTTCTTTAAGATTAGGTCATCTAAACTTCCGGTAAAGAAGGCAGGCTTTACTGGCCTGGCACAGCCTGGTTTGGAAAGACCCGGCTTGAGGAGGCAATAATGGCGCGTCAGCCAGAAGTAAAATCCGAACAGTCAAAGCTCACGACCGTTCTGCGGGCAATGGGCAATGCCAAACGAATGCGAATTCTGAATGAACTTGCCGATGGCCGCGAACGATCGGTATCCGAACTGGAAACGGTGATGAACAGCCTGAGCCAGTCCGCTTTGTCACAGCATCTTGGCCGCCTGCGCCGTGCCAATATCGTGCGGACACGCCGAAAATCACAGACCATCTATTATTCGATCGATGACACGGATGTTTTGCGGATATTGCGCCTGCTGGAACATATCTACACTGACGATCCAACAATGCAGCGCACCAAACATTAACCCCTCCCCCACCAGTAAAAGCCACCAGCAAAGCCCACCGCTGAAGCCGCCCGGCCAGCTTTTCTCCGACCTATGGCCGCGGTGACACATTTACGCCGAACGGTAAATGCCGATGGGCAATGATTGAGGGGCAATCATTTAAGGGGCATGGGACCAGACAGACAAAACAATATGACGCCACCCCCTACATGGTGAATTCCTGTTGCACCCGTTGGCATGATATGCAACATCAAACGTAGTGTTTGTTGCAAATGGTAGCACGGGTCCGTACCATCAGCACCAGCAGTGGCGATGATGGACCATGACGCATAATGGTAAACAGTTCGCTGCTCGTTCCAAGACCGGGTTAATCATGGATTACCCGTATCAGGCGTCATTTTTATGTATATCTATTTGCCCATCGCTGAAGTCTCGATGCATATCGGCATCATCATCGGACTTGGTGGCGGTGTCGGGTTTCTATCAGGGCTGTTCGGAGTCGGTGGTGGCTTTTTGATGACGCCCCTGCTGATCTTCTTTGGCATCCCCCCGGCAGTTGCCGTATCGACGGAGGCAAATCAGATTGTCGCCTCGTCGGTATCCGGCGTTTTAGCGCATATGCGGCGGGGCAATGTCGATTTCAAAATGGGCGGCATTCTGATGCTTGGCGGTGTTATAGGCTCCTCGCTTGGCGTCGTGCTGTTCTCCTTTCTGCGCTCAATCGGTCAGATCGATCTGGTGATCAAGCTGTCCTATGTCGTCTTTCTCGGGATCATAGGCGCGCTGATGCTGGCTGAGAGCCTGCGCACGATCATGCGGTCGCGCAAACCGGGCGGAACGCGGGGCAAGCTGCACCAGCATAACTGGCTGCATGGCCTGCCCTTCAAGATGCGCTTTCGCCGCTCAAAGCTCTATATCAGCGCCATCTTGCCGCTTGCAATCGGCGCTTTTGTCGGCGTTTTGGCGGCGATTATGGGCGTTGGCGGCGGCTTTATTATGGTGCCGGCGATGATCTATCTGCTTGGCATGCCAACATCAGTGGTTGTTGGCACATCGCTGTTCCAGATCATTTTCGTGACAGCCAACGTCACCCTGCTGCAGTCAATCCAGACACAAACAGTCGATTTCGTATTGGCGGGTCTGTTGCTGTTTGGTGCGGTGATCGGGGCGCAGTTTGGCAGCCGGGCCAGCTCGGTCCTGCGCGGCGAACAATTACGCGGTCTGCTGGCGCTGCTGGTTTTGGCTGTCTGTGTGAAAATTGGCTATGATTTGGTGGTCAGGCCCGAGGATCTGCTGTCGGTGGAGTTGCTGAAATGAGCCGGCAAAACAGTGTGATGATAATGCTGGGATTGTGGCTAATGCTGGCGGTGGTGCCGGCCAGCGCCGCCCCGCAACGGCTTGTCGCCGATCTCTCGCAGAACAATGTCGAGATCACCAGCAGCTATCACGGCACAGAACTGCTGCTCTTTGGTGCCTTTGAGGGCAGCGATGGCGATGATGTCGTGCTGCTTGTCTCCGGCCCTCAGATTCGCCTTGCCCAGCGGCGCAGCGACAAGGTGGCCGGCATCTGGGTCAATGTCGAGACCAATATCTGGGAAAATGCACCCAGCTTTTACTATGTTTTCTCAACACGCCCACTTGCCGAGATTGCCACACCCGACACGCTCCGTGCGGCCAGAATTGGCGCCCGTAGCCTGCCGCTGGAATTCACCAGACAAGGGGGCGCACATAACGGCCATGAGCAGAGTGCAAAAGCAACGACAGCCAATGCCGCAACCATCGCCAGCGCAGATATGATTGGTGGGCTGATCCGCAATATGCAGGATATGGGCCTGTGGGCCGAAAAAACAGCTGCGGTGACCTTGCAGCGGAACATGCTGTTCCGGGCAACGCTGGATTTGCCAAAAAATGTACCTCCGGGTAATTATGAGGTTCGTGTCGTGCATTTTCGTGATGGCGATGTCCTCAGTGAAGAAATGACTGGCATGAAGATAAAGAAGGCTGGATTGAGCGCGCTGATCTATAATTTTGCGCACGACTACTCGGCGTTCTATGGGTTGTTCGCAATTGTCTTTGCTGTGTGTTCGGGCTGGCTCGCAGCCGTTGCCTTTCGCCGCAAATAGACGCGGATAACAACATAGTTTTGGTGAAACTTACCTGTTCAGGGGGCTGAAGATGGCAAAGAAGGATCCGGTATTTCTGGTCGTTGTTGACGATTCGGAGGAAATGCATCAGGCACTGCAATTCGCCTGCGGGCGCGCCAAGGCCGTTGGCGGCAAGGTCGCGCTGATGTATTGCGTCGCACCCGCCGAATTCGAATATTGGGCCGGGGTTGGTGAATTGATGCGCCAGGAAGCGCGCGAGGCCGCCGAGGAAAAAATGACCATCCATGCCGAATATGCCAAGGGGCTGACCGGTGAGATTCCGGTGCTGTTCGTTCGCGAGGGTGACACCAGCGATGAATTGCTGGTGCTGATTGACGAGGAGCCGTCAATCTCGTTGCTGGTTCTGGGCGCGGACACCCAATCAGAGACAGCCGGACCCCTGATCAGTTTTCTGACGTCACGCGGGGCGTCACTTTGCCGGGTGCCGATCACCATCGTTCCAGGCAATCTTAGCGATGAGCAGCTTGACGCGCTTTTCTGATCAGCATCTTTAGCCGAGGCATCTGTAACCACAGCATCGTTAACCACAGCATCTTTAACCGAGGCAAAACCATCCTATATCTTGTAAGGCCGGGTTATACCCATGGTGGTCCAGTGCAGCCGGTCTGCACGGGTCTTGTTCATAAACAGCCAGCACAGGACGGGTTCATGAGCCGATTTATCACTGTACTTCTGGGAGTTACCTTTTTCATTATGACAACTGCAGCAATCGCAACCAGCGACAATGGGGCGGGACAGACCCTGCTTCTCGAGACCAGCCAGGGGCAGGTCGAAATCAAAATGCTACCCGAACTGGCGCCAAAACATGTGGCACGGATCACCGAACTGGCCAGCAACGGCTTTTATGACGGCATTATTTTTCACCGGGTGATCCCAGGCTTCATGGCGCAGACCGGCGATCCAGATGGCACCGGCATGGGCGGTTCAGGACAGAAACTCGAAGCTGAGTTCACCGATTATGAGTATCGTGACGGCACGGTTGGCATGGCCCGCTCAATGAACCCGAATTCAGGTGACAGCCAGTTTTTCATCTGTTTTGAGGGGTGTGGACATCTGACAGGCCAATACACCGTCTGGGGACAGGTTGAGCGCGGCATGGACACAGTGCGCAAGATCGCCATTGGCGAACCGCCGGCCGATCCGGACAAGATCGTCTCGGCAAGCATCATCGACTAAGACCTGACCACAGCCCTTTCAACGGCTGATAAACGCTGACCTCGGATTATTCTTGGTAAGATCATACGGGGCCAGATCATTCGTTGTGTTCAGTTGGTGGCGGGGAGCGGGCGCGCCCTTGGCCGGCTGGCGAAATAGACGATGATCCCTGCCCAGATCAACCCAAAGGTCAGCCCGTCGGCAAAGGTGAACACCCCGCCAAAGACGAACACGCCAAGGCAGAGCTGGGTTGTCGGGTTTGCGTAGAACAGCAGGCTGGCCATGGCCATCGGCAGGTCTCGATTGCCCGCATGATAGAGCAATAACGGCACCACCGTGATCACACCGGCGAGCAACGCCAGCAGAATATTGATAAATCCGCCGCCATAAAAGACTGGGTGGCCAACATAGGCCATCCAGATGAGATAGCCGGCCGCCAGAGGCACCACGAACAGCGTTTCGACAAACATGCCCATGACCGGATCAATTCCCATCTTTTTTCGGGTCACACCGTAGAGACCAAAGGTAACAGCCAGACATAGCCCGATGGCCGGCAGCCGGCCATCCAGCCCCATCTTGGCAAGAACACCGCAAACGACAATGCCAACCGCCACCCAGCCGAGACGGTCCAACTGTTCACGCAGAAGCAGGATACCCAGAACAACGGCAACAAGCGGATAGATGAAGTAACCGAGCGCCGCCTCGATGGCGTGGCCCGACTGCACGGCGTAGACAAACATGCCCCAATTCGCCGTCAGCAAAAATGACGAGACGAGAAAACCGCGCCGTGTCGCACTGTCGGCGATGACACCGGGAAGTTTTTGGACGCCGCCCGTCATCACCATGTACGGGAGCAGCAGAACCCCCGACCAGAGCGCCCGATGGGCAACAATCTCATAAGGGTCGGTGGTATCGACAAGATCAATATAGAGTGGCACAAGCCCCCATAGCAGCGCCGCGGCAAGGGCAAAGGCAGCGCCGCGAAAGCTAATTTTTGACGCAGGAGGCATTGGGGCCATCTTTCACGGTAACAGGGACAGGAACGCATAGGCCAATCAGTACGAAGCCAGGAGAGAGATGGTTATATGACTGTTTTTCAATTAGTTGAAGCCCTGTCAGGACGCGGCCGGCAATTTCTGTCTCGCGTTGGGCCGAGCACGCTTCATAAAGCTGTAACATCAATCGATTAGGAAGTTGGCAATTAAAAATTTGACAACATGGGCCAGCCGCCACATATGTAGGGAGCCGTAGGGCTATATGAGACCTGATTCCCGTGCGAACAGTGACATATGTAGCATAACACTGAATAACTGGTCGAAACCGGCGGCTTGTTTCGGCTCAATTTGGAGACTAAACGAATGTCACAAGGCACTGTAAAGTGGTTTAACACGCAAAAGGGATATGGTTTCATCAATCCCGATGATTCTGGCAATGATGTGTTCGTTCACATCACCGCTGTCCAGAATTCCGGTCTGAATGGACTGAATGAAGGGCAGAAGGTAACATTTGACCTTGAGGAACAGCGCAACGGTAAAGTCGCCGCTGTCAATCTCGCCGTCGTAGAATAGCTGTCTGCCAGCTGACGTGCTGCCCATAGGGCAGACATCAGCAAACGCATACAACAGTTTGCAGATAATAAAAAAGGTCGCCGTCATGGCGGCCTTTTACCTTTCCGGTGTCCTGCCTTTTAAGACTAGGCAATCGGCAGAGGAACGATTGTTGCGGTCCGATCGCCCCAATTACACGCGACGTCAACCGGCTGGCCCGACTCGATTGCCGCCACCGAGACCATGGCGACAGCGATGTTTGACTGCACCCGCGGTGAATAGGCCGCCGCCGAGGCATACCCGACATAATCACCATTTTGATGCAGTTTCCACCGAGCCTCGTTGGTGGTGGGGAATGGGTCGCCATCGATCAACAAACCCATAAAGCGCCGTTTCACACCCGCATCGCGCAAGGCACGGAGCGCCGCCTTACCCACGAAATCCTGCTCTTGATCGACATCAATGAATTTATCCATTCCCAGTTCATAGGGGGTGGTCGCATCATCCGTATCGGCGCCATAGGATATCAACCCACTTTCCACACGCTCGATGTAGTTTGGCGCGCCGGGACCAATGCCATAGCTTGCCCCCGCCTGTTTGACCAACTGCCAAAGTCTGGCACCATATTGGCCATCGCGCAGATAGAGTTCATAACCACCCTGCTTTGACCAGCCAGACCGCGCCAAGACAAGCGGAATGCCCTCAATCTCTGCCTCAGCAAAGCCAAAATATCTGAGCTCTCTGATCCAACCACCAAACATATCGGCAACAACGTCGGTGGCTTTTGGTCCCTGAATGGCGAGCGGTGAGACATCGGGTTCATAGACGCGGACATCCATGCCCCGCGCCCCGGCGATGCCACCAGCCCACAAGGAAATGTCACTATCGGCAATGGACAGCCAGACCTCATCATCAGTGATCTGGAGAAGCACCGGATCATTGATCACCGTGCCTTCATAATTGCAGATTGGCACATATTTGCCCTGGCCAATTTTCAGCCCGTCAAGATTGCGCGGCGTCAGATAGCGGGCCAGCGCAACAGCATCCGGCCCCTTCAGCGCCACTTGGCGTTCAACACCAACATCCCACATGGCAACGCCATTGATCACCCGTTCATATTCAGCGGCCGGATCGCCATAGCTGGTCGGCATATACATATGATTGTAGACACTGGCAGCGGCCATACCATCGGCACGGGCAGCGTCAAAAAACGGGCTTTTGCGAACACGTGCCCCAATTGAGAGTTGCAGCACCATCAGCGCCTCCTATAAAAAACCAACCGTTAAACGCAGGGATAGTGCCACAGCTTTTTTCCACAGTTATTCAGCTTGCGTCAGAAAGCAGGGCGGATTCTGGCCAAAATTCACTCAAAGACACCTCATGCGGGGAAACCTGCACTGGAAACTATGTCAGGTGAAAAAATCGCGCACTGCGGCGGTGAATTGGTCAACTTCGGGCACCCCGCAATCCAGATGCGTGACAAGGCGGACATGGTCGCTATCGGCGACAATCAATATCCCCTTTGCCGCCAGATGATCACGCAACCGAACGCCAGCACCCTCGGCAAAATCGACAAACACCATGTTAGTTTCTACCGCCGCCGGATTGGCAGTGACGCCGGGAATTGCGGCAAGCTGTTCGGCAAGCCGCAGGGCATTGTCATGGTCACTGGCAAGACGGTCGATGTGATGATCAAGAGCGTAGAGGCCAGCCGCCGCAAGAACGCCGGCCTGACGCATACCACCGCCAACGAGCTTGCGAATGCGGTGGGCCCGCCTGATAAATGATTTCGGACCCGCCAGAATGGTGCCAACCGGCGCGCCAAGCCCCTTTGACAGACAGAGAGAGACAGTGTCCACATCGGCCACCAAATCAGCTGGTGAGATGCCGAGCCGGACCACCGCATTCATCATTCGGGCGCCATCAAGATGCACGACAAGCCCATGTTCATGCCCACATCTGGCAGCGTTGGTGATGGCTGACAGCGGCTGAACCTGACCATGCCAGCTATTTTCCAGCGACAGCATGCGCGAGATCGGGCAATGTTCGTCATCCGGTTTGATTGTCCGTTTGATCGTCTCTGGTGCGACAGACCCATCCGTATTCATCGCCATTGGCGCAAACATGATGCCGCCAAGCACCGAGGCACCGCCTGCCTCGTCAATGAAAACGTGATAGTCAGCGCCACACAGAATTTCCTCGCCACGCTGGCAATGCGCCAACATCGCCGCCAGATTTGACTGGGTGCCACTCGCCATAAACAGCGCTGCCTCCTTGCCAAGCAGGCGTGCGGCCCGGTCCTGCAGCTCATTCACGGTCGGATCGTCACCATAGACATCATCACCGACAGGCGCTGCCAGCATTGCCGCACGCATTCCCTCGGTCGGCTGGGTGACAGTATCGCTCCGCATATCGATCAGCGGTGCCTGATTGGATTTTCCAGCGCCAACATAACTCATCTTCTACTCCTCTGGCCTGCGCCTGTGATATAAGCTCATGGACTGCCTGACCATACCCGCCGCATCGGGGTTGAGTGTGCATTGAGCGCGTTGTAGAGCGCAAGATCTATTGACGGGCGAGATAGGATTTGAGATCGAAATCAGGATTGGCAACATCAGCGGGATGTGGGCTTAGCCCCGCCTCCAAACAGCGTTTGCCCATCATGTAGCCAGCGGTATCACGGACGGCCTCGACGGCGCAAAGCCGGCCGGCATCATAGCTCCAGACCGAATGGCCACCATCGCGTTTTCCGGGTCGGGTGACCTGCTGAACGTCATCCCCGGCGGGAGGGACAATGCCAGCTGATTGCAGACGCGCATCAAATTGTTCTGACCAGAACCACGGGGCTTGGCGTGCCGGTGGCGCGGTGTCGGTGAGGGCTGCCGCCGCCCGCGCCGCGCTGTCCTGGGCGTTGTGAACCGACTCAACTCGGATTGGCGTAGCATGGATCTGCGGCGCTGTTTCACCCGCAAGAGCAACATCACCAATGGCATAGATGCCGGGATGGCTGGTCTGCATGTCGGCGCCAACCAGAATGCCATTGCCGCACGCAAGGCCGGCCGCCTCCGCAAGCCGCATGTCCGGTTGAACACCAATCCCGACCAGCAGAAGATCGGCGGTGAGCGTACTGCCATCGGCAAGACGCACACCGGTAAAGGCATCATCGACACTGTCAATGGCGGCGAGTGTGGTGCCAGTGTGAAGCTGCACACCATGATCACGATGAAGCGCATCAAAGAAGGCGGATATCTGCGGGCTGGCAACGCGGGCAAGCAGCCTGTCCGCAGCCTCAATCACATGCACATTCTTGCCGGCCTTGCACAGACTTGCCGCCGCCTCAAGCCCGATATAGCCACCGCCAATGATGATGGCGCTTGCCGCGGTCCCCATGACCCGGCGCAGGTGAATGGCATCATCGGGGGTGCGCAGCAGATGCACACCGTCCAAGCCCGCTGCAGCCGGCAACTGGCGGGCGGTGGCACCGGTTGCCAGAACCAGTGCGTCATATGGCAGAGTCTCATCCGGGAGGACAACATGGCGGGCGGCAGCGTCAATGGCGGTGACGGTGACGCCAAGACGCAGGTCAATGTCATTATCCTGATACCAGCTGGCCCGGCGCAGCAAAAAACCGCCCTCATCAGCCGACCCCACCTCCGGGTCAGCGAGCAGAAACGCCTTTGACAGAGGTGGGCGTTCCATCGGCAGGTCTGTGCCGCAGTCGATCACACTCAGACGGCCGGCAAACCCATTGCGCCGCAGCGCGTCCGCACAGGCAACACCTGCATGGCTTGCCCCAATAACAATCACCGAATCCAACAGCCTGTCTCCTGTGTTCACGCCTGATGTTCGCGCCTGACGAGAATGGCAAAATTCTGTGAGCAGTCAATCCCGAAGATGATGCAAAATTGCCAGTGTTTGCGCGCTGTAAAAAGTTGCATGTGCGGGCTAACGGTGGCAAGGCTGATGGTTGCAGGATGACCGGATGATGATCGAATTTTAACAGGGGATGGTGATGCAGGAATATTGGCAGAACTACATCAATGGCAGATGGGTTGATGGGGGCAGCGGACGGCTGGCCATCACCAATCCCGGAACTGGTGAAAAGCTGGCGGAAATTGCGCTGGCCAGTCGGCAGGATGTTGATGATGCGGTGGCAGCGGCGCGCGCCTGTCATAGGAGTGGTGCGCTGTCTACACTGCGCCCGGTTGAACGTTCGCGCATGATGCGCCGAATGGGTGATTACCTGCTGGCGCACCGCACCGAGATTGCCGAGCTGCTGACGCTGGAATCCGGCAAGCCCTATTGGGAGGCAGTGATCGAGGTGGAGGGCGCGGCCCGCTATTTTGAATATTATGGCAATCAGGCAGAAACGGTTGAGGGCCGATCAATCCCGCTTGGTGGTGACTATCTTGATTTCACCATCTATGAACCCTACGGCGTCTCGGCGCAGATTATCCCGTGGAATTATCCGCTGGAAATGACAGCGCGCGGCATTGCCGCAGCCCTCACAACGGCGAATGCCTGTGTTGTCAAAACGCCCGAGCTGGACCCGCTGACCAACAGCTATCTTGCGCATGCGGCAGAGGCAGCCGGTTTGCCCGATGGGGCGCTGAACATTCTGTGTGGATATGGTGACGAGGCAGGCGCGCAGCTGGCCGGCCATGCCGATATTGGCACTATCGTTTTCACCGGGTCGGTGGAAACCGGAACCAAAGTGGCGCTTGCGGCGGCGGCCAATCTGAAGCCAGCAATTTTGGAACTTGGCGGCAAATCGGCGGCAATTGTTATGCCGGATGCTGATCTGGATGTGGTGATGGAGTCCGTGCGCTGGGGCATTTTTTTCAATGCGGGGCAAGTCTGTTCGGCGATGTCACGCCTGATTGCCCATGCCGACGTGCATGACGAGCTTGTAGAACGGTCAGCCGCACTGGCGCAAAGCCTATCGGTCGGCCCAGGTATCGAACGCCGGGAATTTGGCGCCACTATGGGCGCGATGATCTCCGACGGGCAGCGCGACCGCGCCGAGAATTTATGCCGCAATGCCGAGCGGGGCGGCGCAAAATTAGTGACCGGTGGACATCGGCTTAACCAGCCGGGGTCATTTCTGGCACCAACAGTTTTCAGTGATGTCTCCAGCGATATGGAGATCGCCCAGACAGAGGTGTTCGGGCCAGTGCTTACCGTGCTGAAAACCACCTCGGAAGCAGAGGCCATCAAGATTGCCAATGGCACAGACTATGGCCTTGTCGGCGGTATTTTCACAGCCGATATTGACGCCGCCCATCGCGCCGCACGGCAAATTCAGGCGGGCCAGATTTTCATCAATGAATGGTTTGCCGGTGGCGTTGAGACCCCCTTTGGCGGCTATGGCAAATCGGGCTATGGCCGGGAAAAAGGGCGCGAGGCGCTGTGGAATTACGTGCAGACAAAAAACATCGCCTATCGCACGCGCTGATCACCCCTCATTGCGGCGCAGCAATGTATCTTTGCGCCGCAGCAGCAATTCTGGCAGACCAGTCAAATCAGGAATGACATTTTCTGGCTTGATCGCAGAGTCCGGGCGCGCATCCACATCATCGGCGATGCAGATGAAATCCGCCACACCAGCAGATATGGCAGCGCCATAATCAGCACGGGTATCACCAATCATCAGCGCCTGCGCAGGATCGACGCCATTGGCGGCGCAGCAATAGAGCAGGCCACCTGGTTCAGGCTTTGCGCCATGGCCGCTATCGGCCCCAACAACCGTGGAAAAAAGTGTGGCAACTCCCAGATCAGAGAGATTCTGCTGGGCCGAAACCTCATTGTCGTTGGTCAGAAGTGCAAGCCGGAACCCCGCCGCATAAAGATTGCCAAGGGGAGTCTTGATATCACCTTTGGCAACAGATTTGCCGCGCACAAGTTTGAGCATGAGCGCCTCGATTTCCGCCTGATAGCCCCTGTCTGACTGAAGGTCGAACATGGCAGCAGGCAGATGTTTCTGCCAAACCGACTGAATCGCAGCAAAGGAGTCGCGGGCGAAAACCCCACCCGGATCAATCTGGCCGCTGGCCGCATCAACGCCAATCAACGCCAGGAGATCTGGCGCGGTGATAGTGTTGTTGCCGTCTGGCAGCCGGGAAATGGTGTGGGCGGCGACAGCCTCAATAACCGGTAGCCATGTGGCGGTCAGGCTCAGAAGAACGCCATCCTTGTCAAAAACCAGCAGCTTGATCATATGCAGACCCTGTGGTGATGATTGAGGTGGTAGGTCCCAGAGAATGGCGCATTTGGACGTGCCTGCCAAGCCGGATTCGCCGGAGCCAGATGCGTGGTCTATCCACCGCTTTTTGTGGCCGCTGGGCGGCGCTGCGCCGCAATCACCGGATCAACAGCAGGATGCGCCCGCATTGCGCTCATGAAGGCAGCCAGTTTTGGCCGCGTGGCTAACAGCCTGTCCCGGTCAAGATCCCAACGTGCCAGCATGTAGAGATAGAAATCAGCGGCAAAAGGCGTTTCACCACACAGAAATGGACACAGCGTTTCCTCAATGAAATCATAGGCCGGCATCTGTTCTTCAACGGCGAGGCTTTGCACCGCATCATAAGCGCTCTCGGGCGCATAATATTCTGTTCGGTGTTGCCGGTGGTAGGCAGGATAAATGCAGGTTGCCAGCATCGCCAGATATTGCCAGTGCTGGGCGCGGGCGGCGCTGCCAACAGGTGGGGCCAGCGTGGGAAACACCTCGAGCAAATGCGCGGTGATCGCCAGCGTCTCACAGATGCTCTGACCATCAGGACAGATTAGAACAGGTATCTTGCCAAGCGGATTGAGCGCGCGGAACGCTGGCTGCTGCATCTCGTCAGATTTGGGAAAGCTGATGTCATAATCTTGACCCACAGCGGTCAACATAAATTCGGCAATCAGTGAGCCTGCCCCCCGCATGCCAAAAATCTGATAGCGCTGTTGCATCTGCCACTCCTTTACCTGCTGCACAATTATATCGGTCGCTGAGGAGAGTGCCAGCCAGACATCATTGCTGCAAAGTTTTTTTAAGGGCGTTGTTGTTGACGCTCTTGTTGGCAGGCACAATCAGCCATTGCCAAGAAATTATCTTTGCTGCGATTTTTATCAAATTTTGATATGTATTGGGTATGGCAATCATCGACCCCCGGCACCTGCTCCAGTTCCACGAGATCATCCGCACCGGCTCCTTCACCCGGGCCGCCGAAACGCTTGGTCTGACGCAACCCGCCCTGACGCGAAACATGAAGGTGATGGAAGGACGTCTTGGCTTTGAGGTTCTGGTGCGCTCCCGCCAGCGTATCGTGCCAACAACGATTGGTGTCAGGATCCTCGAGGAGGCCGAATCGGTGGTCAAGGCCGAGCGCCGAATCATTGAATTGACCGATAATTTTGGCGAAACCGGCGACCAGATTCTGCGGATCGGCTGCACGCCATCGGCCAGCCTGTCGATCATGGCCGAGCCGTTACGACAGTTTGCCCAGCAGATGCCGACAGCCCGATTTGACGTGCACAGCGCACCAGCGTCGGCGTTGGTGGCGCAGTTGGCAAGCGGCAAAATCGAGCTGGCCTTTGGCCCGATGCAGATGGCAGAGCAATTGCCAAACACCGCCGGACAGGAATTTTTTGACACTCAGATGATGATCATCGCGGGTCACCGGCACCCGTTGGCCCGGCGCGCCTCATTGAGCCCAGCCGATTTGCGGGACCAGCGCTGGGCATTGTATCAACCGGGAACGCATATCCGTGAATTGTCAGACAGAATTCTTGACGGCATGGGACTGAATGAGGACAGCGCTGCTGTGACCGCTCTGCCGGCTGGTCTTATTCTGCCATTCCTGGAAATGGGCGATCATCTTGGCATCGTGCCGCATTACAGCCTTGCCGAGACCGGCGACAGATTTCTAAGGATCAGGACGGCAGGCGCAAAATTCTCCTTTGGCGCAATCTGGAAGGCGGACGGCGCGCCAAGCCCACTTGCAGCCCGGTTTATCCACTTGATGACCGCGCTGATGCGGGGGCTCCGGTAACGCCCGCAGCCCTTGTCGTGCCTATGATTTGCGGCCGATAGTGCCTGACACCTCGGCACCCAGCTCGATGACCAGCGAATTGGTTTTCAAATCGCCATCAATTGCAGCGGTAGAACCGATATTCAACTCCTCTGTGGTCAACTTGCCCTTGAAATTGCCAGACAGCTCGACCTTGGCAGCGTTGATTTGCCCGTCAAACATGCCAGAGGCATCGAGAATGACCTCGATGGCATTAATCTCACCCTTGAAATGGCCAGCGATCAGAACCGGTGACTGGCCCGCATCGAGCTTGCCTTCCATGATCATGCCTTCGGTGATTGTGGTGTAAGATTCCATTGTCCTTGATCCTTTTTGTAAAGCCAGCGATCAGTCGCAACCGCCAGGGCTATAATGTGAGCGATGCTATTGCTTGGCCTCAGGTTCGGCGTCAGCCTCGGCCACAGGCTCTTCGGCCTCGGACTCACCCGCCACAACTGGATCTTCCCAATTGTGAACAACACGGCAATTCAGTGCCGCACCACGGTCCATCTGCAATGACTGATAATGAATTTCCCCAGCGATCTGCGCGGTCTGGGTTGCCCAGATGCTGCCAGCGCGCATCGTGCCATCATAGCTGCCGCCAATCACCACAAGATCAGAATTGACCTCACCAACAAATTTGCCCGATGCCCCGATCGACAGCTTTTCAGCCTTCAAATCTGCCTCGACAACACCTTCAATCTCAATTGATTTCACATTTGAGATGGTGCCTACGAATTTGGCGTCGGCACCGATCACTGCTTTTGACTTATCCATCTGCTTTTCTCCCTGCTTCAAGCATGGGTTGGTGATCTCTTGCGCTCACCAGCCTACAATTACTGCTCCAACATTAACTTGATGATTTGGATTTCCTGCGTTTATTGAAGCGCGCCGCCACATGCGCACCTGCCTCAACCTCGATGCCGGTGCATTTCAAATCTCCCTCGAAATGAGCCGTATCGAGTATCTGCACCCGATCGGAAACGACATCGCCTTTGACATTACCTGCGATCACCGCTTCTGTTGTGTTCAATGAACCAGTTAAGGTTGCATTATTTTCCACAACAAGGTTTCTACAGTTGATGTCTCCATCAACAATGCCAGCTAAAATAATGTCTCCAGAGGATGTGACAGAGCCGGTGATTCGCATGTCTTCGTCGATGAGCGACGCAGTGGCTTCTTCACCCTCTTCTTTTTTTCCTTTTTCAAACAAAATATCCTCCTGAATTTACTTGGCAAATTATTCAGCGGGAAAATTTTTCAACTTCCTTGCGCTGAACGGTAACAAATTTAGCGTACAGTCGTTACCTATAGTGTACCTGCTTGTTGCATAAATACGATCTTTCTTATGAACGACAAGACGCCAATTTAGTTAAGTTGAGGTTCCGGACCCCACCATGGCCGATGATGTAGTTGATATCCGCAAGCGCATCGAGGAAATCCGCAACGAGGTTTCCACGGCAATGGCCTCAAACCGGGCAACAGCCATTGATGCCAAGCCAGCCGGTGAAATTGCCGAATTCTCGGTGCCAGGTGTCACCGCGCCACTCGGCAACCCGACGGCAGGCAGCGTCCAGCAACAACAGGCGGTGATGGCTGACGAGGCGTTGCTTCTCGACACCAAGGCCGGACTTGAGGAAGCGCTGAAGCTGCCTTCCTTCCAGTTGAATGTTCGCAACCAGAACACCAATCGCTATCTGATTGTCATCCTGATCGCACAATTGGTGACAAATATCGCGCTGATTGGCATTCTCTGGACCAAGCTCGGTTAGATCATGCGCGCGGTTGTTGGCAGGTTCTTGAGCAGGATCAAACCACCGGTTCTTCGATCCAATGACCCGCAGACACCTTTTAAGACGCGTGGACGTCACTGGGTGCTCGAGGAGACGCGGTTTCTGCTACTGACACGGCGTGGCCCCATCGAAATTGTCGTCAAGCCAACCTATGTCTTTGCTGCCGCTTTCGTTGGGCTTGTCGGTGCTGGCGTGATCGCCGCAACAACCCTGTTCATTGGCTATAAATCGGTTGAGGTGGTCAGCAATGACACGATCTCCACCGCCGAGGCAAGTGTCCCACTCACCGAAACGCTCACCGACCCGATCGATATCGGCCAGGATTTCATGCCGCTGGCCAATGCCAATGAAGGCTTCGATGACGATGTCACCGGCCAGTCAATGCTGCTGGCCTATGAAACCAGCATGGAGAATGATCTCGATGCCAAGCTGGCACCCGGGCCTGACAGCCCCGCCCCGGTCATGCCGAGTGGCAGCAAGACCGATGGCGAGGACAGCCAGATCGCAGCTACCGTTATCGGGGATAAGGGTGTCACCAGCGTTGCGCTGCAGGGGCCATTCGCACCCAGTGCAGCGGCGCCTGCGCTTGCTGAAATGGCCGCTTTGAGCGCCGCAGCTCCCCCATCACCCCAGAGCGCGGCAAGCACCCCACAGGAAATTACCACTGATGTGGGCACTGACGCCGAGGCCGAGAATGATGTCAATCCCGAGGCGGTGGCGATGATCGGATCAACCGCGCCGACCGCAACGGACGCGTTGATGGCGATGTTGAAAGCGCCCTTTTCCAGTCCCTTCAAAAGTTCGATCCGGCCCTGGGTGGAGTCTGATGAAAGACGCCCACAGAACGATGAAGTGGAAACAGAAACCGTGCTGGCACCGGGCGGTGCCATCACCATTGCGCTGAACCCCGGCAGGATTGCCGCAATGGAACCGTTTGCGCCTGACAGCGACATACCCGTGGTCACGCCAGCGGTGCGCCAGCTTAAAATGCTGCGGTCCATGGCGCGGGAGGTCAGGTCAATCAGGACGCATATGACAGGCCTGGGCATCGCCGATAGCTATCTGCCGCCAGCCACCGCCTGGGATCAGCAGATTGCCGACACTGATTTCGCCTCGCTCACCATGGCGCTCGAGTCGCATCGTTCCGCATTGAACAGGGTGCCGCTAAAACCACCCATGCTGTATTTCTACATCTCCAGCAGCTATGGCAAGCGCAAGCATCCGGTAACAGGCCAGATACGCCAGCATCATGGCATTGATCTAGCCGGCACCTGGCAGGAGGAGGTTCACGCCTCGGCTCCGGGAACGATTATCCATGCTGGCAAGATGGGGTCCTTTGGCAATGTCGTTCGGATCAGACACGCCTATGACATCACCACCACCTACGCGCATCTTTCACGCATTCTGGTGAACAAGGGGGCCGACGTGACGCATGGGACGGTTATTGGCAAGATGGGACGCACGGGCCGCGTGGATGGTGCCCATTTGCATTATGAAATCCGCATCGGACGAAAATCGCTGAACCCACAGACATTTTTCAATATTGGTAACCGCATCGGCATTGGCGGCGCACTGACCCAGATTTCATCTGCAGATTGATCGGGCAGGCTAATATTCCCCGCCGCCAGGTCGTTTACATCAAGATAGCGTTTTTTCCGCGCGGCCGGCAGGGCCGCAGCAGCAGTTCAAGGCATGGCAGAGAGATATGAGGGCTTCACAGCAGATCACACAGCAGAGCATGGATCGGATCATGGGTCAGATCAGGGCGCGAACCACTTTGATGGTGGCAGCCGGAATGTGGCTGGGCCTGTCGGCATGCGAGCTGTATGTGGTGGATCATGCGGGCCAGTTGCCACCGCAGGTGGTGCAGTCGGCTCTTTCAACTGAGCCAAAGCCAGAACCGCTGCCGGGAAGTGATCTGGTGGTTTTCATGGACAGCACCACGGCACAGCTGGCGGGTTGCAGGGCCATTTCCAACATCAGATTTTCACACAATGGCAGCTATGGCGATGGCTTGACGCTCCTGCGCAACGCCGCCATCCAGATCAATGCCAATCGCATGGTGCCGATCCGGCTGCTGGAAAATGTCGAGAACAGCGGCGGGCCACATCTCTATCAGGTTAAACTGATGCGGTGCCCGGAGCCAGAAACACAGGGAACAGAAGCCAATGGGTGACGTTATCTATCTGCCAACCACCAAAAAGGGTGCTGATCTGTCCGTTGGCGATTATCCGTCTCTAACAAGAGAAGAGGTGCGCCGGCTTGAGACCATCCGTGACAATATTGAGCAATTGCTGAATATGGTCTCCGGTATCCGCAACGATCCCGAGGCGGTGGCGTTGGCCGCCGGACGTTATGGGCTGATGCGAATGTATCAGCTTCAGGGCCGCGCAGCAGTGATGGCGTTTGCCAATCGTTGCGTTGAAACAGCTGAAATCGCTGAAGATTTGCAAAAATCTTAGCCAAACCCTTCCGCAATCAAAGGTCCGGCTGTTATCCTCTGGGTAATTGCGGTGGCACTATCGTATGCGGGGGAAGTGGGAAATGGTCAAAAGAAAGCGCGTTCTCGAGGTATTGAGCCGGTCAAGTGGTGAAGATCGCGTCAGCAGATGGTGTGATCATTTTCTGGCGACGCTCATCCTGTTGAACCTGTTGGCGGTCTCTCTGGAGTCGATCGACAGTCTGAGTCGGGATTATGGCCTGCTCTTCATGCTGTTTGAAATTTTTTCGGTAACGGTCTTCGGTATAGAGTATGTGCTGCGGATATGGGCAGTGGCCGACAATGAGACAAGCCGCTATAAAACCGCCACCGGACGGCGGCTGGATTATGTGTTCAGCTTTACCGGTCTGATTGATTTGATTGCCATTCTGCCCTCGATTCTGCCCCTGTTTCTGGGGCAGGTCGATCTGCGCTGGCTGCGGGTGCTGCGCCTGGTCCGGCTGCTCAAGATCTCGCATTATTCATCCGCGCTGGAAGATCTGTTTTCGGCCATTCGTGCCGAGAAAGCCGCCTTTGGCGCGGCACTCTATCTGTTTTGTATCGCGCTGTTTGTATCCAGCTCATTGATGTATGTCGTCGAGAATACGGTGCAGCCTGAACATTTCTCATCGATCCCGACGACAATGTGGTGGTCGCTCATCACCTTGACGACAGTTGGTTATGGCGATGTCTCGCCGCTGACGCCGATCGGCAAGCTGGTGGGCGCGTTTACCGCCATCATGGGCGTCTGTGTTGTGGCGCTGCTGACCGGCATCGTCGCCACCGCTTTTGCCAACCAGATTTCCAAGCGGCATGATCTGCTCGAAGCGGAGATCGTGACCGCGCTGAAGGACGGCATCATCAATGAGGAGGAGATGCAGAAAATCACCCAGATGCAGGATGAGCTTGGCATGTCCGAGGAACACACCAAGGCGATGATCGAATTGCTGCGCGACCGTCACCACAGCAATTAGCGGCGGCGAAAAAAACGCCAGAAACTGCTGAAAACTGCTGGAAGTTGGCACGCCGGGCTAACATTCTGTGCGCCATGTCGTCCATGGTTAGAGGAGATGCAACATGCAGGCCGACCTTTTGCCGTTCATTGACTGGAGCTATCATCCGCGCCAGATCATCGCACCAGAGGCCAGGATCATCACAACCGGTGATCCGACTGACATGCTGTTCCTGCTTGAGGAGGGTGAGGCGCTGGCACCAAACGCTGCACGGCGCGGGCAGCACCATCCGGCAGACGCAGCCGGTGCGGATGATATTGCCTATGCGGCAGGGGCTTTTTTGTCACTGCTGGAAATGCTGTCGCTAAATGCCTATCGGCATGATGTGCTGGCGCGTGAGGAGTGCCGCGTGATCGGCATCAACAGGCAGGAGATCAAGGCCATGTGGGACCGCGACAACCGGCTGGCGTGGCCGTTATCCTGTTCGATTGCCGCTACCATCACACAGCGCCGCCAGACCCGGTTCCTGATGTAGATTATGCCTCAGAACAGCACATACATCAGATTGTTCCATGGCGAGGCCCTGTTCCGCGTGGGACA
This sequence comes from SAR116 cluster bacterium, assembly GCA_004212735.1. Lineage (GTDB taxonomy): Bacteria > Pseudomonadota > Alphaproteobacteria > Puniceispirillales > Puniceispirillaceae > MED-G116. The sequence continues at coordinate 86,962 of SHBD01000009.1, forward strand.
GATGGCGCGGGAATTTTACATGGTCAAATCGGGAGCCATCTATATTCTCGATGAAAAAGGCGTTGTCGCGCTGAAACAATTTCATGCGGGCGAGCTGTTTGGCATCCCGGAAGTGCTGGCGCAGGGGCAATGGGCGAATACCGCAATCGCCAACGGCATCACCGTGCTGACACGTTTTGACGCCTCGCATCTGTTCCGCTCACTCGACCAGATGCCCGAGACGCAGAGCGATTTCATCCGTCATATCGCCAGCCTTGCCTGACATGCCTGATTTATCGTGACATTTATCGTCACTGATAAGCTGTCCGGCACGCCTAATGGCACGATAAATGCAAAAACCACCATAACAGACCGAAGGAGGTTATGGTGAAGCAGACAATTAATCAGAATTTCAGCGCACAGAGCACCCACGAGCCAGCTATCTCACTTGCCGAGCTGTTTGCAGGCAAGACATTGGCCAACAGCGGCGCCCCAGCCATTCCGGCGATTGAGATTGTGCATTATGATCATGATGACAAGCGCAGCAGCTGCGATGTGATTCCACTGAGCGCCTTTGCCATTCACTAGACCTTTGCCACTCACCAATGAGACAGCCATTGGCGGTATATGGAGCCAGCCGCCACTGAATCACTATGTGGAGTCATCATGTGGTGGCATTACGCAAATAGGCCAAGGCGGAAAGATAGAGACCGGATCAGCCAGCCATATTGAGGCGGGCACGACGCCGACGCTCCGATGATGACGGAATGCGCAGCATATCACGATATTTGGCAACCGTCCGGCGGGCAAGCTTCACACCCTTTTCGGAAACCATCGCGGCAATCGCATCGTCACTCAACGGCTTGCCGGCAGGCTCTGCCTCGACAATTGATTTGATCATATCACGCACCGCACCGGCAGCCTTGCTGTCGCCATCATCACTGGCGGCAATGGACACACTGAACAGTGATTTCATTGGGAAGCTGCCTTTTGGTGTGGCGATCATCAGGCCGCTGGTCACGCGGCTGACAGTGCTTTCATGCATGCCGACAGCCTCAGCGACATTCTTCAGCGACAATGGCTTCAACGCGGACAGGCCATGGGTCAAAAACTCGGCCTGACGGGCAACAATCTCGGCGCTGATCTTCAAGGTCGTGCTGTTACGCTGTTCGAGGGCGCGGCGCAGCCAGCGGGCTGAACCCAGGGCCTCGTTCGCATAAGATTTTTCTTCCTCGTTTTTGGCGCGGCGGCTGGCGGCATTCACTTCCGAGGCGTAATCCTCGTTGATGACAAGTGATGGCAGAGTTGACCTGTTCAGATCAACGACCCAGCCCTCCATACCGCGGCTGACAATCACATCAGGAGCGCCAACACGAAGCGGCGCTGACTCGAATGCCTCGCCCGGCTTTGGGTTGAATTCGCGGATCTGTTTTAGGCAGACAGCAATTTCAGTGATATCGCATTTTGCCTTGCGCGCCAGAGCCTCAAGCTCACCGCGGCCCAGCAATTCGAGATTGGCGAGCACGACATCCATCTCCGCCGTCAGAACGGCACCCTCGCGCGCCTGTATGCGCAGACATTCAGCAAGATTGCGGGCAAAGACACCCTCTGGCTCCAGACGTTGGAGAATTTCCAGAACCGCCTCGGCCTCCTCGCATGAACAGCCGCATTTCCCAGCAATATCCTCAACCGTTTGACCAAGCCAGCCACTCGGCTCAAGTGAGTCGGCAAATTCATAGGCGATAAAACGCTGACGCGGGTCGAAGATGCTCAGATCAATCTGGCCAATGACAAATTCGGTCAGGGTCTCGGGCTGGTCGGGAATAAGATTGGCAAGGCTGTCCCAGTCGGTGTCACCGGTGGCAGCTGGCGCAGCGGCGCGGCCAAGGTCAAGTCCGTTCGATTCAAATCTGTTTTCAAAGTCACCATGCGCTGTCGGATCATCAGCCAGAGCCGCGCCCTCGCGCATGCCATCCGCCAGATCAGCCGGGTTTGCCGTCTCAGCCTGCGTATCCCGTGCCTCAGGGGCGGGACGATCAGCATTGTCGGTCTTGGCTGTCTCCACTTCGAGAAATGGATTTTCAAGCGCCTGCTCCTCGAGAAAACTCTGGATATCGAGGTTCGTCATCTGCAGCAGTTTTATGGCCTGCTGTAGCTGTGGCGTCATGACAAGAGATTGCTTCTGCTTTACGCTCAATGATGGCATTAACTGCATGGTTTTCTCCCTTAGTTGAGTTAACGATGAAGAAGAAAATTGCAGTTTGCAAAAAGACTATTTGACGCCGGAGGGTGTCAGAATTTAGACGTTTTTATTGTTGTTTTTCAGATGGTTAATATTTCAGCTTTGAAGGAAACTGGCAAAGCGTCAACAAATGGACGTCAAAAACCGCCGAAAATAGAGGCAAAACGCCCTCTTGAACCCAGCCCGCTCGTTGGGATATCGTTCCTCTCACGTATAATGGCATGGCTATTGAATAACTGATCTCACAATTACGGCCACGGGCACCTGCCCGGCTGGCCAGAGCAGGCGGAAAGGACAGAGACGCAGTGATTACTCTATCGCGAAACAGACCCGCACGCGGCAGCACATGCCAGCGCTGCCGGATTATTCGTTCCTTCATCGCCTTTGCGATCATGCTTGGTATTTTTGCACTCGTCGTTGATGACAGCGCCCGGTTCCTGCAGGCAGTGACGCCGGAACGTGCGGCCAGCGCGATCTGGATGGCCGGCGGTGTGTTGTTTCTGGTGAAGCTGGGGGCTTGGCTACGAGGTCGCCGGACAAGCGTCAGCGCCGATCACGCACCAGCCGAACGGCCAACTGCTGATAGGGGAAAAACCGCCCATAGGTATGGCCGGTAAAGAAGTTCACCGACCACATATGGCGTTTGGCAAAGCGATTGACCTCGCCCGTCCAATAGGGTTCCGACGAAGTTTGCGGGAAATATTTTTTGCTGATTTTGGGGCGCTCGCACTCATGGCATACCAGCCCCTCAAGCTCTTCTCTGGTCGGTAACCGCCAGCTGCCGCCAAGCTGTTCATTTGCCTGCAGGATCGCACTGGCGATTTCCTCCTGGTTCAATTTGACCAGCTTGCCAGTACAGCCTGTCCCATCCCAGACCTGACCGACAGTGCAGCGCAGCCATTCGATGCCAAATTTCAGATCAATAACCACATGGTCACGGGCAATATATTCAGATGCCTGAGTCGTCGATGCGGCGCAGAACATCATCAAACCAGCCAGTAGATGTCGAGCCAAACGCCTCATTTTGGTACTCCCTGTCGCCATATGCCCGTTATATATGGCCTGCGGCGTTGCGTGAATGCAATTGTTTCCGATGTTTACACAGTTTCAGCTGTTTCCTATGCGAGAATCGTGCCGTTTGGCCCCTGCGGTCTTGATCAAAACTCACAAAACCGCAACAATTATTAGACATTGCTAATGTTTTATTCCGAACGGAAACGCGCGGGATAACCTGTTTGGTACGGATATTGCTAGCTTGGCGGGCAATCTGCTTTTTTCAAAGGGTGAGATAACAAATGGATTTGGCATCAGTTATTGGCTTTATCGGAGCCGTTGGAATGATCGTACTTGCCATGCTGCTGGGTGGTGGCGTGTCGCCGTTTATTGACCCCCCATCGCTGGCAATTGTTGGTGGCGGTACGTTCTTTGCCGTTATGTATAACTGTCCCCTGCCCGCCTTTTTCAGCAGCTTCGGCGTGATGGGCAAGGCTTTCTTCCCACCGGTGAAGAAGCTGGAAGATATGGTTGAGCGCATGACCGACCTTGCCGGCATCGCCCGTAAGGATGGCATGATGGCACTGGAAGGTCAGGACGTACCGGACCCGTTTTTTGAAAAGGGCCTGCAGATGCTGGTCGACGGTGCCGACGAAAACAAGCTTGCCAGCCAGTTGACCATGGAAATCAAATCCATGAAGTCGCGGCATGAGGCCAACCAGACAATCATTAAGGCCTGGGTCGATCTGGCCCCGGCAATGGGAATGATTGGCACCTTGATCGGACTGGTTCTGATGCTTGGCAACATGGCTGACCCGAAAGCGATTGGACCGGCGATGGCGGTGGCGCTGTTGACGACACTTTATGGTGCCTTCATTGCCAACATTGTTTTCGCGCCAATGGTTCTCAAACTCGAGGGCTACACCGCCTATGAGGTTGTCTATCGCGAGATGGTTGTCGAGGGTCTGCGTAACATTGCCCGCGGCGAGTCACCACGAAACATTCAAGATATCATGCTGTCCAGCCTGCCGCCGAAACTACAGGCGAAACTGGCTGAAGCATAGGCTCGGCAGAGCTGAACAGAGATTTTGTGGAGAATGAGCTATGGCCGACGCCAAGGAAATCGACGGTGAAGAAGAAGAAGAGGTAGTTGAATTTGAGGAGGGCTGCCCCGAATGCAAGAAGTGCCCGCCTGTAGGGGCGCCAGCCTGGATGGCGACCTTTGCCGACATGGCCACACTCCTGATGGCGTTCTTCGTTCTGATTCTGTCTTTCGCCGAATTCAACGTGCCAAAATTCAAACAGATTTCAGGGTCGCTGAAAAACGCCTTTGGTGTGCAGCGCGTGGTGCCCATTGTCGAACAGCCCAAGGGAACGACAATCCTGTCGTTGAATTTCAGCCCCTCGCCAAACCCATCGATCTCTACGGATATGACGCAGCAGACAACCAGCACAGCGCAGCCTGACCTTGAGCTTAACCAGAAGAAGAAGGATGATGATGGCGGCGAGAGCGAGGCGGCAGATGATATTGTTCGCGCACTTGAAGATGCCATTGCCCGCGGTGAGATCGAAGTGGAAACACTTGGCGAGACAGTCGTTGTCAACTTTACCGCAACTGATGCCGAGGAAAAGGATCTGCCGCAATTGCTGCGCCAGACCATGAACGCGATTGAAAAAGCGCAGGACGCCAGCGGCAAAACCGATCAGGAAGTGCTGATTGGCGGATTGAACGAGGAATTGGGCCAGCTGATGGCCGATGCGAGTGCCGCGCTTGAAGCGCTGACGGCTGCTGATCAGGCAACGCAGGATGCCGCATCCGAACAAAAGAACAAGAATGAAAAGGCCAAGGTTGCCGAAGATGAGTTGAAGGTTGCCCTGCGCCAGGAGATTGGTGAGGGCCTTGTCGCGGTTGAGCGCGAGGAAGACAAGGTGATCATTACTGTCGGTGCCGGTGGTGCCTTCCCGTCAGGCTCGGCGGAACTGACAAATTCAGCCAAGGAAATCATGGCCAATATCGCCGGCGTCAATGCCGAGGGTAGCGGCAAGATCACCGTATCCGGCCACACCGACGACGTGCCTTTGATTTTTGGGTCACAATTCCGCGACAACTGGGATCTGGCTGCCGCACGCTCAGCCAGTGTTGTTCAGGCGCTTGAGGATACCGGCATGATCCCGGCAAGCCGCATGCAGGCTGTGAGTTATGGCGAGTCAAAGCCAATCGAGAGCAACAGCACCGCTGATGGCCGGTCTGTGAACCGCCGGATCGAGATCGAGATCAACTATTAGAGTGATGCGGGGGCTTTAGGCCCAGCAGCAACAAGGCCGCCACCAGACAAGAAACTGGCTGGCGGTTCTTGCTTTGTCTGGGGCGTTAGCCGTGTTGGGGTGCGTGCCAAATTACCGGACGGCCAGAAAGGATCATGGAGGATGTGACCAAGGGGGATGGTTCGGCTGTCGAAATCTGTAACTTGGCCACCGGTAATGTTGGTGCCTTTGTGGTTAATGCCAGCTCGCTACCTCCGCCGCCGCAGGCGGCCAAGATCAAAGCCCAAAGAGACCGTGGCAGTCCCACCCATGATCGATTCGTGTCCGCAGCGTCTCGTCGAGGAGAAAATCTGCCTATATTAGTCATGGCATTGCCGGTAACGGCGGTATCAGCACACACCGCTATATCGTCAATGCTAAACCATTAAGACTAACAACACGTTAATATTGACGATTTTATTTGATACCCAGTTTCGCTGTCAGACCCTTCTGGTCGCGAAATCCTCAGTGGTGGTCATATGAGGGACAGATATGAGCCCGGTTAGCGAGCGCCATCACGCCGCCTTTACTCAGGCTGAACTGGTGCTGCGGATGGGCGAGCCGACGGGCTTCCCGGCCGACGCCGGCGCTTTTTTTGCTTTGCCTCGTCTTCTTCCGGCGGTCCTACAAAGGACGGATTATAGGTACTTTTCGGATCAAACTGGCGGCAAACCTCCTGCACTTCCTGCACCGACCGCGCCGCAACAATCATCCACATCTGGCGTTGACGCATCAGGTTGAAACTGCGCTGCAGGGTCAGTTGCGCCTGGCGGAAATAGAGTGCCAGCAGGACAACGGCAATGACAAAGAGCATCCAGCTAACGGTCAACGTCGCCCCATAGATCAGGATCACCGCAAGCAAAACCTCCCACAGACGGTTCTGTATCAGCCACACAGGTGAGGCCAGCATCGCCAGCATTGAGGGCTGGGTGTCGATGATCACGCATTTACGGTTGATATCGCGCAGCACCTCAAAAATCCGATATTCGTCACGCGGGGCAATTGGGGTTTCGGCCAGTTTCTCGCTTGCCGCCTCAGCAATCTCGGGCTTTGCATATTCAAAGGCACAACCAAGCGGCCCCCTGGCAATCACATGAAACAAGCATCCCTCGCGGAAGATAGTGAGGAAAATACCGGTCTGCGGATCACACTCATAGATCAGATCAAGCAACAGATCGACGTCACCTGTAAAGGGCTGACCATCAACGGCAATGATCGCATCATCAACCTGCAGGCGCAGCGTACGCCCCCGGCAGATAGGCCGCATATCCTTGATCGTGAAAACACTGTTTTGCGGCGTTGCAGCCGCGTCAGGCGCCTGAGTGGTTTCAGCCGGGTTCAGCATGGTATCTTTCCCACCAACCATAACGGCGCGAAAACCCGGGGCAAACCCCGTTTCGCCGAGAGGTCTGTTGAAAGATCAGCCATCTTTACACGCATGATCGTACCTCTGTCCCTCAAAAACTCAGCGTGATACCGCCAATGACGGTACCACGATAACAATGTCTGAACCATCCTTCTCGCGGTCTTAACCGCGCCCTTAAGGATAGCTGACGCGGTTGTCACGTTCCTTAAACATCTCCCTGATCGCCGCGGTCTGGTCGGACAGCGCGTTCAGCTCAACCAGCATGTTCTTCTGGTTCTTTGCGATGCCCTCGACAAATTTGGCGTTGGAGAAATCCTTCTTCATTCCGGAAATGACTGACTCAGTGTGGGCCTCAGTGGATTCCATCTGTGCGATCATCTTGCGTGTCTGTGAGCCCAGCTCGCCTGCAATGCCCGTGGTAATGGCACTGGCCAGAGTCTCGTTGGACTGCGCAATCTCGCCTGTTGTTTCCCGCAGACCGGCGATAACCGCCTCGTTCGTGCGGGCAATCACCTCACGCAGGCCACCAAGCTCCTTGATCAGGGTCTCATTCTGGGCAACCAGCGTCTGCTGCGCTTCCATGGCAGATTTCATCCGATCAAGCGAGTCATTCACGGAGTCCACATTCTCGGCAAAAACGACTAGCGCCTCGCGGCTGGTCGTCGTCATTGTGGTGAGATCAGCCATTGTCCGGAAATAGATCAGGCCGGCAAATAGCAGCGCTGCGACCGCAGCCAACATGGAGCTGGCAAAGATGATGACAGTGTAGCGGTGAACATTTTTCACGGATGCCTCCAGCTTTTTGTTGTCGCGTTTGACCTTGTTAAATTCTGACGTCACGTCTGTAGCTGCATCTGCTGCATCAAGAGCAATCTTGATGCTTTCCTGCACAGCATTATACTCGGCGCTCATGCCTGTCTCCCGTTCATTCCGGTCGAAGATCGACTCCGACGTTGCGGACCCTTCGTCTGGTGGTAAGCACATTTCATGCCAGTCGTCTCAAAAACGGTGCGGGACGGCAAAAATTGTCCTTTGAACCCGAATTTGCGGCATCCATAGGGACGTGCCGGATCATGGGTGATGAAATGGTGCTGGCATTCAAAGCAATTCACCCGGTTATCAGGCATCTGTCTCGCCTCGCATCCGCATCACCAGATCGGCGATGACAAAACGTGCACCAGCGGCAACACAACTAAGACCGGCAAGGCCAATCGCGATACATTTGAGAAGCGAGACGCCTTCCTCATGGAGCAGCATCGCCTCGAGAATGGCATAGATACCAAGGCCATAAAAGCTGACGCTGCTGATCATCTCGCCAAGGCTTCGCTCCTTGCGGCGCTTTACGGGAACCATCATCACACCTCTCCTTCGCGACGGCCATTTTCGTCAAACCGCATTTCTGGCGGCAAGCTGATTTCCGGCTCGTCGAGTACTTCGCCCCTGTCTATACGATAGACATAGGCCAGAATAATCGCCACTGCATTATACAGCCCCTCAGCAATTTCCGCGCCAAGATCACTGGTGAAGTATAATGCACGTGCTAGCAAGGGAATGCGCAGCACGCGCACCTTGGCGTCAGTTGCACGCTCGATGATCTGTTCCGCCATCTTACCCTTGCCCATCGCCACGACGGTTGGTGCACCTGCTTCACCAGCCTCATATTTGAGCGCCACGGCGAAATGTGTCGGGTTGGTGATCACCGTCGTTGCCGATGCAACATTGTCGAGTGCCTCCCGCTGGCGGCCGCCTTCGGCTGCCTGCTGCATCTGCATGCGGCGGATCTTGGCCTTGACCTCCGGTGAACCCTCGGTCTGTTTGAATTCGTCCTTGACCTCTTTCAGCGTCATTTTCAACGATTTGATATGGGTGTGACGCTGCCACGCATAATCAATGGCCGCGATGATCATCAACGCAACAAGCATGGCACCGATCATTAGCGGAAAGACGTTGCCAATTTTGCCAAGCGCGGCGCCAAGAGTGCTGTTGGTCAGATAGATAATGCCGGGCAAATGGGCATAAATCACCCAGGCACCGATGCCGAACAGGGATGCCACCTTGAGGATCGCCTTGCCAAGCTCAACCAATCCCTTTGTCGAGAACATCCGCTTCAGTCCAGACAGCAGATTGATCCGATTGCCCTTGAATTCCATGGATTTGGGGGCAAAATTGATGCCGCCAACGGCAGCCTGCGTGGCCAGTGACACCAGCAAAAGCGGGACGCCGACGATCAGAGTGGTCAGAATCACCAGATAGAACACATGTTTGAGCTTGCCGAGACCAAAGCTGCGGATATCGGTGGCGGTGTCGAACACGAACAACCCCCCCCAGACATTGAGAATCTGCGGTATGAGCTGGGTTGACGCAAGCAGTATCGCAAGGCCCATACCAACGCTGGTAAAGACAAACATCTCTTTGGAGGATAGAACCTTTCCATCCTCGGCAGCCTTGTCGAGTTTTCGTTGGGAGGGTTCTTCGGTCTTTTCCTGACCGTCTTCATTTTCCTCAGCCACCGGGCATCTCCGTAATCATGGTTTGCAGATTGGCAAGTGAATCATCGATCAGCTGGGCCATGCTGTCGCCCATCCCGCCTGTCGACAGGTAAAGCAGCAGGAACACGGCAAGAAGCGAAATGGGAAAGCCGAATGAAAATAAATTCAACTGCGGCGCGGATTTGGTAATGATGCCGATGGCAACATTGATCATCAGCAACACCATGGCAATGGGCAGCATGATGATGGTTGCGGCGACAAACATGGTGCCAGCAGCATTGATCCCGGCGCTGATCAGCACCTGCGGTGCCAGCGAGCCACCAATCGGCAGAATGCGGTAGGATTCCATAATTGTCGCCAGCGCGATGAGATGGCCGTCAAGCGAGAGAAACAGGACGGTCAGAAACAAATAGAGCGTCTGACTGACGACCGGGGTCTGACCACCGGTCTGCGGGTCAACCTGGGCCGCAAAACCCAGACCGGCAGAAGCGGCGATTTTCTCGCCGGCCAGCATCACCGAGGAAAACCAGATGGTCAGAACGAGGCCGGCAGTCAGGCCAATTGCCACCTCGACCAGCATCATCATCACGCCAGCGGCAGTGGAGATTATGGCCGGATCAATCGATGGCACCTGCACAGCGACAACGGCAGTAATGGTGAGGGCGAGCACGATGCGTACCTGCAAGGGCAACCAGCGTGCGCCAAATAGCGGCGCAGAAATGATGAACGCCCCAATGCGCAGGCTTGCCATGAAATATTGCAACAACATCGTGATCACCAGATTCAGGTCAAGCCCGGGCAATCCTGTCAGTGATGGTGTGGCAAGTCCCAGCATGATCAGATCACCCGATCCGCGTGATCTGATCAAAGATAAAGGCGAAATAGTCAGACAGTTGAGTGAGCATGAAGGTCGAGAGCAGACCGAACGTCATCACCACAATCACCAGCTTTGGCACAAAGCTGAGAGTCATCTCATTGATCGAGGTCGCCGCCTGGATGATACCGATGATCAGACCGACAATCAGCGCCACCGCGAGCAATGGGCCGGCGGCAATGATGATCTGCCAGAAGGCAATCCTCAGAAATTCAACATTCGCATCAAAACCCATTTTAAGTACCCTCCTGAAAGGTGGATCATCCGTGCCAGCGTCAGCCACCAGCGTAGGTGGCCACGAGTGAACCCACAGTCATGGCCCACCCATCAACAAGAACGAAAAGAAGAAGTTTGAAGGGCAGCGAGACCAGCATCGGGCTTAGCATCATCATACCCAGAGACATCAGAATAGAGGCGATCACCATGTCGATCACAAGGAACGGCAGGAACAAGAGAAAGCCAATCTGGAAGGCGGTTTTCAACTCGGAGGTGATGAAAGCCGGCAACAGCACTGTCAGCGGTACATCCTCGGGCGAAGCGTAAGGCTCGTCACCTGCCATCTCGGTAAACATCACAAGGTCATTTACCCGGGTGTTGTTGACCAGAAAATCCTTCATCACATTGGCACCATTGACCAGCGCCAGATCCGCCGGCATCAGCCCATCAAGATAGGGCGTGATCACCGTGCTGTTCATTTCCGTAAAGGTTGGCGCCATGATGAACATCGTCAGGAACAGTGCAATCGCCACCAAAACCTGATTTGGCGGTGTCTGCTGGGTTCCCATTGCCTGACGCAGAATTGACAGAACAATGATGATGCGGGTGAAGGAGGTCATGCCAAGAACAAGCGACGGCAACACCGTCAAACCCGTCATCAGCGCCAGAATCTGTAGTGACAGCGAATAGGTGGAACCACCATCGGCACCGCTGGCAACATTGAATGCTGGAATACCGGCGGCCATGTTTTGCGCCAGAGCAGGATCTGCAACAAGACATGTCAGCAGTGCAAGACCTGCCAGTGTGGGAAAGAAAAAACGGGTCATTTGCCAAGCCCCAGAGATGGGTTGCGGCGGCGCGCCTCAGCAATGGCATTGGCGATCTGGTCGACATTCGCCGAGCTGCGCTGCGGATCGGAAGAGGATGCGGCGGTGGGGGTGGCACTGGCAGTCCTGGAGGCTGGCTGCCGTGATGCTGTTTGCGTTGCTGTTCTTGACGCTGTTCTTGACGTGGGCTTCTGGATATCCATCAGCGTCATCGGCGCATCAGCACCGCCGGTGCCATTGACACTTACAACAGTCGCCGCATGGCCCTTGCCGGCATGGATCATGAAGGTCTGACCATCAACTTCGACAAGATGCAGCCGCTGGTGGGGTGTCAGTGCCATATCCTCGACATGACGCATGCGCTTGGTGCGGTGGATATGTTTGGACAATCCCCCACGAAAGCGGCGAACAAAGAACAACGCCACCATCAACAGCAGCAGAAACGCCACCATGATAATGATTTGATAGGGCTGGATCGCATCCACAGGCATTGGAAACTCCGTCACAAGAACTCGTGACCAATGCAAGGCAAGGGGCGTGCCAGCAATGGCCCGTCCCTTAGAAAAATTTTCAGATATTTGTTTTTAAATGATTTTTTTAGTCACTTTTTAGCAACTCATCGAGATTTTGGTGGGCCCAGCACAAAACCCCTCGAGGAACGGGCCGCCGCAGCCAGCCAGACGTCGGAAAAATGACAGTCTAGATTGACTCGACCCGGTCCTCAGGTGCGACAATTTCAGAAAAGCGGACACCGAAGCGCTCGCCAACCATAACAACCTCACCCTTGGCGATCATCGTGCCATTCGCCAGAATGTCCAGCGGGTCACCAGCAAGACGGTCCAGCTCGATCACCGACCCTTCATTAAGCCGCAACAGGTCACGGATCTTGATCTCCGCGCTGCCAACCTCGACAGTTAGAACAACGTCGATATTTTCCAGCAGACGCATGTTGTCCATGCTGATCCGCTCTGAGTCCGGATGCATTTCCCCTGCGCCTACATCTGCTTCCGTATCTTCAGCCATCGGTCTTCCTTTCCATTCCACCCCCGTCCTCACGGGTGCTTTCCTGTCATTCTTAAACGGCCAGCCGTCTTATCACGACATTTTCCATGTACTTTCTATTCGATGCGGCGTTCCGTCAGGCTGATTGCCGCCTGACCACCAACTTCACCAAGTTCACCATTATAGAATGGCAGCTTTTCAATCAGAATTTCGACACCCTCACCAATGTCGATGGGAAACACATCGCCTTCCTTGAGATGGATGAGTTTGTTCATCGAAACTGTCGGCTCGCTCAGACGGGCGGTCAGGCTCAGGGGAACCTCCAGAACCGCACGCTCCATCCTGTCACGCCAGGATTTGTCATCATTCGCCTTGTCAGTCTGCACGCGCGAACGAAGCAGCGAGGCAATGGGTTTGAGTGTCTGCAACGGGTAGATGATGTCGAAACTGGCGGCATCAATATCGGGTAACTGCACAACAAAGGAGCAGATGATTACAAGGTCACTGCCATCAACGAAGGAGGCAAATTGCGGATTCACCTCGCGGCTGCTGTATTGAATGCTGATTTCCATCAGATCCCGCCAGGCGACCTCAAGTGTGTCGTTCAGGCCGGAGCTGATGATCTCGATGATGCGCTCTTCTGTTGCGGTGAATTCGGACCGCGCGGTCGCCAGTGGCTTGATCTTGCCACCGTAATAGGCGTTGGTCAGCACCGAGATGAAGGTTGGTGAGAGCACGATAAGCATGCTGCCCCGCAGCTCTTCAATCCGGCTGATGTTCAGGCTCATGAAATTCTCGATACCCGCGGTGTATTCATCAAAGGTCTTGACCTCTGGTGGGAAAGACGAAATGCGGGGTTGGATACGCAGCATCGGCAGAAACACCTGCCGCGCCATCCGGGCAAAGCGTTCATTGATCATGCGTAGCGCGTAGTAATCGCCAAGCAGCGACAGATCGTCCGAGCCAAACTGAAAAGGCCGGACGTCCTTGTCCTCGGCAGACGTCGCAGCGCTATCGCCGCCATCCTCGCCCAACCCCTCGATTAGCGCGTTGACCTCATCACTGCTCAATTTACGCGTTGATGCCACAATGCCACCTTTTCATACCCAAATTTTCACCTGATCCGGCAGCCAGCCAAACAGCCAGCACGCCCAACCCTATTGCAACACAAATGAGGTGAAATGAACCTCTTCCACACCACCAAAGCCTTCCAAATCCTCCAGCTTCACATTCAACCCAACCCGCAAAGCAGCGGCAAGAGCATCACG